>DGSJ01000004.1 GCA_002393905.1 Caryophanales bacterium UBA4365
AGAGTTCCTCCACCGTCGCGTTTTTCAGTGCATCAATGTCAGTAAAATGAGACAAAATCAGTTGTTGTCTTTTTGATCCTAATCCAGGAATATCATCTAAGATTGATTTAGTGAAATTCTTACTTCTTTTTTGGTGATGGAAGGAAATGGCAAAACGATGGACTTCGTCTTGCATTCTTACAAGTAAGAAGAATAAGGATTTATCATCATCTAAAGAGATGACATTTCCTTCCTGATCCATGAGGCCTTTAGTTTGGTGACGGTCGTTTTTAAATAGACCAAAAACTGGGATCGATAAACCTAGTTCCTCAATGACTTCACATCCAGCGTGGATTTGACCTAAGCCTCCATCAGTAAGGATGAGATCTGGCATTGGATCATTGTTCTCTTTTAATCTAGAGTATCTTCTTGTCATTACTTCTTTCATTGAAGCGTAGTCATCACGTTTTTCTTTGCCTTCAATATTGAATTTACGGTACATTTTTTTCACTGGTTCTCCATTAATGAAGACCACAACTACTCCAACAGGGGAGTCACCTTGGATGTGGGAGTTATCGAAGAGCTCAATACGGTATGGAGTTTCGATATTAATTTTATGTCCTAAGTTTTCTAGTAATTCGAGGTTTGAATCAGATAGTCGAGCGGACATAAAATGGGAGTCTAAAGATTGTTGAGCGTTGAGGTTAGCAATCGAGACAGCTTCCATGTTTTTGCCTCGAGATGCTGAAACGATTTTCACATCTAAGACCGAACTTAAAATATCCAGGATTTGCTCAGAATTAACCACAATTTCCTGGGGTTTTTGATGATTATCATAATATTGGAAAATGAGGTCAGAGACTTGTTCAATCACGTCTCCGAAGAGTTCTACAATAAATGATTCTTGACCTAGAAGAATTCCTTTTCGGTATGTTAAAACTGAGAGACTTAGATAACCTTCTCTAATCGTGTAACCAAAGACATCTTTGGAGATGTGTTCTTTGTCTTCGACGTTTTCTTTCGAGACGATGTGATCAATCGCATCCAAGATGTCTTTACATTCTTGGGCTTTTTCAAATTCGAGGTTTTCAGTGGCTATAGCCATTCTTTCTTTGTATTGGTTTTTAATTTCATTACTAGTTCCATTTAAGAAAGATTTAATTTGTTCGAAAAGCTCGTTGTTCTTTTCTTCACTAATTTGATTCACACATGGGCCTAAACACATGCCCATGTGATAGTATAGACACGGGGTGCTAGGGATATTTCGACATTTACGTGTCGGAAATATTTTATTTAATAGGTTAATTACTTTATACGCGTATGAAGAAGTTGGGTATGGTCCAAAGTAGTAATAGGCAGGATCTTTTTCATCGCGACTTATTTTTAGATATGGATCGTTCTTCTTTTTAAGAGCGATATATGGATAGTGTTTTCCATCCTTCAAAAGGATGTTATAACGAGGATAGTATTGATGGATGAGATTCATCTCGAGGATGAAGGCTTCTTTATCGCTATGGGTGATGATGGTTTCAAAGTAGTCGACATGAGAAACCATCGCCGCTACTTTACCAACCTGTGGTCTTAAAAAGTACTGGGAAACACGATTATAAAGGTTTTTGGCTTTGCCAACATAAATAACTTTACCTGAGGCATCGTGCATTAAATAGCACCCAGGTTTTTTCGGAAGTAGAGGAATGGCGACTTTTACTTTTTCAGTCATTTTAAAGTCACAACGGTTGCTCCCGTTCCTCCATCATAAGTTGATCCATAGTGGAAATCTTCCACAAAGTCACATTTCTTTAAATAAGCGTGCACCGCTTCTCTTAGTTTTCCTGAACCCATTCCATGAATAATTCGAACAGTCTTGAAATGTCGTAATCGACATTCGTCAAGGTATTTGGAGACTGCTTCAATACCTTCATCAATGTGGTAACCAATGATGTTTAACTCGAGTTTGACATCAGTTTTGATTTGGAGTTCATGATTGATATTTGATTGAATCTTTTTATGAGACAAAGGTTCATCAACTTTCACTAGTTGGTCGAGTTTAGTTTTCACATCAAATCCGTCTTCCGTGATGACTTGAACTTTTTCTCCGTTAATCTTTTCGACTCGACCAACTAGACCTAAACCTTTGACGTCGACATAGTCGTGAAGCGAGATTGGTCCGTTATCAAGATAGATTTCTTCCTCTTCTTCAGATTCAGCTAAATCTTTGAGTTCGGTTTTCGCGTGGATAATTTCGTGAAGTTTAAGTTGGTCTTTATCGAGGTTTTTCATAATGAGATCCACTTTTTGGGTGGTTCGATCAATGATTTTCTTTTGTTCGTGTTTAACGTCTTCTAAGAGTTTTTCTTTTTTATTACGTAAGACTTCTTCTTCGTGATGGATGTGTTTTTCTTTTCCACTTAGAAGTCTTTCTTTTTCGAGAAGTGATTTTTCTTTTTGTTCATTTTCGTTTACAAGATGATTTAGACGATCTAAAACATCATTAAAACTCACTTCTTTATCATTAGATAAGTAGCGTTTGGCTTGGTTAACGACTTTACTGTCGAGATGATAGCGTTCCGCCATCTCTAGACCATAACTTCGTCCACTGCTACCAATCTTTAGTCGGTATGTTGGAAGAAGTTTATGTTCATCAAAGATCATCATTGCGTTAACAACGTTTTCTTTAGCGTAAGCAAATTCTTTCATCTTATCGAAGTGAGATGAGATGACTGAGAAAACATGTTTTTTCAGTAAGAAATCGGAGACGGCTAAAGCAAGAGCCTCTCCTTCTCTTGGAGATGTACCTGTTCCAAGTTCATCTAGTAAAACTAGATCTTTACCTGTGACAAAGTGGGTAATTGTACTTAGGTTAGAGACGTGAGCAGCGAATGTGGAAAGATTATCACTTAAGGATTGGTTATCGCCAATATCCGCATAAATCTTTGGGAAATAACCAAGATTGGCTTTTTCTTTTGTTGGAATAGCTAAACCCATCTGGTTCATCATGACCATTAAGCCTAGTGTTTTTAAAGCAACGGTTTTACCACCGGCGTTTGGTCCAGAGATGATAATCATGGATTGTTCTTTATTTAGTTCAAAGCTATTCTCTACGACAACATCTTCTTTAATCAGTGGGTGACGAGCACCATTTAAGGAAATGATTTGCTCGTCACTAAGATTAGCGACAAGACATTTATGTTTAATACCATAGATGGCTTTGGAGCTAATCTCATCAAGTAGAGCAATAACTTTGTTATTTGAATGAATCTCTTCTTCATGGAAGGCGACTTTTTCGGTTAAAACTTTCAAAAGTCGGTAGATTTCTTCTTTCTCTTCGACTCGTAAAGCGTAGATTTGGTTGGATAACAAAACAAGTTCCTGCGGTTCAACAAATGTTGTTGCACCGGTATCAGAGATATCATGGATCATGCCAGGAACTTTGTTTTTGTAACTAGTTTGGACTGGTAAGACAAAGTGGTCGTTACGAATGGTAATGGCTTTTTCACTTAAAAATTCAGCATATTTAGCGATTAAACCTCTGGAGAGATCTTGAACTGATCCAGATAGTTTTAGGATTTGTTTACGGATCCGGTTTAGTTCTGGGCTAGCATTATCATAAATTGTGAGATTAGGAGAAATAACATGACGAATATTTTCTTCTAGTTTTGATAAATCAAAGAGTTGTTCTTTTAGTTCATAGATACTTGGATAGCTATGACGACCTAAACGAGCAAAATATTGGTTCAGTTTTTGACTGGTCTCAATATCTAAAGCGATATGGTCAAGTTCAGCAATAGAAAGTACACCGCCTTTTTTAGCAATTTCTAGATACTTACTTAAATCAAAGGATGCTTGGATAGGAAGTGAATCACGCTCGTTAAGCAAAGACATCATCTCGTCCACTTGATTTAAAGCTAGACGGATGTCGTCTTTATTAGAAAGCATTCTCAAAGATAAAATCTTTGAACGAGCAACTTCACTATGTGTTTCTAAAGCTATTTCTTCTAGGACAGCTTTGATTTCTAAGGTTTGATAAATATCAAGCATGTGGGTATTATAGCACAAATCTTAAAGACCTTAACTAGTGAAGGTCTAGATATTTTGTTTCGAATAAAGTGCAAATTTTCTTTAAAAAAACGAATTAAGTTAATAGAGGGGCAAATTCTAGAAAGATGATTCCTGATTCGATTTGTATTTACAGCGTAATTACATTGTAATATACTATGAGCGAGGTATATTATGGCGTTACTACAAGTAAGAATCGATGAAAACGAGAAAGAACAAGCTTCCTCAATATTTAAAAGCCTCGGTTTAGATTTATCCACCGCGGTGAGAATGTTCATCTGTAAATCCATCTTAGAAAACGGATTACCGTTTGATG
>DGSJ01000025.1 GCA_002393905.1 Caryophanales bacterium UBA4365
GGTTCCTTTTGTTTTGCTCAAATTTGAATTACAGCAATCTGTTGTAGTATTCAATAACTTGTGCTTCGTTAATATCCATTGGAAGTTCGCTACGTTCTGGAACGCGAACGAATGTTCCGGATAATTTCTCAGCATCGACTTTGACATAACCAACAGAGGCTGGTTTGCTTTCAAGTGAAGCCTTGACGATGGCAAGATCATGACCTTCTTTGATGGCGATTGTGTCACCAACAGAGCAAAGGTATGATGGAATATCAACTTTGTTACCATTGACAGTGATGTGTCCGTGGTTGACGAGTTGACGAGCCGCACGGCGAGTTCTAGCAAATCCCATACGGTAGACAAGATTGTCTAAACGGGATTCGAGAATGCGGAAGAAGGCCAAGCCTGTAACTTCTTCACTCTTCTTAGCAAGGATGAATAAACGACGGAATTGACGTTCATTGACACCATACATTTGTTCGAGTTTTTGTTTTTCGAGCAATTGTTTGCCGTATTCGGAAGGTTTTTTCTTACGATCATTACCGTGTTGGCCTGGACCATATGGACGTTTGGCAAGTTCTTTACCAGATTCCAAAGTGGAAAAACCAAGACGACGTGAACGTTTGTAGTCTGAACCAGTATATCTCATGATTTATGACTCCTTTCACTAAATGCATCATTTAGCTTGAGGTGTAAATCCCTTGCTTCGGATGTCATCAGATTGATTTTCAGCCTTGAGCTAAGCTTACTCGTCCACGATAGTTGAGACATCAGTCAAGCAGTATTTACATGCTTCAACAATGCGAGTTATATAATAAAGAAAACCCAAAACCTTGTCAATACAAACTCTTCTAATATCTAAATATTAGGAGTAAACAAGAAAGAAAAGAGAGAAAATTGGGACATATTCCAATGTTGTTTTTTGTAGAAAACAAGATATAAATATGGTAATATTCTTTCGAAAGTAGACGTTATGAGTACTGGAATCCTTGTCTTAATCATTATCTTATCTATTCTTGTTGCCGCAGCTGCAACATTCGTAATTATTTTAATAATTAAACGTAACTATTTAAAACACACGATCCTTGATTTAGATCGTCGTTTTCAATATTTACACGCTTTATTAATTGGTCAAGATGCCCAATACGTCAAACGTCTAGAAATTATTTCTAGAACAAATCTTCTTTATGTGGATACCCACACCAAGTTTGTTAAACGTTTCAAAGAAATCCGAGACCATCTTGATGCTAACGCCCAAAGAAGAGTGAACGATATTAAAGATCTTTACTATGACCACAAGATTAAGCTTGTTAAACAAGAACTTCCAAAAGTTTTAAAAACAGTAGAAGATTACGAGAAGGAAGTTAACATTTTAAACAATGACTTACTAAAGGTCATTAAGCCAGAAGAAAACTGCCGTCAATCTTCTCTTTCTTTAAAGGAACAACTTCGTCGAGTCCGTCAGGATTACTACGCAAAGCAATCCGACTTAACTTTAGTTAACGATTCTTTCGTTGAAGTCTTTAAATATGTTGATTCATTATTCGAAGATTTCGAAGCTTATGTTGAGGCTGCTCAATATGATGAAGCAAATGCGGTGCTTCCAAAGATTGATGAAATTATTAAGGAATTAGCAAAGATTTTAGTTACCATTCCTGATCTTTGTACATTAGTTACGACCATTGTTCCTGAGAAATTAATCTCTTTGGAGAACGCTTATCAAACGATGACTGAAGATAAATATCCTCTCCATCATTTGTGCGTCAAACAATCGATTAGCGAGATTAAAAAGGAAGTTGACTTACTCACCAAACGTATCAAACGTTTTGACCTCGATGGTGTAAGAACCAAACTCGATGATATTTCTTATCAAATCGATGAATACTTCAAACTCTTCGAAGAAGAAAAAGCTGCTCGAGTGGATTTTGAACAAAACAACGAAAATGTTTATAACACTGTTGGTACAATCGAGAAAAGCTTTATTAAGCTTTGTAATACCATTCCAGAAGTTTCTAAGGTCTTCGTTATTAGTGAAGAACAACACAATAAAATTAATTTCATTCAATCCGAAATTAACCGTGTTGGAGCTTTAAAAAGAACTCTTGACACATTTATTCATAGTGCGACGAAACAACCATATTCTTTATTATTAAAGAAAATGAACGAACTAAAATCTTCCTCTGAATCAATTATTAGTGAGATTGAAGATTTCAACCAATACATCGTTTCCTTAAAGGAAGATAGTGAAAATGCTTATAATCTCGTCTACGAATTCTTTAACAAAATTGTTGAAGCCGAAAAACGTGTTGACCAAATCAATATTCAATCAGTAACTGAGAAATACCGTGTCCCATTTGACCACATGTATGAACTCTTAAACTCTGTTTATAAATGCTTAATTGTTCAACCTATTAATGTTGAACAAGTTAATCGTGAAGTTGGCGAAATCAAAGAACTTGGTAATTCCCTTCTTGATGATGGTCAAGTTAAACAAGACCACAACATGATGGTTTTAGCCGAGAATGCGATTGTCTACGCTAATAGCGATCGCTTCCATCTAAGTGATATTAATGAATTGGTGAAGCACGCCGAAGAATATTTCCGTGCTGGAGAATTTGAAAACGCCTATACAACTGTTGGAGATGCTTTAAAACGAGTCCACGCGAATGAGAAACGCTAATCAAATTTATCTTGACCATGCAGCAACCACCAAACCATATGACGAGGTGGTTTCTTTATATACGCGCATGGAAAGCGAAATCTATGGCAATTCCTCATCTATTCATGGATTAGGTATTGAGGCTCTTTCTTATTTAAATAAAGCCCGTGAATCGATTCTTAAATCTTTAAAGCTTAATAAAGGCTACAAAGTAATCTTTACTTCTGGAGCAACAGAAGCAAATAACTTAGCCATTATCGGTTATTGTTTAAAACATCAAAACCGTGGAAAACACATCATTACTTCAAATGTCGAACACCCATCCGTTTTAGAATGTTTTAGATATTTAGAAAAACTAGGTTTTAAAGTTACTTACTTAAAAGTAAATAAAAATGGTGTTGTTGATCCATCTGAACTAGAAAAAGCAATGACCAAGGAAACTATTTTAGTTTCTTTAATGTCGACCAATAACGAAATTGGATCAATGAATGATTTAAAGAAGCTTTCTCAAATTGTTCATGCATATCCAAAAGCAGTTTTCCATTCTGATACAACCCAATCGGTTGGCAAGGATAATGTTGATTATTCTTTGCTAGATATGTTTGTTATTTCTGGCCACAAAATCCACGGATTAAAAGGTTCTGGCTGTTTAGCTTTGAAAGACAAAATTGAACTTGAACAACGTGTTTTTGGCGGTGGCCAAGAAGATGGAATCCGTAGTGGAACTGTCCCAGTTTCGTTATGCTGTTCACTTGCAAAATCCTTACAAATCATTCAAGCAAAAATCTCTGCAGAATCCGAACGAATTTCCAAAATTCACCAGCAATTCTTGGATAAAATTAAAAATGTTGATGGTGTTGAATTAAACTCAACTTCATCGTCTAGCCCATACATTTTAAACTTCTCTTTAACTAAGAAAAAAGCAAGTGTTGTGGTGGAGGCTCTATCTAATGTTGGAATTTATGTTTCTAGCGTTAGCGCATGTAACTCTAAGAAAGAAGCTTCTTCCTATGTTGTCTCTGCTTTAGGTAAAAGCGATGTTCTTACACACAACACTATTCGTCTTTCATTTGGAGAAGACAACAAAGAAGAAGATGCCTTAGTCTTCGCGCGTGAATTTAATAGGATAATGGAGAACATCCGATGACATACGACCACATTATGGTTCGCTTTGGCGAATTATCAACAAAAGGTAAAAACAAAAAAGATTTCATTCGTGTTTTAGCAAATAACATTAAAAACGCGTTAAGAGATTTTTCTAACATTTCCATTGAAACTCGTTTTGATCATATCTATGTCGTTTTAAACGGAAATGATCCAGAACCAATTATAGAAGTCTTACAAGATGTATCTGGAATTCACTCCTTATCACTTGTTTATAAAACTGATCCTGATATTGAAAACCTTAAAAAGGTTTCTTTAGAACTAATTCAAAAAGAAGAAGGCCAAACTTTTAAGGTTAAAGCAAAAAGAGCGGATAAGTCTTACCCAATCATTTCAGAAGACATTATTCGTCATGTTGCTGGAGTGATCCTTGCGAACACTAATTTAAAAGTTGATGTTCATAATCCAGACATTCTTCTATCGATCGAAATCAGACAAGAAGGCGCATATGTCTTCTGTAAAACCTACCCAGCTGCAGGAGGTTATCCTCTTGGAGTTGGAGGAAAAATCATGCACATGCTCTCTGGAGGAATTGATTCCCCTGTTGCCGCTTATCTACTGATGAGACGCGGAATTAAAATCGAATGTATTCACTTCGCATCTCCTCCATATACAAACGTTGGAGTCATCGAAAAACTAAAAGATTTATTAAGTAAACTTAATAAGTATCAACCAGAAATTCGACTAAACATCATTCCGTTTACGAAGATTCAAGAAGAAATCTATCGAAACGCTGACGAATCATACGCTATTACAATTATGCGAAGAATGATGTTTAGACTTGCTGATCGCTTAGCACATCGAAGACGTTGCCCAGCCATCTCCTCTGGAGAAAGCGTTGGACAAGTTGCCTCACAAACTCTTGAATCAATGTATACGATTAATGAGGTGACATCTCTACCTGTTCTAAGACCCGTGGTAACGATGGATAAAGTGGATATCATTAAGCTTGCTCGGAAGATTGATACCTATGACATCTCCATTCGTCCATTCGAAGATTGCTGTACGATCTTTGCTCCAAAATCGCCAAAGACTAAACCGTCATTAGAGAAAGCGAAAGAATTCGAAGAGAAGTTCGATTACGAAACTCTAATTAGCGAAGCTCTTGATAATGTCGAAGTGATCTACGTTAAAAAAGAAGACGAATTGTTCTAAAACAAAAAAAGGAACCTAAGGTTCCTTTTGTTTTGCTCAAATATAATTATTTAGCTTTTTTAGCAATTGCGACTAAGTCAGCGAATGCTTTTGGATCGTTGATTGCGAGCTCAGCAAGCATCTTACGATTCACTTTCACACCAGCTTTGTTTAAGCCGTTAATGAAGCGGGAATAAGAAATATCATTTAAGCGGCAAGCAGCGTTAATTCTTTTGATCCATAATTTACGGAAATCAGATTTAAGTTGCTTACGGTCGATATATGAATATCTGAGACTTCTTAAGACTTGTTCTTTAGCAGTCTTGAAGAGGAGGTGTTTGCTTCCAAAGTAACCAGAAGCTCTTTTTAAGA
>DGSJ01000015.1 GCA_002393905.1 Caryophanales bacterium UBA4365
CTTCGTAGGTTAATATGACGCCTTTCGAGTTATATTCAGGACCTTTTGTCGAACAGGCAGCAAGTGCACCAACGGCAAGAAGACCAGAGATAATTCCAGCAGACAATTTTGATTTCTTCATAGAACCTTTTCTTCCTCCTTTTTCAAACATAGCGAGATTATTCTATTCCTCTACTTGTATAAATACAACAAAAATTTAAGAGTGAATCATAAGTAAACTTATAAGGTTAATCATAAGAAAAACTCACATAGATTTTATCTATGAATAAAAATTATCGTTTTAGTTGATAAGCGTGTAAACAATAGGTAAAATAGTGCTACTTTTGAGGAGGAGAAACGATGTCAGTTCTAGAAATTAAAGATCTCCATGTTGCTGTCAAAGATAAAGAAATCCTAAAAGGATTAAATCTTACAATCGATTTAGATAAAACTGTTGCTTTGCTTGGTCCTAACGGAAACGGTAAATCAACACTTTTGCAAACAATTATGGGTAACCCAAATTACACAGTTACAAAAGGAAAAATTTTCTTTGATGGCAAAGACATTACTTCATTAGAAGCTGACGAAAGAAGTAAACTCGGATTATTCCTTGGCATGCAATATCCAAGTGAAGTTCCAGGTGTAAATAACGTTGATTTCCTCAAAGCAAGTCTCAACGCTCACCGTGAAAAACCTATTTCTTTATTTGAATTCTATAAAGTTCTTAATAAAGCGTATGACAAAGTCCACATTCCATTTGAAATGTCCAACCGTAATTTAAATGAAGGTTTTTCAGGTGGCGAAAAGAAGAAAAACGAAATTCTTCAAATGTTAATCATTAATCCAAAACTTGTTCTTTTAGATGAAATCGACTCTGGATTAGACGTTGATGCGATTCAAACCGTTGCATCCGTCATTAAGGAAGAACAAGCCAACCGTGGATTTTTAATTGTGAGTCACTATGCTCGACTTTATGATTTAATCAATGTTGACCGTGCCATCATTCTTGTGAACGGACGTATCGCTAAAGATGGAGATAAGTCATTAATTCAAAAGATTGATCAAGAAGGTTATGAGTGGTTGAAAAAAGAAGGAATTGAGTTTGAAGATGAGAAACAAATGAACTCAGTTTCCATTGGATCTTGTGCCACCAAAGAAGCATTAAAAGGAGCAAAATGAGCACCCAAAAATTAGTCATTAAAAATAAAGAAAAAAGTGAGCTCGAACTGACTTCATTTTCAGACTTAGAAATTGAAGTTGAAGACGACTGTTCTCTTGTTTTGAAATTAGCTAATTTTGAAAATGCTGAAAATTTAAAAATCACCGCAAATCTCGGTTATAATTCGAGTTTTGATGTAGTTTTTGCTGATTTTTCTGATTCAAATATTTCGGTTAAAACTCAAGTAAATTTAAATAAAGAAGGCGCGAATTGTAGATGGCATTTAGCCACACTTTCCAGCCACGAAAATCATAAGAAATTTGATATCTCATTTACCCATCATGCTGGACACACTTATGCACTCATGGATAACTATGGTGTTGCTAAGGAAAAATCCAATATTGTCTTTACTGGTGTGAACCATATTTTAGAAGGCGCAAAAGGTAGTGAGACCATTCAAAACGCAAAGATTATTGTCTTTGATGAAGAGTCCAGTGGAACAGCATCTCCAGTATTAAGAATTGATGAAAATGATGTCAAAGCTTCTCATGGTGCTGTCGTTGGTCAACTTAATGAAGACCACATGTTCTATTTGATGTCACGCGGATTAAATAAAGAGGAAGCGCGTGCATTAATTACTCTTGGTTATCTTCAACCAATTTCTAGACAATTCTCTGAAAAAACACAAAAGAAGATTCTCAACCTAATTCAGGAGGCAATGTAAGATGATTGATCCATATCGAATTAGAAAAGATTTCCCAATGTTTGAAAACCACATCAAGATGCAAGGTCATGATTTGGTGTTTTTAGATAATGCTTCAACAACCTTTAAACCATTTGCTGTTATAAAAGCAGAAGAAGAATATCTTACTCGTTTTACGAGTAATACACATCGTGGTGACTACGATTTATGTTTCGCCAATGACTCAAAAGTCGCTGAAGCTAGAAACGTAGTTGGTCATTTTATCAACGCCTTAGATAAAGAAATTGTCTTTACTAGCGGAACAACAATGTCGATTAACTTTATTGCTTTAGGTTATGCGGCGAAATATCTCACCAAAGATGATGAAATTTTATTAACTCTTGCCGAACACGCTTCAAACATTCTTCCTTGGTATAAGGTTTCAAAAATGACTGGTTGTAAAATTAACTTTATTCCATTAACAAAAGAAGGAAGATTAACTGCTGAAAACCTTAGAAAGGTTATTTCAAACAAAACTAAAATTGTTTCTGTTGCCCAAGTGACCAACGTTTTAGGTTTTGTTAACGATATTAAAGAAATTGCTAAAGTCGCTCATGAACACGGAGCACTTCTTGCATGTGATGGTGCTCAATCTGTTCCTCATATGAAAGTAGATGTAAAAGACTTAGATGTCGATTTCTTATCCTTCTCTGGACACAAACTTTGTGGTCCAACTGGTATTGGAGTTTTGTATGGAAAATATGAACTTCTTGAGAAGATGGATCCAGTTCTTTCTGGCGGAGGAAACAACGTCAAATTTGAAACAGATGTCACTGTTAAATACCTTCCTGCCCCAGCTAAATTAGAGGCCGGAACACTCAATATTCAAGGTATTTACGGATTAGTTGCAGCCATCAAATATTTAGAAGAAATTGGTATGGAAAATATTGAGGATTTGGAAAAAAACAACCGCAAATATGCCATATCTTTGCTTAAACAGATCCCTGATTTGGTGATCTACAATGAGAACGCTGAATCAGGAATTATTACATTTAATATGAAAGGAGTTTTCGCCCAAGACTTAGCCACTTATCTTAATTCCAAAGGTATTGCTTGTCGTAGTGGTCAACACTGCGCAAAACTTCTTCATCACTTTACAGGTGAACTCGCTACAGTAAGAATGTCGATGTACTTCTATACAACCAAAGAAGACATCGATGCTCTTGCTAACGCTTTAAAAAACGGAGGTAATTTCTTAGATGCCTATTTCGCTTAGCCCAATGATGATGAGACAAATCATCATGGATCATTATGAAAACCCACAATATAAGCACGCTCCAGAGGGAGATCTTTCCAAATACGAACAAGTCCATATGGATAGTGCCAACTGTATCGACGACATTATCGTCTATGTTTTAGTCAAAGATAACAAAGTTATCGATGCTTGTTTTGATGGAGTTGCCTGTACAATCTCCACATCCTCAACAGATATTATGTGTAGCCTGATGATTGGAAAAACCTTTGATGAGGCTAAATACATTGTCGAACAATATAACAACATGATTCACGAGAAAGAATATGACGCTGATGTACTTGATGAAGCAATCGTCTTCATGAACACATCTAAACAAGCTGCTCGTATTCATTGCGCAACTATTGGTTGGGACGCACTCGATGAAATCTTAGAACATCATCACCATGAAGAAAAATAGTTACGAAGTTAAAGAAGAAAAGGATTATAAGTACGGTTTTAAAGATGCCGACCAATCCATTATCACGACCGGTAAAGGTTTAAGTGAAGACGTCGTTCGTGAGATTTCTCGTTTAAAAAACGAGCCAGAATGGATGCTCGAGTTCCGTTTAAAATCATACGAAGCTTTTAAACGTCTTCCAATGCCATCTTTTGGACCAGATTTATCCTTCCTTGATTTTGATTCATACACCTACTTTACTCGTACCTCGAAAAAAGTTGAAAAGAGTTGGGATGAAGTTCCTGAAACAATTAAAAATACTTTCCAAAAACTTGGTATTCCTGAAGCTGAACAAAAATATTTAAGTGGTGTAACCACCCAATATGAATCAGAAGCTGTCTACCACAATATGCTTAAAGAAGTTGAAGACAAAGGAGTCATCTTCCTTTCAACTGACCAAGCTGTACAAATGTGTCCAGAAATCGTGAGGAAGTATTTTAATACCGTTGTTCCTTATGCTGATAACAAATTCTCTGCTTTAAATGGAGCCGTTTGGTCTGGTGGATCATTTATTTATGTTCCAAAAGGTGTCAAATTAGATAAGCCTCTTCAATCTTATTTCCGAATCAACAATGAAAAGAGTGGTCAATTTGAAAGAACACTCATTATTGTTGATGAAGGTGCTGACCTCCACTATGTGGAAGGTTGTACCGCACCGATTTATTCGCAAGATTCTCTTCACGCTGCTGTCGTTGAAATTGTCGTTTTAAAAAATGCTAAATGTCGATATTCAACGGTTCAAAACTGGTCTAATAACATTGTTAACTTAGTTACTAAGCGAGCAAAAGTAATGGAAAATGGTCAGATGGATTGGATTGATGGAAACATCGGTTCTCAAACAAATATGAAATATCCAGCTTGTATCTTGGCTGGTGAAGGTGCTAAAGGTGTTTGTGTCTCTGTTGCTGTAGCAGGAAGAGGTCAATACCAAGATGCTGGAGCAAGAATGATTCATTTAGCCTCTAATACATCTTCCACAATTATTTCTAAATCCATTGTGAAAAACGGTGGAGTAGCGAACTATCGTGGAAGCGTGAAACACATGAAAAATGCGAAGAATTGTAAGTCTCACATAGAATGTGATACTTTGATTTTGGATGATATCTCGAAATCAGATACCATCCCAACAAATCTTGTGCAAAACAATTCTTCATTTATTGAACATGAAGCCACGGTTAGTAAGATTAATGAAGACCAACTCTTCTATTTAATGAGTCGTGGTATTTCTAGAAAAGACGCGATTCAAATGATGATTATGGGATTTATTGAACCATTTAGTAAAGAACTTCCAATGGAATATGCTGTTGAACTAAACCAACTCATTAAGATGGATATGGAAGGTAGTGTCGGATAATGAAAGACTACGAAATCATTGTTGTTGGTGGTGGACACGCTGGTGTAGAAGCATGTGCGGCTTGCGCACATATGGGTTTAAAAACCCTTTTAATTACCCTCAACAAGAAAATGATTTCGAATATGCCTTGTAATCCATCGATTGGTGGATCAGCGAAAGGAATTGTTGTTCGTGAAGTTGATGCCTTAGGCGGAATGATGGGCATTGCTGCTGACCATGAGTATCTACAAATGAAGATGCTCAATACTGGTAAAGGTCCTGGTGTCCAATGCTTAAGAGCACAAGAAGATAAACATGCTTATCCTGCTTATATGCAGCATCTATTAGATGAAATAGATAATCTAGATATTTTAGAGAAAGAAGTTGTTGCTCTTTCATATCATGATGATGTGGTTGATGGAGTCATCTTAAAAGATGGTGAAGTTATTAAAGCAAAAGCTGTTGTTATCTCTACAGGAACCTACATGGATGGCGCAATCCTTAGAGGACATAAATCAGTTAGTGGTGGTCCAGATGGAGAAAATCCATCAATCGGTTTATCTGACTCCTTACGTAAAATGGGATTAGAAATTATCCGATTAAAAACTGGTACACCTCCACGTATTAAAAAATCATCTATCGATTTATCAAAAGCAACAATTCAACCAGGAATGGCTGGTGATTTTGCATTTTCTTATACCACAAAAACATTTGTTCCAGTAGAAGAACAATTACCTTGTTATTTGATTTATACAAATGAAAAAACTCATAAATTAATTACTGATAATTTAGATCGAACAGCGACATTTAATGGTCTACAAACTGGTGTTGGACCACGTTATTGTCCATCCATTGAATCTAAAGTTATGACATTTAAAGATAAAGAAAGACACCAACTCTTCCTTGAACCAGAGTTTAGAAATGGTGAATCAATTTATCTCCAAGGTTTCTCTACAGCCATGGATGAAGAAATGCAGGTCGAGATGGTACACTCCATTGTTGGATTAGAACATGCGGAATTTTTAAAGTATGCTTATGCCATTGAATACGATGCTTTAGTGCCAACTCAGTTTGATTTAACTCTTAGAGTTAAAAAATATAAGGGTCTTTATGGTGCTGGTCAAATCTGTGGAACTAGCGGATACGAAGAAGCTGCTGGTTTAGGATTAGTTGCTGGTATTAATGCCGCAAATTATGTTTTAGGTCGTGAACCATTCATCCTAAAACGAAATGAATCATACATTGGAGTCATGATTGATGACATCGTCACCAAGGGAACAAACGAACCATATCGTTTAC
>DGSJ01000019.1 GCA_002393905.1 Caryophanales bacterium UBA4365
ATTTCTTGCTTACGTTCGCGGATGTCTTTTTCTGCTTCTTGTTTCATTTCAGCGACAGTTTGTTTACCGTCTAACTGAGCGTTTTTCCTAATTTGTTCGCCTCTGATTTCAGCGTCACGAATAATTTTTTGAGCATTTTTCTCAGCGCCTTTTCTTCTAAAAACAGGCACAAAATAGAATAGCAACAAAGCTATTCCAACGCCGACAATGAGGGCGATGACAATTAGGAGAATGGCAATAGGGGTTTCCATTCTATGTAATCCTCCATAACTATATGAAGACTAGTTGATTATATAAAATAATCACCAGTCAATAAATGTGATTATTACCGAACAACTTAAGAGATAAATTATCTATGGTAATCAGCGGGGGCTGAATATAAATTGATATATGGTAATAAGTATCTTCCACTAGAAAGATACAATCGCATTATAGCAGTTAATTATTCAAAATTAAACATAAAAAAGCCCTTCTTTTGAGGGAAGGGCCAAATGAATTAAGCGATGAGAGATTTAATCTTGTCGGATAACTCTTTTTTAAAGTCAGGATGTTCTTCGAGATAGGCTTTACCATTATCTCGTCCATTGGCGAACCGATTTCCATCGTATTCGTACCATGAACCAACACGAGTTAAGACACCAAGTTCGACACCGACATCAAGGATTTCACCTGTTTGGGAAATGCCTTTACCATAAATGATATCGACTTTGCAGTTCTTAAATGGTGGGGCAACTTTGTTTTTGACAATCTTTACGTTAACAGAGTTACCAATCACGTCTGATCCATTTTTAATGGCTTCGGTGCGGCGAATGTCGATACGAACAGAAGCATAGAATTTTAATGCTCGTCCACCAGTTGTGGTTTCTGGGTTTCCATACATCACACCAACTTTTTCACGTAATTGGTTAATAAAGATCACTGTACATTCATGATGATTTAAAATTGCGGTAATCTTACGAAGAGCCTTACTCATTAATCGAGCTTGAGCACCAACGGTTTGATCATTCATTTCGCCTTCGAGTTCACATTCAGGAACTAAAGCAGCGACAGAATCCACGACAATCATGTCAAAAGCGTCAGAATTAGCGAGCATTTCGACAATTGATAATGCTTGTTCACCGGAATCTGGTTGCGAAAGAATTAAGTCATCAATATTGACTCCAAGATTACGAGCGTAATTTGGATCAATCGCATGTTCAGCATCAACAAACGCAGCTTGTCCGCCAAGTTTTTGACACTCAGCTATCGCGTGGAGAGCTAACGTTGTTTTACCTGAACTTTCCGGACCAAAGATTTCAATGATACGACCTCTTGGATATCCGCCAACACCAAGAGCTTTATCAATCAGTAGTGAACCGGAAGGAATCACATTAACGTCGACTTTTGGACGATCGCCAAGTTTCATGACTGTACCTTTGCCATACGCTTTTTCAACAAGCTTCAAAGCTTCATCAAGAGCGTTGACTGAGTTGTCTTTTTCTTTTTTCATGTGACTTTTCCTCCTTTCACTAACTTAATCCGTTTTTTCGACGAATTTTTGCACTTTATTTTATTTTTCGAGTATTTCTAGTAACTTTTCTTGCATAGCAAGAACAGCACCTTTACGAATTTTATTACGATTCCCACGCAAATTGACCTCAAACACGTATTTTTGGCCATTTTTAGCAATTCCGATGTATGCTCGACCTACTGGCATTCCGCCTGGTTCGACAGTTGGACCAGCGTTTCCAGTGATGCTGACACAGACATCAACTCCAAGGACATTTTGGCCTTTACGAGCCATCTCTCCAGCAACTTCTTTTGAGACGACTCCAAAACTATTGATGAGGTTTTCTTCCATACCGAGAAGCTTAACTTTTTCTTCCACGGCATAAGTCACTAATGAACCTTTAAAAACTTTACTCGCACCTGGAGTTTCAACAAATGTGGATGCAAATAAACCGGCAGTCATTGATTCAACACTGCCGAGCGATAAGCCTTGTTCTTTTAAAACTTCGAGGAGCTTTTTCATTTACTAAAAACTTTGCGGTTTTGAACCACATAAATCACGCCAGAAATGACGGACATAATTGTGGCTAAATAGAAGAAAATATTGGAGATTTGCAGGGATTGTGGCCAATTTGCATCAAAATATGAGAATGGCCAATCATTTAAAAGAAGCATTGGAATAGCAATCATTTGTAAGACAGTTTTGAGCTTGCCATATTTGTTCGCCGCAATAACGATATTTTTACGAACAGCAATCATTCTTAAACCATCAACAACAAGGTCTCTTCCAATCATTAAAACAACACAAAACAGTAAAACTGTTAACATCACAGGATCTCTTCTTTGTTCCCAGGCATAAGCTTGTGGAACTAAAAGGAAAATCATTGCTCCATCATTGAGGAGTTTATCCGCAATTGGATCAAGGAATTTTCCAAAGTCGCTAACTAGGTTATATTTACGGGCAATTTTGCCATCTAAAAGGTCAGTTATAGCAGCAATAACAAAGATTACTGCAATAACTAAATATACAGGATTTACCACGGAATTTCCGATTGGTTCAACATGTAAATTTGGAATGCATGCTAAAACAAGAATGCCTATAATCATCAATCCGATTAAGGCAATACGACTAAGCGTTAATCTGTTTGGTA
>DGSJ01000024.1 GCA_002393905.1 Caryophanales bacterium UBA4365
CTCGCATTCTTTACATTCATTAAAGAGTTTGGAGATTCTCTTTAGAGCGTTTTTCATCTTTTTATGTTCTAAACCACTTAATGAATGTTGAACTTTCTTATAAAGACGATAGGAAAGAGACGCGCTATACATGTTTCTAGCACGGTCAATGAGGTTGTGAGCTTCGTCAATTAAGACAATTTTATCAGAGGCATCTTCTTCGAAATAACGCTTTAGATAAACGATTGGATCGAAGAAATAGTTATAATCGCAGATAATAACATCCGCAAATAATGATAAATCAAGAGAGAACTCGAATGGACAAATCGCATAATGAGCAGCAATCTCTTGGATCCTCTTAAAATCGAAAGTCTCGTAGTGTTGCAAAGAGTCTAGTAAAACACGTTTGATGTTTGTGTAATAATCCTTGGCGAATGGACATTCATCCGGATTACAAGCTTTTC
This sequence comes from Caryophanales bacterium UBA4365, assembly GCA_002393905.1. Taxonomy (GTDB): domain Bacteria; phylum Bacillota_I; class Bacilli_A; order RFN20; family CAG-826; genus Fiminaster. Next base: position 444 of record DGSJ01000024.1, read on the forward strand.
CTGGACAGAAGCAAATCTTCTCTTTGGCAGTAATGACGATTGGCGTTGCTTCTAGACCATGCTCTTTGAGCATTGTCATCGTATCAAACGCCATTTCTTTGCCAGAATTCTTTGCTGTTAAATAGAAAATCTTTTCATTTTCTTCACTAGCAAATGACTTCACTGCTGGATAAAGAGTCGAGATTGTTTTACCGATTCCAGTTGGCGCTTCAACAAACAGTGTTCCACCGTTTTGGAAAACGGAGTAACAATATTTTGACATTTGACGCTGTCCATCACGGAATTCTTCGAATGGGAATTCTAACTTTGCGGCACTTTTATTTCTCTTCAGTGTTCGTTCAATAATGAACGTATAAAAGTTTAAATATTCTTTAAACAATGCATTCACATCATTCTCGAGTTCTTCTACAGAATAACGGAATGTTTTAATGAGTTTTGTTCCATCTAATTGATGAAGGTAAGTTAACTGGATATTGATAAAATCAATATTTCGCTCATGAGCAAACATTAATGCATAGCATTTTGCTTGTCCAAGATGCCATTCTTTTTGACTAAGAAAATACTCTTCTAGATTAGCAATCGTCGACTTTATTTCATCAATGACGTATTCACTTCCATTAAAGAAGATTCCATCAGCGCGACCTTCTAAGACAATATCAAAAGATTCATATTTAAATCGTTCGCGAAGTGGATACTCCGCCATATAATGAGAACCTTGTTTACGTTGGTGTAATGAATGGAGGCGACTTCCTTCATTCATTGTTTCTTGGTTATAGACTCGATTATCGATATCACCAGTACGCAATAAAAAATCGACGAGTTGGTGCACAGATAAAACGAGTTCATATTGGGCCATGTTTTGTATTATAACAAAAAAGGCCTCAATTGAGACCTCTTATTTTAAGATTTTTCCGTTGAATTTTGAACTTCCGTTAGCAAATGAACGTCCATCCATTTTTTTCTTGCCTTCAAGTTGGAGTTCATCAACCTCAACAATGCCGTTACTAAGTTGGATGAATGTGCCTTTTTTAATAATGAGTTGACCAACTTCATATTTCACATCTTCGCTATAAGCGTGGAGATGATAGAGTTTTAATTTGTGGTCATCAAGAAGCACATATGCGCCAGGCATTTCACTTAAGGCATGTACATAACGAATAAATTCGTTAACACAACTATGTAATGAGACATGTTCATCTTCTGGAAGAATTTTATTAGCGAAGGTGACTTCGTCTGGGTTTTGCTCCACTCCTGGAAGATCACCATCTAAATATTGTGGAATTTTATTAAGAATCAGTTGTTCACAACATTTAACAATTTTTTGTTGCATTGATGTCATCGTGTCGCTGTCTTCAATTTTGCATGTTTCCACCGCATAAATTTTTCCAGCATCCATCTCATCGACCATTTCCATGAGTGTTACACCGGTTTCGTTGTCACCATTTAGAATTGCTCTTTGAATTGGAGCTGCTCCACGATACTTTGGAAGGATTGATCCATGGAAGTTTAAACAACCAAGTTTTGGTAGCTCAATTAATTCGTGTGGAATAATTTGGCCATAGGCCAGTGCTAATATTAAATCTGGTTTTAATTCCTTCACAAATTCATAATCTTTACGAATTCGGTGAGGTTGAAAAACAGGAATATTGTATTTATTGGCTATGACTTTAGTTGGTACAGGTTCGAGAACTTTTTTACGACCAACTGGTTTATCTTCTTGGGCAATTACGCCAACGATGTTAAAACCTTGGTTAATTAAAAATTCGAGAACTTGCGCACTAAATCTTGGTGTGCCCATGTATACGATTCGATATTCATTAATTGGCTTCATGAATTCAATTATATTGATTCTAACAATGATTTACAATCATGCGCTAATGAAAAAATAGTTGTTAGTTTATAGTAAGTTTGCTAAACTTATGAGCGAATCTTTTATAGGAGATAACAAATGGCACAAATTAAGTCACAAATTAAACGTATTGAAACAAACGAACGCAGCCGTCAACGTAACGTCGCTATCCGTAGCCGTATCGCTACTGAAAGCAAGAAAGTTGTTGCTCTTGTTGAAAAGAAAGATGTCGAAGCTGCTAAGAAACAACTCGTTGTTGCTTGCAAATTAATCGACAAATCCGTCACAGCTGGCGTTTATGCACGTAACACTGCTGCACGTAAAAAATCCTACCTTCAACGTTTAGTTAACTCAGTTAAGTAATAGATTAATTAGGAAAATTGATTAGAAATAATTCAAATCCATAATAGCGGTCAATCTGGCCGCTTTTTATGTTGTAATCAAGTTGATATAAGTCATCAAGAGCATGAGCGATCATCGTTCTTGATAAATAACGAGAATTCTTTAACGCAATCGAAACACGAACCTCTGAAGTTCCAAGTTGCTTGGCAATTTGACCTTTCTCAAGGCCTTTTTCATCTAAAAAGCAAACTTGGGAAATGAAACGGAACTGTGTTCCAAGCATTGGAATCAAAGTTTCGGTTGCGCGATAATCGATTTTTCTTAGATCGCGATAAATTGATAAAGCAGTCGCATTATCTCCACGCATTAAAGCGTTTGAAATTTGGAAAACATCATCTTCAATTGGTTTAGAGACCATTAAGGCGACATCAGCGACAGTTATTTTATCCTTATATAGAGCGAGCTTTTGCGCTTCATTCATAAAGCGATAAAGATCTCCATCGACTCGGCTAGCAAGTTCACTCACCGCCGCTGGTTCAATCTCGACATTGTGGTCTTTAAAATACTTCTTAATAAAGACTGGCCAATCATCTTTTTTAAGGTTAACAAAATTAAAGATTTGACCTTTTTCTTTCACCTCTTGAACAAGAGGTAATTTGTCATCAATTGTCGCACTACGATGAATAAGAATTAAATCGATTTCATCGGAAGAATTTTGAATAAGTTTTGTGAAGATTTCACGGAGTTCTTTGTTACCACCACTACCTAAAAACGAACAATGATCGACGATAACCGCTTTACGGTCATAACCAAGTGGTAAGAGTTCAGCTTCACTAACAATTTCATTTGGATCAGTTT
>DGSJ01000016.1:0-1665 GCA_002393905.1 Caryophanales bacterium UBA4365
GATGAACAATTAACTGCTATTAATGGTGGTGGTGCCTGTAGCTTTGTTTCAGATGCTGGAGATTTTCTCAATCCTTTTGATTGCCCAGAGTGTGGAAGCAACAAAGTTGAGGCGGTGAAAGGCAAAGGAAATCTATTCGAGTGCAAAGGCTGCGGATTTAGATGGAGAGAGTAAGGAGCTCCACGGAAAAAGAATTGTTAAAAGGATTATCTGAAGAACAAATCGCTAAAATCTAACAGTGCAAAAACTCTAAAGACTTATTAGCTTTAGCGAAAGAAGAGGGCATTGAGCTTAGCAATGAACAATTATCCGCTGTTAGTGGTGGCTGTTTTGGATTATGCACAGATACTTGTTCAAGGTGCGGATCTAAAAAAATAGATTCACATATAACATTTGACGATAGAAATGTCGACTGGTGCTATGCCTGTAAATGCAAAAAATGCGGCCACGAATGGTTGAATAGATAAAAAATCCAAAGAATCAAAAACGTTAATTAAGTCGCCCATAGTGGCGGCTTTTTCTTCTGTGGCACTTTTGTGGCAATGATTGTGCTAACATAGTGTTGCCAAAGGAGATTATTGTGTATGAAGCAAGAATTATTAAAAGGTTTAACCGAAGAACAAATCGCCAAAGTTAAAGCATGCAAAAGCAATGATGAATTATTAGCATTAGCTAAAGCGGAAGGATTTGAATTAACGGATGAACAACTTTCTGCGATTAGCGGTGGGTGTGGCAAATCCAAAGAATGGTACGAAATTGATGAGATGCAATGCCCTGAATGTCTAAACAGACACTGCATGGAAAAAGTTAGCGAAGCTTGGTATCGATGCAAGTATTGTAACAAGATTACAGTGAATAAAAATCTTCAGTAATCCATCCAGAGAATAGACCGGGTGTAAAAGCTTGGTTTTCTTGTGACACTTTTGTGACAATCGTTGTGCTAACATATCGTTGCTAAAGGAGAACAAATCTATGAAAAAAGAATTATTAAAAGGATTAACTGAAGAACAAATTACAAAAATTAAAACTTGTAAGACCGTTGACGAATTGTTAGCATTAGCCAAAGAAGAAGGGGTGGAATTAACAAATGAACAACTCGCTGCTGTTAGCGGTGGTGGAAAAGACTATTGTCAAACCACTCCTCATCCGGAATGTATGCAATGCGGATCTAAGAATGTTAAAGTGAAAAGAGAATCCACTGGTGTCTTATTTGATTATCAATTTGAATGTCACTGCAAGGACTGCGGTTGTTATTTCTATATTTTCTAAAAAAGTGGAACAGCCAAACATTCCTTACATTAGTTAATGAAACATTAAAACGATATTTTCCCTATAGAAGAGACCTCTTTTGAGGTCTTTTCTTGTGGCACTTTTGTGACATGTGTTATGGTAACATATTGGCATCAAAGGAGAGCGTTGAGTATGAAAAAAGAATTATTAAAAGGATTAACTGAAGAACAGATTGCAAAAGTTAAACAATGTAAAAATAGTGACGAATTGTTAACTATGGCGAAACAAGAAGGGATTCAGTTGACCGATGAGCAACTTGCTGCTATTAGCGGCGGATGTTTGTTAGTTAGCACCCCAACCTTTACTTGCCCAAAATGTGGATCAAAGGAAGTTTGGGGCGTGGATATGGGTAATTACTGGGATTGCATCTGCAAA
>DGSJ01000016.1:1860-4520 GCA_002393905.1 Caryophanales bacterium UBA4365
TGTGGCAACCCAAATGATAAGATATAAGTAGCAAAGGAGACTTTCCATATGAAAAGAGATTTATTAAAAGGTTTAACCGAAGAACAAATCGCTAAAATTAAAGCCTGTAAAACGCACGAAGAATTATTAGCGTTAGCAAAAAAAGAAGGCGTTGAACTTAGCGAAGAACAATTGGCTGCAGTCAGCGGTGGCGGATGTATGACTTATACCGTTAGATGTCCAAAGTGTGGTAGTAACATTATCGTGGAAGATTGTGTTGGTCCAAAAGAATATTATTGCAATAACTGCGGACACGAATTTAACGATAATCTTTGGGAAGACATCAAGAATCTTGTTGACTAATTGTTAAATGAAGATAAACGAGAATCACATAGCTTTGGTTCTCGTTTTTTTCTACCTAAATTAAAACTACTGTTTTGTTTCGCTGTAGGTTCTATGATAAACTACACATATATTATGAAAACGAAGAAAAAATGTTTATTGCTTATCGCATCTATGATGACTTCATTTACGACCTCTTGTAATCCTTCTGTTCTTAAGAAGAATATTTATATCGCTTGGAGTAACAAACAGGATAGTTATAGCTTTACCTCTACTCTGAAAACAGTTGAGACAATTGGTTGTAACCCTATTGTTTTAGACATGGTGAAATCCACTGATTTATCTTACAAAGATAATGCATTAATTGATGCGGTGGATGAACATGGAATTCTATATTCGGAATTAGCCAAAAAAGTGAAAACCAATATTTGGAAATGTTCAAATGTAGAAGAAATCGTTAAAGGTGTGGATTGTGTCATCTTCCCCGGTGGATCAGATATTTGCCCAACCCTATGGAAAAATGAAGGGGAATGGCACGGAATAGAGGGTGACACAGATTATTCAGCGGAGAGAGATGTATCTGATTATCTTTTGATGTCTTATTGTTTAGAGAAAGATATCCCTATGTTTGCGATATGTCGTGGCATGCAGATGCTTTCTGTTGTGTCGGGTGCGACGATGATCAATGATATCCCCACTTATTTTGATTCTTTAGGGAAAGAAGAGGGGAATATTCATCGTGATAGTGAGAAAAAAGTTTTCGCTTCTCACGATGTTGACATTATTGACCGTTCTTCTTTGCTTTATCAAATTACCAATACAGATACTCTTAAGAAGGTTCCTTCTTGGCACCATCAAGGAGTTTTATCTGTGGATAACACAAAATTAACTGTGACTGCTGAAACCGTTACGGATGGAGTGAGGATTGTCGAAGGAGTAGAAAGAAAAGATCTTTCTTTCTGTCTTGGGGTCCAATTTCACCCCGAAGTCGCTGTTAGAAAAGTGGTAGAAAAAGAAAAGGACGCCTCTAATTATATGGATATGGAATCTGCATCATCCTTTTTCAAAGCGCTCGCGAATTTTGATGATGTCATTAAATAAGAGGAAACAAAGAGCAGATTATTATAATTAAAACTTGTAAAAGAATTACTAAATTGTCAATTTTAACTAAATGGTAAAACTAGGATAGTGATAAAATGAAAAAGGGGTTGTTGTCCAACCCACATTAGTTATGTAGTTTTTTCAACAGCCCCTATGTTATATTATCAAATAATGGTTAGAAATTCGCTCATTATTTAATGAATGATTAATTTTTGTCATGTAAATAAATTCTTGGAATGTGGCACTTTTGTGGCAAATCATATGTTAAAATGAATTTGCTAAAGGAGAAAAGCAAATATGAAAGAAGAATTATTAAAAGGATTAACTGAAGAACAACTCGCTAAAGTTAAGGCGTGCAAAACCAATGAAGAAATCTTAAAAGTTGCCAAAGAAGAAGGCTTCGAATTAAACGATGAACAATTAGCTGCTATCGCTGGTGGTGGAGTTTGCAGCAGTCTTACTCGCACTTGCCCTGAATGTGGCGAATACTGGGATATCCATTCCTATGGTAATAGATGGGAATGCCGAGATTGCGGTTGTTGGTGGGATGAAAAGGGGATCCTCGAACACGGCAAAAAATATAAGAAGAAAAAATAATTTTCAAGCCATCTTAATCGAATAACAAATAAAGCCGCACATTTGCGGCTTTTAGTGTGTTGGTAAAGGCGACACGATCAAAAAAGTTATGAATCATTGAAACACGCAGTATTTTGTATTTATATAAGAGTTAGTGCTTCTTTTTTATTCCATTTGTATTTTTTGCGGCTTGACTTTCTAGTGCTTATGTTAGTTTTTATTAATCAAAACAAATATCTCGTATTCTTCCTTTAGAAATAGAAGTTGATGGAACAACAATAATCATCATGTCGCAGAAGAATAAGGGCATATTCTCTAATAAAGTGTTTTCCATATCATCTGTGGTAGCCAAAAGGAAACTGATCTTCATCACTGCCAAAGAAATCAAAAGAACAGATGTTAAAATCAAAACAAGTCTTTGTGCTTTTAAATTATCTTTATACTTCTTTCCCAAGAAAAAGCCCAAAATGATGGTGACGCTTAGAAGATGAGAGCAAGAAAACAATCCAGCAGGCGGTCTATCTTTTTCTAGGAAAAACCATTCGTAAAAGGACATGCTAATAAGATAATACCATATATATTTTACAACGATAAAACATTCATCAAAAGCAGAGGTTTTATGTGGCACTTTTGTGGCATTTGATTTGGTAACATATTGTCAG
>DGSJ01000009.1 GCA_002393905.1 Caryophanales bacterium UBA4365
TTTTCATTAAATCCCTACCTCATACCGAAGTCGGAAAAGTGGATTTAAAACAACTTAAATAGGAGGAAAGCAAAATGAAAGGACAAAAATACCTTTGTAAAGTGTGTGGACAATTAGTCACTCCAACACCTGCTGGAACCTGCCCACTTTGTGGTGCTCCACGCGAAATGCTTGTCATGCAACGTGACAAAGATGACGAAGAGAATGATTTAAAGAAATAATGATTACATTACTTAAGAATGCCCGTATTCTCTCATTTAAGAATGACGAGATTATTGAAGGCGATATCGCTGTTACTGATAACAAAATTTCTTTTATTGGCGATCACTACGAAGGTCAAACTCCAGACCGAGTAATTGATTGTGAAAAGAATCTTTTAATGCCGGGCTTTAAAGATGCTCATGCACATACCGCCATGGTTTTTGCACGAAGTGCAGCAGATGATCTTCCATTACATGATTGGCTCTATGAGACCATCTTTCCAATGGAAGCGCAGTTCCAATCAAACGATATTTATCATTTAACCAAACTCGGTATTTTAGAATATTTAACTTCTGGAATTACTGCGGCGTTTGATATGTATTTCAATCCTCCTGAAATTATTCGTGCTAGTGAAGAAATGGGATTTCGAACAGTAATTTTAGCTACATCTGATTCTGAACCGATTTCTCTTTTAAGAGAAAGATATCTTGAACTAAATAAAGAAGGTTCATTAATCTCTTATCAACTTGGTATTCACGCTGAATACACAACTAAACCAGAACGAATTAAAGCTGTTGCTGATTTAGCTAAAGAATTAAATGCTCCAACATTTACCCACGTTGGAGAAACCGAATCTGAAGTTCAAGGCTGTGTCGATAGATACGGCAAAACCCCATTATCTTATTTAGTTTCCCAAGGATTTTTCGCTAATGGTGGTGGTGCATTCCATTGTAACTACTTCACCGATGAAGAAATTGAACTCTGTAAGAAACTTGGAATTTATGTTGTAACTAACCCAGGTTCCAACGTTAAATTAGCTAGTGGTATCGCTCCACTTGTTAAATATCAAAATGCTGGTGTGAAGTTAGCTATCGGTACTGATGGCGCTGCTTCTAATAACAGTTTAGATATGTTCAAAGAAATGTATCTTGCTTCTGTTTTACAGAAGGTTAGTCGAAAAGATGCTGCAGCCATGGATGGATTTGATGTCTTAAAAATGGCGACAGTTGGATCAGCTCATGCGATGGGTTTAAAAGACTGTGATGTTCTTGACGTTGGTAAATACGCCGACATCATCATGATTGATTTACAAAATCCAGCCATGCAGCCAATCCATAACATTCCAAAAAACATTGTCTATGCTGGAAGTAAAGATATTGTTAAAATGACCATGATTAATGGAAAGGTTCTCTACTATGACCATAAGTTTTATGTTGATGAACCAATTAGCTCCATTTATGAAAATGCCCAGCGAATCACGGATAGATTAGGTAAAAAACAATGATTTTTGATCAAGAAGAAATAGAAAAAGAAATTAAGAAAGCCAAGACCGGTGCTCTAGTTTTCTTCATCATTTCGATGTGTTTATTTGGATTAGCCATCGGATTAATTATCACATCCATTATTATTGGAACAAAAAGCTCTGATGCCTGGTTTGTTTATGGCTATGGTGCTGGTATTTGTATGTCGCTTGGCTTTACCTTCCTTATCTTAAGAAGCGTCTTCTTTATGTCGAAGATTAAATTTATTTTATTCACCCAAGAACAAGAAAAAGCCATTAAGGAAGCTCAAACATCTCAAGTGGTGGATGCTAAACCGGTGGATTCATTTAAAGAAGAATCAACCCGCGAGAACAAACTTTATCAGCAATATGAAAACCTTTATAAACAAGGTTACATTACAAAGGAAGAGCTTGAACAAAAAAGAAAAGAACTACTCGGTGAGTAATCCTATTTAACAAAATTAAAAGGCCTTAAGGCCTTTTTTCTTTTAGAATCGATAAGTTGCAACTGGAAGATAAGTGTCTAAGAATTTTTCAACACGAGGGAAGTGAACTGAAGCACTAGCAGAATTATTCCAAATTCCAACTGTTTCTTCTTCATCCAAGAAGTAGACATCATCTTTGTTTACTGTGGTTCCTTCTAATGAGCCTAATCCATTGAGATAAGTTAAATCATTTAAGCGCGCATTGGAATAATATGTAGAAGTTATTTTATATTCGTTTCCAACTTTTTGAACATAGTCGTTAAAGGCGACTGCGCCAGAATGATAAGTTGTTTCAGTTTCATTTCCACTCACAAGAAGGAATGTTGGAACAACACCTTGATCAATTGTGATGTTATTAATTGTGGTGTTATAACCATATTTTGGGTTATTATCTGCAGCAATTCCGAATTTAATCTTGAAGTTCACCCATTCTTGTTTGTTGATGAGATGTCCTTCATCATCGTATTTTCTGATGCTGTCATCACCATCAAGAACATAGAGAATCTCTTCTCTCTTTTCCATATATTCATATAAGAAATGAGAATTAATATAAGAACAATCTCCACAACCATTTCTGCCGAAGTAAATCAAAGCTTTATTCGCGTTTTTATACATTTTTTCTAAGTCAGCCTCAACAACGTAATACATGTTTGGTTTAGAGACGTATTGATCAATGTATTCAACAAACTTTTCTTTCTTTTCCATGACTTCGGTCGAAGAATTCGAAGAAATGGATTGTTGAATCTTTCCTTTATTAAAAATGGAAAAGGATGTACTTCCGTTAACTAATTTAATTCCGTAGTCATTCTTTCCTTCAAAATCACTGACTTTCATATAGTAAAGAATTAAATGATTATCTTTAATGTAGTCTTCACTTGCTTTCATAAAATATGAAAAGCAGGAACAACCCTTTGGATCACAGACTAAAAGGAATGATTCTTTGTATTCAATCATCTGGGTTAATCGAGCATAAGAAATTTCGTGATACTTTTGATGTGTAACTTCGCCAAAGGTTAATTTGACCTTATTATCCCCTTTTCCGCAGGCGGTTAAAGAGCCAAAAGTTAAACACATTAAAGGGATTAAAAATAGCTTCGAAACCTTTTTCATTGCCTACATTATAAAGTCAATCCAAAAAATATCAATTCTTTTAATAAAAGGGTGGTTAAAAAAATATGTAAAAAAATTATTTGTTTTTTTGATAAATAATGATATTGTTTTATCG
>DGSJ01000065.1 GCA_002393905.1 Caryophanales bacterium UBA4365
GCAACAGCTGCTGTTCCAACATTATTAATTCTTAAGAAAGATGATATTGCGAAAATTATCTTCGTTATCTTATCTGGATACTGGCTCATTTCTTCTGCTGAAGGTCAATTAGGCTACGCTTCTGCAGTTGGATATGGTACCGCTTTATATGATTGCGCAGCCGTGTTCTCTGTTTTATTTGGATTATGCTTATTAGCAGTCGTTGTCTTAATCGTTTTAGGATTTGCTTTAAAAGGGAAAGATTTCAAGGTAGTTGATTTATTAGTTTTATGTGGAGCAATCATTCTTGGATTTGTTGCACTCATTTTATGGTGTGTCATCTATGGAAAGAGTCAATATCCATGGACATCATTTGTTTCCTCAATTAACTATTTCGTTGTTATTCCAGTTACTGTTGCTGGTGGACTTCTTTATTATTTCGTTGAAGTTAGCAAAGTTGTGAAGGTTGAAGAACAGTCAGAAGAACCAACTCAAGAACAAGTTGAAGAGCCAAACGAAAACCAAGAAAACCAATAATCTTAAAAGCATTCGAAAAATGAAAAAGAACCGAGAATTGTCGGTTCTTTTTTTGCAAATCTGAGATATTTTATTTTCGATCGTGAACAAATTTTACAAACGCTTTGACGTCTTTATCAGAGGTAAAAACAGCAAAGTAATATTCATCACCCATCGCTGCTCTAAATGCTTCTGGATAGGAATCATGTTCCACGATATGTTCACCGAATAATTGTTCGATCTCGTAGTTGGAGTGTTGGTAAATAATTTCCTTCTTTCTGTTCACACTCACTGCGATTCGGTTGCTTTCGAAAACAGGACAGACTTTATTGCCGACAATCACATCGGCATAGGTTTTGTAATATGAAATGTTAGTGGTGAGGTTTAGCAAGTCAGTTGTATTTCCACCTGGTGAACGTAAATTGGCTTCTAATCCAATAATGTCACCTTTCTTGCCTAAACCTGGTTTGTCTTTTCTAAGGACAAAGAATTCAATATGGAAACATCTTTGTTGAAGTTTGAACGCTTTAACAACTTTTGCTCCCATTTCATAGAATGCTGGATCCATTTTTGTTTTAGCATAGTAGTAAACATCTTTGTTTTGTGTAACAACTTCCGCAATTGGAGTTGGGAATGTTTCGTTAAAACAAAGAACAACTTTAGATTTAGCATCAGCGATTCCATCAAAAGAAGAGATGTAGCCATCTAAGAATTCTTCCATGATGTAAACCTCGTTTGGTTTTTCTTCATGGAATTTCTTTAATTCTTCTTCATTAGAGATTTTATATGTGTGAGATGCACCAACGCCTGAATCAGGTTTAGCAAAAACTGGGTAGCCGACTTCTTTGACAAATACTAATGATTTCTTCAAAGAAGAAACAAGAATATAACGTGCGGTTTTAACTCCAGCTTTCTTGAAGAATTTCTTCATTGTTGATTTCGCTTGTCGAACTTCTAAATCAGCTGGTCTTAAACCGTTTGGAATGTTAAACCATTCACGATATGTAGCATCGTTGTGGAGCCAGTATTCGTTGTTTGATTCAATAAAATCAATTGGTCCATATTTTGTTTGAAGATAGTTAATTGTGTTAATCATCCAATCAACACGATTTAAATCGCTAACAAAACAATATTCGGTTAATGAACTTTTGAGATCATCCGAAAGACTTGCAAATGGTTCATCACCAATACCAAAAACATTCACACCAGCGTTTCTTAATTCAGAAACAAAGTGACGATAAGTTTTTGGAAAGTTCGGAGAGATAAAAATGTAGTTCATAATCGGCATTATTTTATTTACTCTTTTTAAAAAAAGAAAGAATTTTTTTATTTGTTCGAATTTCTCTTAAAATTAATCATCCATTTTGTTAAAATACTTGCGAGGTAAAAAACTATGTCTCGTGCTGATCAAATTTTTGTCGAAAACATGAAGGATATTTTAGAAAACGGATTCTGGGATACAGACCTTCCAGTTCGCCCACATTGGGAAGATGGAACTCCAGCCCACACCATAAAAAAGTTCTGCATTGTTAATCGCTATAACTTACAAGAAGAATTACCAATTCTCACTATTCGTAAGACTGCTTTTAAATCCTGCTTAGATGAACTTCTCTGGATTTGGCAAAAGAAATCTAACAACATTCATGACTTAAAAAGTCATATTTGGGATAGTTGGGCCGATGAAACTGGTTCAATCGGCAAAGCCTATGGTTATCAACTCGCCAAAAAGAGCAAATATCCAGAAGGTGAATTCGACCAAGTCGACCGTGTTCTTTATGATTTAAAACATAACCCACAATCTCGAAGAATTATGACCAACATCTATAACTTTGAAGATCTCCATGAGATGAACCTTTATCCATGTGCTTACTCGATGACATTTAATGTCACCGGTGACACCTTAAACGGCATTCTTAACCAAAGAAGTAATGACATGCTTACCGCGAACAACTGGAATGTTCTTCAATATTCCTTATTATTAATGATGTTTGCACAAGTTTCTGGTTTAAAACCAGGAACATTAGTTCATGTTATTGCTGATGCTCACATCTATGACCGTCATGTTGATATCGTCAAAGAAGTCATTGCTAAACCACAACATAAAGCTCCAAAACTAATCATGGATCCAACAATTAAGAACTTCTATGATTTCACAGTTGATAGTTTTAAACTCGTGGATTATGAATACGAACCTCTTGATAAAAAGATTCCAGTCGCCATCTAATTAAATCTATGATTTACTCCATTCTTTGTGTTGATAAAAAGTTTGGGATCGGAAAGAAAAACGATCTTCTTTTTCATCTACCAAAAGATATGTCCTACTTCCGGGAAAAAACCCGAGGCCATGTTGTCGCAATGGGAGAAAATACGCTACTATCTTTCCCAGGTCAAAAACCTCTCCCAAAGAGAACAAATATTGTTCTGTCTAAGGACTCTAACCATAACTATGAAGGTTGTGTAAATGTCCATGACTTCAACGAATTTCTCCGCCTTTTAAAGAAGCACGGAGAGAAAGAAGACGTCTTTGTCATCGGTGGCGCTTCGATCTATCACCAAACTCTTCCGTATGTCGATGGAGTTTACCTCACGAAGGTCGACGCCGATGGTGGAGCCGAGGTCTTCTTTGATAACATCGATGAAATCGAATCATTTGAATGTTTATCCGAAAGTGAACCACTTGAAGATAACGGATACAAAATCCGTTTCTGTTACTATCAAAATCACTCCAAAAAAGACATTGAATAAAGACAAGTAAAAACGAATAAAGACTTGTCTTTTTCTTTTACTTGTATAATATAATGACCTTATGCATCCCTTAACAAAGGAGATTCATTTATGAAAAAATCAACTGGTATTAGTTTAAAGAATAAAACTCTCGTCATTGGTTGTGGCCAACTTGGCGCAACAATCGCGAATAAGTTTTCTAAAGAAGGTAAAAATATCTTAATTGTTGATGAATCAGAAAAATCATTCGAAAGACTTAGCGAAGACTTTTCTGGTTACACAATTGTCGGAGAATGTACCGACCTAGAAGTTCTTGAACAAGCTTATATTAAATCCTGTAAGGAAGTTGTTGTCGTCACTGGTGATGACTCGATTAACGTTTTAGTCGCCACAATCGCGAAGAAACTTTATAACGTTCCAAACGTCTATGTTCGTCTCTCTGACCCAGATAATGAAATCCTTTTAAAAGGATTAGGTGTGAAAGTTATTTTCCCACTCGAACTTTCCTTCGATAAATTTAACTTAATGAGAGGAGGTAAATAATTATGAAGATCGTTATTGCTAACGGAAACCATGCTGCTGACTATGTCATCGGTATCTATAAGAATCATAAGAAACACGATATTATTCTCATTAATGATAATAAAGATAGTGTTAAATACCTCTCTGATAAGAACAATATTCCAGTTCTTTATGGACATCCTCACAAAAAGGAAGTCCTTGAACAAGCTAAAATTAGAGACTGCGATATCTTTATGGCTTTAGGCTATAAAGATGCTGATAACTTTGTTGCTTGCTTATTGGCTAAGAAAGCTTTTGGAGCTAAAAAAACAATTTGTACAGTCTCCAACCCAAAAAACGTGACTCTCTTTAGAGACCTTGGCATTGATTCAGTTATTTCATCAACTGCTCTTCTTGCTGACTCTTTAATTGCTGAATCTTCATTAGAAGACTTCATCAAACAAGTATCAATCGAAGAAAACTCCATCGTCATGGTTGAAATTGTTGTGAAAGACACTTACTACATTGCTCGACGAAAAATCATGGATATTGATTTCCCAAAAACCGGAACAATTTCCTGTATTTACCGTAAACCTCACGCCATTATTCCTAATGGTCAAACAGTCATCCTTCCAAAGGATAAACTTGTTATCGTGACAACCCCTGAAGAAAAGGATGCCATTATTAAATTCGTACAAACCGCTGAATAAAAATGAAAAAACTTGCTAGTGGATATCGATTAGTTTTTGGTTACTTAGGAATCTTCCTAGTTTTCATTTCGATCATTACCTTCTTACCTTTGGTAATGTTGATTTTCTATCCAAATGAAAGCAGTGTATGGTGGAACTTTGTTGTTCCTGGTGGAGCAAGCTTACTCGTTGGATTACTCCTATACTTTGTACTGCTCTTTAAAAGAGATCGTGCTAGATTAGGAAAACACCAAGACGAAGTCATCCTGGTTTCGCTATGGATTTTAGCAATTTTAATCTGCTCTTTACCATTTGTTTTGAGTGGTAAAATGACCTTCACTGAAGCAGTGTTTGAAACAACTAGTGGCTTTGCCACAATTGGTTTAACTCGTTTCACCATGTGGGATTCTCACGTCTTCATCTTCTATCGAAGCTTACTCCTCTTCTTTGGTGGAGTTGGTTTAGTCTTAATTATTACATCCGCGTTAAGTGATCGTTATGGATTACGCTTATACATCGCCGAAGGTCATAACGATAAGTTAATGCCAAACCTGACAAAGTCTGCTCGACTGATTTTAGGCATCTATATTCTTTACATTTTCTTAGGAACAGTTGCTTTCATTCTCTCTGGAATGAGCGCCTTTGATGCGATTAACCATTCGATTGCCGCGATTGCAACAGGTGGATTCTCCTCTCTTCCAGGTGGATTAATGGCTGCAGGCGGAAATGCAACTGCTAACCAAATCATTTGTTGTGTCTTAATGCTTTTAGGTGGAACAAACTTCCTCATTCACCTATTCCTGATTACTGGTAAATTCAAACGAGTTTTTAAGGATCTTGAAATCCGTTTCTTTGGTGTTTTATCTTGCATCATGATTCCTCTATTTGTCGTTTCATTCCTTGTTGGTCCAAGTGGATTTAGTTTCGGTGAGTCACTTAGTTATGGTGTCTTTACTTATATTTCCTCGATTACAACATCCGGATTTACAAATGTTCCCGCAACTTACGCTTTTGGCGTAACTTCAACAGTTGGTACAACATTCTTAGTTATCATGATGTGTATTATCGGTGGTGGAATGGGTTCCACAGCTGGTGGTGCAAAACAATATCGTGTTGCTTTAGCATTTAAAGCTTTCCATTGGAATTTACGTGAAAGAAGCGCATCAAAGAACATGTTTTATCCGAAACGCGTTTATCGTTGTGGGCAATCTCGTATTGCTGAACAAGGCGAGATTAGTGAAGCTTATGGCTATATCTTGCTTTATATAGTGACCTTATTTACCGGAACATTCCTTGTCATGGTCTTTGGTGGTGGACACTTCTCCTTTGGAGAATGTGCCTTCGAATTTGCTAACGCCTTATCATCCACAGGGATGTCTTGTGGTTTAACTACGCAAGCTAATAACGCCATGCTTTGGACAATGACCTTAGGCATGTTTGCCGGACGTCTTGAAATTATCCCAATTTACTACATGTTCTATCGAATCGGACATGATATCTTTAGAAAGGAGATTGATTAACTATGTTAATTAATGAACTCGAACAAGCTAATATCGCCGCTTTAAAAGCCCGTGACCAAGTCACTCGTGCTGTTTTAAGTGTCGTTATCAATCGTTACCGTTTGAACGCGATTGAACTTAAATCACAAGGAAAAGAAGCAACTGATGCTGATCTAATCAAAATCATTTCCAAAGTCATCAAAGAACTTGACGAAGAAAAAGAAGGAAACATCAAGACTGGTCGTTTAGAAGAAGCAAAAGCTATCGATCAGCAAAAGGCTGTTATTGAAAAGTATCTTCCGAAGATGATGAGCGAAGATGAAATTCGTGCTGTCATCGCTAAACTTGAAGATAAATCAATGCCTTCTGTTATGAAGTATTTCAAGGCCAATTTTGATGGCCAAGTTGATATGTCTCTTGTGAGTAAAATTGCTCGTGGACAATAAAAACAAAAAATATTAAATTAACCGGGAATTGCTGGTTAATTTTTTATAAATCATCATCAAAATCCCAATAAAATAATGAACAAAAAAACTCGGTTAAAACTCATTATTTCTCTCACTAGTGTTGGTGCACTCTCACTTGGAGTTTTTGGTTTTATCTACTTTTCTTATCTACATCACTACAAAGGAAAAGATGTTCATTATGATTGGAAGGAAACTGATGTATTTGACATTAATTCTCTACCAACTGTTGAGAAGAAAAGCGGTGAAGAGTTCCGTATTCTTAATTTTGCTGATATTCAAATCTGCGATATAGAAAACATGTTTAACCGCGATAAAGTTCACAAAGAAATGACTTATCTTGTTGAACAAACTAAACCTCATTTAATCACTTTAACTGGTGATCAAACCTGGTCTAATGAAAATCGTTATTCGCTAATGAACATTATTTCCTGGTTAGATGATTATAAAATTCCATACGCCCCTGTTTTTGGAAACCATGATTTTGGTAACAAAGGACATGTTGCGGTTGCAACTCCAAATTATTGCTGTGACCTTTATGAAAATGGTAAATACTCACTTTTCAAAAGAGGACCAACAAACATTGACTCTTTAGGAAACTATGCTGTCCGTGTAATGGAAGACAATAAAACCTATTCTCTTCTTTACATGGTTGATTCTGGGGTAAATGAGAAGATTAACGATCAACAAATCTCTTATTTTAAATGGATTGCTAATGGAGTAAAAGAAGTGGAAGGAAGCCTTCCAAAAAGCTTTGCTTTTATGCATAAACCTCTCCCAGAATACATTAATGCTTACTACGCTTATCAAAGTGGAGTTCCTGGAGTAGAAAAAAGAGGCGAGATGTATCACTACTATTATTTAGGTGGTTCAGAACAAAACGGCTTCTTTGACTTTGCTCAGTCAATCAATATTGATAACATTGTCGCTGGACACCAACACGGAAACTGTTTCTCCATCAAATATAATGGAGTGTGGTTAACTTCTTCTTTAAAAACTGGTGAATTTGGCGGAACAATCGATAATGAACAAGTTTATTTAAATGGTGCAACTCTATTTAAGTTAAATAACCAAAGTAGTGAACTAGAAAATATCTTTGTCAAAAAAGGACAATTCTAATTTGATAAATATTTATTGAGAAAAATAGATTAAATATCTATAATTACTATCGCACCGGGGGTGTCGTACAATGGTAGTACAACGGTCTCCAAAACCGCTAATGTGGGTTCGATTCCTGCCACCCCCGCCCAATTTGTATTATTTACTAATACATTTCTAATGATTCTAACGGTATCCTAGCCAAGTGTAGCGCAATCCGTTGATAGCAACTAGTCTTCGTGGGCAACCCAGCTTTTTAGGAGAAGCGTCTAGTTGTAAATAAAAAAAGATCCATAGATTATGACATCAGTGTCATAGAAACGGATCTTTTTTGATTATTCGGAACTGTTTTTCTTTTGTTTTGTGATAAAATCAAATTATGAACAAACACTTAAAAGTCTCTTTAATTCTAAATAGCTCACTTGTAGTAATTTTTGTTTTTGGAACGATTACTTCCTTATTAAGTTGGCAGTGGATGGGAATTGATGGAAATCTCACACCAGAAACACATAACTTTTTATGGTTCTTTACTGTTGATAGCAACATCTTTTTAGCTATCTCTGCATTAATTCTAGTTATCTTTGAGGTACTTATTCTTTTAAATAAAAGAAAAGATATCCCACATTGGGTTTATGTGGTGAAATATGTTGCTACATGCACAACAACATTAACACTCATGACTGTCATTTTATATCTAAGCCCATTACTCGGCTTAAATTTCTGGAAGTTATTCTTAAATAACAACCTATTCTTCCACCTAATCTCTCCAGTGATTGGAATCGTTTCATTGATCTTCTTTGAAGCAAAAGAGAAAATGAGTTGGAAAGTTTCCTTCTTATCATTAGTTCCAATGGGTTTATATTCCATCTTCTATATCACTAATGTCTACACCCATCTCAATAACGGACAAGTTGATCCAAAATATGATTTCTACTATTTCGCATCAAAAGGAATTTTCATAACATGCGTGATGATTATCGTGATGCTAGTAATAACTTATGGATCCGCAATTGGTCTATATTACCTACGAGAAATTCGAAGAAAGAAGCTTACTCAAAATAAGTAAAATCTACAGCAATTTATGAAAAAGAACCAGCAATTCCTGGTTCTTTTCGTTTACTCAAATCTTATAAGAAGAATAGTGAGAACGCGATTAAATACTGGGCTACATAATAAGTCACAGCATTTAAAATCAAATCGATTGGTCGATCTTTTCCAACCGCAAAATATGTTCCAGATAGAATCAGATCAGAAATAACAAAGAAGACTGCTGCTCCTAAAAGAACAAATAATGTGGTGGAGCTAAATCCATTAAGGATGTTTAATGAAACAACTAAAGCGGCAAATGAGAACAAGAAACAACCATAAATAAAGACGACAAGTCGATATTCGCCGAAGTTAAATTTCATTGGTTTTTCTAAAATTAGGTTACCAACACTCATTAAGATTCCAATTATGATAGGAAGAATAATGTAGAGAATACTTTCTCCATGGTAAAACTCCATCACGAGTCCGCTCATATAGAAAACATGACCAACCATGAACGCGATAAATCCACCATAAGTAAAATGTCTTTCATAATCACGTTTCACGTATTTAAGTTCAAGTAAGACATCACCTGCTAATCCACAAATCAAGCCAAATAAAACAAGTAATGGGAGATTTGTGGATGATTTTGTTGCTAATGAAACAGTTGCGACAGCAATAAAAAAGAGTGAAGCAACTGATTTAATCAAAGTCTCTTTCAAACAATATCCTTTTAATTTCTCGATTAAGAAATATCCAAGGAAGAACATCCCTAGTGTAATAAAGAGGATTACTAAGATTAATGGAATCATTGCTTATCTCCTATTTTAAGAATTTGGCAAACATCTTCTTTTTCTTTGGTGTATATGGATGCTCTCTTAGTGAGAGATTAAAATGCGTTTTTCCAAATAAAACAGTGGATGGATGAGTAAATTCTCTAAATCCCCATTCCCCATGATAAGCGCCCATTCCTGAGTGTCCAGTTCCATTAAATGGAACACCTTTGACCATGAGGTGGAGACAAACTTCATTAATACAGCCTCCTCCGTATTGTTGGGTAGACATCACCTTCTTCGCCCACTTCTTATTTTTGGTAAAGATATAGAAAGCTAAACCATGTTCTCTTCTTTGAATCACATCTAGAAGTTCATCAACTTTATCATCATCGTATTTAACGATTGGAAGTAGTGGTCCAAAGATCTCGTGTTGAACAACTGGCTCATGAATATCAACTGGATAAATGAGAGTGGTGGAATACTTACAGGTGTTAATATCGCCTTCTCCACCAAAGACAATTCGATCTTTATATTCTTCTGCTTCATCTCTAATCTTTTCGTATGCTCTTTGAGAAATTAGTTTCGGGTATTCTTCATTTAAGTATGGTTTTTCACCAATTTGTTTAATGATTGCTTTCTTTAATTCTTCGACGAATTCATCAGCGATCTCACTTGCCACAGCAACTTGGTTAATATTGATACAAATTTGTCCAGAATTACAAATCTTAAAGAAAGCAATCTTTCGCGCGGCATCTTTGATGTTCGCGTCTTTTCTAATCACGCACCAGTTTCCGGTTTCCCCACCTAATTCAAGAGTGACTGGTACTAGATTCTTTGATGCCATCTCCATAACGTGTTTACCAACATTAGGTGAACCAGTGTAGAAGATTTTATCGACTCTTTCTTCTAAACAGAAATCAGCGACATCATGTCCTCCATCAATCACGACAATATAATTGTCAGGGAATGTTTTTGAGATTATTTCTTTTAAAGCTTCTGTACACGCTTTTGATTTGGAACTTGTTTTAATTAATGCGGTGTTTCCTCCAGCAATTGATGCTGCTAAAACACCCATTGAAAGAAGAATTGGAAAGTTAAATGGAGAAATAATTAAAGAAACACCATAAGGCATCTTATAGACTTTTGTGGTTAATGATGGAAAACAGGCTAATCCAGAGAAATGTCGTTCTGGTTTCGCCCATCTATTTAATCCATGGATACATTCATTAATCTCCATCACGACATCACCAATGTCGCAAAAGAAAGCTTCAACATCGCTTCGACCTAAGTCGATATACAAAGCTTTCTCGAGCTTTTCTCTATTTTTAATGATGGCTTCTTTTAATTTAATGAGTTGTTCTTTTCTCCACTTAATATCAAGTGTTTGATTGGATAAGAAAAACTCGCGTTGTCTTTCCACAATGGAGTGGATCTCTTCTTTGGTGTATGACATATTAATGTCTCCTTAAATTTATTATACCAAGGAAGAGATCCGTTTTAATTATTTATTCGATTTCTTTGAGTCGTTTTTCAAGATAACTTGGAAGTTCTTCAAATAATCTATATTTGGAAACACCAATTGGATTATTCATTCCTTTCAATGTAGTTTGAACCTCAAAATTATTTACATTTTTACATAGTAATATTCCAACAGTGTCGTTATCGTCTGTTGTCTTTTCTAGTTCATTGACAGCATTGATATAAAAGTTGAGTTGTCCAAAATCTTTCGGTTCAACAATATCCAATTTAACTTCAACAACAACATAAGCATGGATTTTTGTGTGATACATTAACAAATCAAGATAATAGTTTCGACCATTTGGGGCAGCCAAACGATATTCTTTGCCAACCAGAGCGAATCCTTGACCTAACTCCTGAAGAAACAAAATGATGTTATCAATAAGTTTGTTCTTTAAATCTTGTTCCGTTTGTACATCGCTTTTGCTAATGAAATCAAACGACAAAGTGTCTTTTACGACTTCATTTAAAAGTTCCGGTTCATTTGTCATAGGCTCAATTTGGTGTCTTTGATAAGCTTGATTTTGAAATTGTTTTAAAACGTTTGCTCTGGACCAAGTATTTTTAACTGTTTGACCAAAATACCAAAGCATTTCATCTTTGTTAGCAGCTTTCATCATAATTAACACGATTGTTCCCCAAGGAATTTGGGTCACAACCTGTGCCCCAATTTCTTCTTCATTGAATAATGAAGAAAATCTTGCCATTCGTTTAAGTTGCTCACGCGAATAACCGCGGCCATATTCTCGAAGATCATCAGCTAATCTTTGAATGTATTTGTTGCCCCATTTTTTTCTTTTGTTAATGATTGAGCCAATTTGATAATAGGTAATAATCATTGCGCTATTGACAACATATAACGCCTTATTTCGATTCGTTTGAATTGTTCTTTTGATTTTCTCCAAATCGTTGAGGAAATCTTTTTCGATGATTTCTTGCATAATTATCTCCTTTCGTTCATCGATTACTATGGTGGTTCGAACGGAGAAGAGAAAAGCCGTCACCTCCATAACGAAAACACCGTTTAGTTCACCTACTTTCTCTAGTACTGAACTAGTGGTGTTACGTCAGCCAAAGTGACGGCCTCAATTCAAGATAAACTTGTGTGGAGCGGTGATCGACTTCTTGCTCTAAGACTGTGTCCTAATGTTCGTAATTTATCTTAGAAACTTATTCGATACTGGGCAATGCTTTCCCACATTAATACGTCCTAACACATAACGTATTAGTCCAAAATGTTCTTAGAATACATATCTTGGGCACTTATATTCTAACAAAGTTGAATATAATAATAAAGAATAATAAAATACAAATTAAAGATATAATATTAAAAAGAAACCAATAGTTGCGGAAATTCTAACTACAGTTGGTAGAGCAACCAAAACTAAATTTGTTAAATTAGTCTCGTAATCAAGGAGGTCGAAACAAAATGACTATTGAAATCGCTGATCGACTAATTAAATTAAGAAAGAAATACGGCTACTCGCAGGAAGAACTTGCGGATAAGCTTGGATTAAGTAGACAAGCTGTCTCTAAGTGGGAAAGAGCCGAAGCAAGCCCAGATACAGATAACCTCATTTGTTTAGCTAAACTATATGGAGTCTCTTTAGATGAACTTCTCAACACTGATGACTCAGTCGAAAAGATTGTCGAAGAACAAGTTAAACCTCAACAAGAAGAGAAGAAAGAAGGAATCCATATCGTGGATGACGAAGGTAATGAAGTTCATATTAAAGATCATCATATCTATCTAAAAGATAAAGATGGTAACAAGGTTGAGAAAAAGAAAGTCTTATCCAAGCTTGAAAAAGTAAACATCATTATCTCCTCAGTTTTAGGAGGAGTCGCCTTAATCACTTATATCTTATTAGGCTGTTTACTTCATATGTGGTGGAACGCTTGGGTGGTCTTCTTTGTTCCGGAAATCATTGCCTCAATCGTTCGCTGCATTCAACATAAGAATGCGAACAAATTCAATATGGCGTTTACTGCTTGCTTTGTCTTCTTCTTTGTTTGTATGGTTGCTCCAGGCGGATTATGGCACCCAATGTGGGTTGTCTTCTTAGCCATCCCTGTTTACCACTCCATCTGCGGATCAATTAACAAAGTCTTAGGCAAAAAGGACGAAGACGAAGAATACGAAAAAGAATAGATAAATCCTTTCCAAAATAAAAATTCACCCGTAAATTGCTGGTGAATTTTTAGTTTTCTCTTTGTCAATTAATGACTATGTTCGCCTTCATAACCTTTATCATCGAGGAAGACATAACCAGTACCTGGAAGATAGGTGAGTAAAATTAGGACAGCTGTAACAACAACCGCAAGAGCGATTAAGTAATATTTAGCTCTTTTAACAATCTCAAGTTTAGCAATATCAAAGGCTAGTAAGGCACAAAAAATCATCACCATCATGAATGTGATAATGTCGACAATCAGGACGCTGTGAAGTGTGAAACTTTGATAAATGGTGAAGATACCAATCATTAAAGGAATGGAAAGCGTTCCTCCAATGACAAAGCCTCCGAAGTAGCCCCAGTCTTTCTTTTTACAGGCTAAGATAATGCCGGCAACCAAGAATGGATACCAAAGCATCTTCATGTGTTCCCAGCTTGTCTCATTAACTGGGAAGATGACTCCAAGAATCTTTTTCGCGATCTCACTATCAAAAATATCCGTCACGAAATGCATACAAGTTCCGATGACAATCATCAGTGTAATTGTGACGATTTGTGTGAGGTGATCTTTAAACCATTGTTTCATAAAATACCTCCGAAACCCCATTAGCCAAGGTTTTCGAAATCAATTATATTGCATAAAAGTGTTAGTTGGAACTAATTTTTGAATTATATCTACTGTGTAGATAAAAAATAATTAAAAAATTTCTTACGCACGCACAACTTATTTTTTATAATGTAATTTCAATTACTTAAAGTCGTTTATTAGTGATTGATAAAGAAGATTACCCGGAGTCTCTCACTATGAAAACAAAACTCTCTCTTGTACTAGCCTCATTAGCGATGGCTTTTTCTGTTGGCGCTGGAGTTGCTGCCACAAATAAAGATATTTCAAACGCCGATGCAGCTGATATTTATTCAACATGCGAAACATATTACAATGCGAAGGATAAAACTGGCCTTTTTGGTGCTGTTAGAAGTGTCGCACAAGCGAATCGCATAAGTTTGAAAGGGGGCAGTGCTTATGGGAATTTGTGGGAAATATATAAAACAGCTTATATAAAATCCGACGGGTATATTTTTGATTATTACTCTAATATTTCCAATTTTAGACCTGGAACAGACCAAGCTGGAAACTATTCCGGAGAAGGCGATAAGTATAACCGTGAACACTCCATTCCTCAATCATGGTGGGATTCTGGAACAACTTACCAAGGAGCAGATGCCTACATTGTTGTTCCAACAGATGGTTGGGTAAATAACAAAAGAGGGAACTTGCCTTTTGGTAATGTTGGAAGCGTGACTGGAACATCAAACGGCGGTTTTAGCAAATGGGGTTCATCGAAATCTGGTTATGGCTATAGCGGAACGGTTTTCGAACCTGATGATTCCGTTAAAGGAGACTTTGCAAGAATTTATTACTACGCCATTGTTGGATGGGACAATTCTTATACATGGACATATGCCGAAGGCGATAGCTGTTTTAAAGGAACGTATGATGAAACAAATCATGGTTTGACTGATTATGCAATTAAGTTGCTTTCAGAATGGAGCAAGCTTGATCCAGTAAGTGATTGGGAACGCTCTGTTAATACAAAAGTTAAAGCCGCTCAAGGAAATGTTAATCCATTTATTGATCACCCAGAATACGCTGATGTTATTTGGAAAGATGCAACTGGCTATACAAAATACGCAAACGATACTGGAATTACTTCTATTTCCAAGACTTCTGCTACTCTTGCAGAAGGCGAAACAACAACAATTTCTGCTGTTTCAAGTAACTCTGGAACAATTTCATGGGTTTCAGATGACGAAGATGTTGCTACAGTCAGTAGTCCAACTGCTGCAAGTGGAGCAAATGTCACTATTACCGGTGTTGCTGCAGGTACTGCAACAATCACAGCCATAGTTACAATTGATGGAACACAATATCCCAAAACATGCACCGTTACTGTTACTAAAGTTGTTAGTTCCCTTTCCAAAGGGTCAACTTCTCCAACTAAAACAACTTATACTGCCGGTGAATCTTTTGATTCAACAGGATTAACTATTACTGCTACTTATAGCGATTCAACAACTTCAAACGTGACTAGTTCCGTTGTCTGGACACCAGACCCATTAACCGCCGGGACAACATCGGTTACCGGAACATTTGGCGGAAAAACAATTACTATTACTGGTTTAACTGTTAACGCAGCGACTGAACCAGAAATTATTGATAGTAACTCCGATTTATCAGTTGGAGATTATGTTGTTCTTAGAACTGCAGCAGGTGTTGGTGTAACCGGATGGAACAATAATAAGGATGCTACTGTTTCTGAAACAGAAACTGAATGGAAAAAATATTATGTTGCTTCAGCAAGCAGCTCTGGTTTCACATTAAAAGACGAATCTGCGAACAACTTTATTGCTACTCCGGGACGTGATAATAAATTTGTTTATGGTTCTGCTGCAACATGTAGTACGGATTCAAGCGGTCACTTAATTTGTAATAGTCGATATTTATGTAAAAACGGAACAAATTACCGTTTCTATACGAGTGTCGGTAGTTATTTACCATTCTTTATTTATAAAGTCCCAGCATCATCTACTAAAACACTTTCATCAATCAGTGTTGCAACTGCTCCAACAAAGGTAACATATACAGCAGGTGAATATTTCGATCCAACTGGGTTATTTATTACACGTACATATTCTGATTCAACTTCAGATACATACGCTTATGCAGGACACACTTCTGAATTTGCATTCACTCCAACAACTTCAACAGCTTTAACAACAAGTAATACCTCTGTGACAATCACTTATAGTGGCAAATCAACTTCACAAGCCATTACTGTTAATGCTGCTAAGACATTGTCTTCCATCAGCGTTTCGACTGCTCCAACAAAGACATCTTATTATTCTGGACAGACATTTGATCCAACTGGTCTAGTTATTAGAAGAACATATTCTGATAGCACATATGATACTTATACGTATGCGAATCACACATCGGAATTTAGTTTCTCCCCTTCAACATCCACAGCTTTAACAACTAGTAATGTCTCTGTGACAATCACTTATGGTGGTAAATCAACTACCCAAGCTATTACTGTTAATGAGGTAACATTGACATCAATCGCTGTTTCAACGGCCCCATCCAAATTAACATATGTTGTTGATGAATGTTTTAATCCAACTGGTCTAGTTATTACTAGAAACTATTCAAACAGCACTAGTGATACTTATACATATGCTAACCACACTTCAGAGTTTAGTTTTAATCCTTCACTTTCAACAGGATTAACAACACAAAACACTTCTGTGACCATTAGTTATGGTGGCAAATCAACCACCCAAGCTATTACAGTTAATACCTCTGGAGGTGGTGGAAGTGAAACTGAAGAATCAAGCGTGACAATTAATTTTGCTTCTGGCGGTAACTGCACATCTACAAGTGGTTCATTTGATGGGGTAAGTTTTACAACAGCACAGAGCAGCAGTAATAATCCACCAGCATATAACACTAATAGTTCCGAATTGAGAATGTATTATGCAAGTTCTGGGGACGGAAATGCATTAACATTAACACCTGACTCTGGTTATTCTATTATTGGAGTTGTAATTACGGCTTCAAGCTCCAGCTATACTCCAACCGTTAAATATAATGTTGATGGCGGTTCTGATGTTACGGGCTCATGGTCCTCAACAGTTATGACAATTAGTGGAGTTAGTGCTTCATCTTCATTCGTTTTTAGAAATGCTAATACAACAAGTACACAATTAAGAATTAAAAGCATTGATGTTACATTAGAGTCTGAATCAGGATCTTCTAGCGATCCAACCTCAATTACCGCAACTGTTTCAAAGAAATTTTATGTTGGAGAAACAATCACTTCTTCAGATATTACTGTTAAAGATAACAATAACAAGACAGTTAGCTCATTTACATTTGCTGATGATGGCTATAAATTCACATATGCTGATGCAGCAAGTGGTGGAGCATCCACAAGTAAAACATTTACAGACGCTATTTCCGGCGCAAACTTAACATGTTCATTAACTGTCCAAGTTCAAAGAAAAGCTTATGCCGCTCCATCAACAAGTACTTTAGAACACACTGGTTCAGAATTCTCAAGTGCCGGTATTGGCAGTAGTTATGCTACAAATCAAACTGCAACAGTTGATGGAATCACATTTACAGTTGATGGTTATATTTATTCAAGCAAACTTTCTTTAAGCAGTAGTAAAACTTCTGCTCCAGGAAAAGTCATCAATACAACTCCTTATCCAGGTGGTATTACAAATGTCACTGTTAGTGGAGCTTCTCCAGATATTCAGTTAAGTACTGATGGATCAACCTGGGTTGATTTATCAAGTGCTCAAACAAGTACGAACAACTATTTGTATTTAAAACTTTTCTACAAAACTACTTCTCAATCAAGTTATGTGAACATCACTTCCTTTACCGTTACACACAGAGCAGCCGAAACTGCCTCTAACGTTGCCAACTATGTGATGTATGAAGACACAAATAATCAATGTAATACAAAACTTGATATCGCAATTGGCTATTTAAATAATCTTACTCAAACTGAACTCAATTCATTTGCTACTAAAACAGAATCTCAAGATTATGTTATTTACACAGCTCGCACTCGTTTGAATGCTTGGGCTGCAAGTAAAGGTAAGACAATTAACTATTCAACTTCAGGACATGTTGTTATGGGCAGTTATGTCAATCCAATTATTAATGCGTTTGAAGCAGGAAATGCAACAACCATTATTATCATTATTGGTATTATTGGATTAACTGCTCTTGGTGGTTATATCTTCATCCGAAAACGCAAAGAAATTTAATTCAATTTACTGATTAAAAAAGATGCGGGAATTTCCGCATCTTTTTGCTATTTAACCGAGATTTGCTGGTTATTTTTGATCAATAAGTGAACTTAAATATTTTGCTAATTCATCCACGCCTTCATCTTTAAGAGCAGATACTTTGAAGACCTTTGCTTTTGGGTTACGGCGGTGGATGTATTCTTCACATTTAACAAAATCAAAATCGAATACAGGAAGAGTATCAATCTTAGTGATAACCACAACATTTGAGACTTTAAACATTAATGGATATTTAAGAGGTTTATCATGTCCTTCTGGGACACTAAGAAGCATCATGTTGAGATTACTACCAGTATCAAACTCTGCAGGGCAAACTAAATTTCCAATATTTTCTAAGATTAGAAGATCTAAATCATCAATCTCAAAAGACTTTGTCGCATCTTCAACCATCTGTGCAGTTAAGTGACACGCTCCAGAAGTATGAACTTGAATGGCTTTTACTCCAGTTCTTTTAGAGATTCTTTCCGCATCAACGTCTCCATCAATATCCGCTTCCATCACTCCGATTTTGTATTTATCTTTCAGTCGATTGATTAAATTACAAAGGAGAGTTGTCTTTCCACTTCCTGGAGAAGCCATCACATTTAAAAAGAAAATGTGCTTTTTATGAAGCATCTCTCTTACTTCTTTCGCTTTTTGGTTGTTCTCAACTAGAACATCTTCTTTAACTTGAACGATTTTAAAATCCATAACGCATGTATTGTATCACAAAATCATTTTTCTAAGTGAATAACTAAAATAGTTATGATAAAATCATACATACAATGAAAGAAATCAAAACCATTGTCGTCAATCGTTCCGCTTATGCAGATAACGATGAAGAAGCAGAGCTTCTTCGCGCTTATCTCAAAGATCACGGAACGTTTTTAGTTAATCTTATGTCTTCTCCAGGAGCTGGAAAGACGACAACATTAACTGCTTTAATTAATTTATTAAAGAAGGATTATCGTATTGGCGTAATGGAGGCCGACATCGATAGCGATGTTGACGCTCTTAGTATAGCTAAGAATACCGGAGTTAAATCTATTCAGATTCACACCTCCGGAATGTGTCATCTTGATGCTGGAATGACCAAATCTGGTTTAGATTCCATCAATATCTCTGATTTAGACTTAGTCTTTTTAGAGAATGTTGGTAACCTTGTTTGCCCAGCGGAATTCGATACTGGAGCCTCAATGGATATGATGATTCTTTCCATTCCTGAAGGTGATGATAAACCTTTAAAATACCCACTAGTCTTTGAAAAATGCGACCTTGTCTTAATCAATAAAATCGACGCTATCGATTATTTTGATTTCGATATGGAAAAGTGTAAAAAAACAATCTTGATGCGTAATCCAAACGCCACAATTATTGAAATCTCTGCAAAGACTGGAAAAAATATTAATGAAGTAGTAAACTACTTTCATAATAAATTAAATTCTTGGAGGGCAAACTAAATATGCCAGAGAAAAACACTAAGGTAGTCTCCAAATATGATGGAGAAACCGGCTACTCTTACGAAAAGAAGCTTTGTAAATTAGCCGCGAAAATTACTGACGTTGTTCCACACAAACTTTTTGGTGTGAAAACAACTGACCCAGAATACTGGGGATTAAGAGAGGTTCTCACCGAACCAATGATCGACATCTTATTGAAGATGAAACAAAGAAAACACTATGTCTTTGAAGATCTCCAAAAGATGAACAAGGATATTAATCCTGTTGAATTACAAAAACTCTTAGACCAAATGTCTGTTATCGGTATCATCGAATATGATTACGGTGATAACTATGCTTGGGATCATCCGCTTGAGGATAAACCAAAAGTTAAACGTTACATGCTTTCCTACTTTGTTCCAGGTAGTGCTGAATTAATGAACAGTAGTGAAGATCGTATCGCTAAAAACCCAGCAGTCGCTAACATGTTTGAAAGAATGACATTCATTCCATTAGCTGGCATTACTGAAATGCTTCCTCCAGGTGGTGGCGGTGTTGGTATGCACGTCATCCCAGTTGAAAAAGCCATCGAAAACGAACAAGAAAGTATTGATGTAGAACATATTTCCCACTGGATGAAGAAATATGAAGGACACATCTCTGCTGGTATTTGTTCCTGTCGTGCTTCTCGAGCTATGCTCGGTGATGGCTGTATTGACGATTGTAACGACTGGTGTGTCCAATTCGGTGATATGGCCGATTACACTGTCGAAACAGGTCGTGCTCACTACATTACTAAAGAAAGAGCCTTAGAAATCTTTGAAGCTGCTGAAAAGAACGGCTTCGTTCACCAAATTACAAATATTGATGGAGAAAACAAGATCTTTGATATTTGTAACTGTGATGTCAAGATTTGTAACGCTTTAAGAACTGCCCTCTTATTTAATACTCCATACTTAGAAAGAAGCGCATATACTGCTAACGTCACTAAAGATAAATGTGTCGCTTGTGGTCAATGTGTCCAAAACTGTCCAGCCGGTGCTGTTAAACTTGGTCAAAAACTTTGTAAAGCCGATGGCAGTGAACAAAAATATCCTCACGCCGTTTTACCAGATAAAATCAAATGGGGCAAATACGCGTGGGATGAAAACTATCGTTCCACAATGCGTGCAACCGATACCTGGGACAGTGGTACTGCTCCATGTAAAGTTGCTTGTCCAGCTCACGTTCCAGTTCAAGGCTATCTCAAGATGGCTCATGAAGGAAGATATCGTGAAGCCTTAGCTTTAATTAAAACCCAAAACCCATTCCCAGCAGTCTGTGGTCGTGTTTGTAACAAAAAATGTGAAGAAGCATGTACCAGAGGCAAGATCGATGCTCCAGTTAGCATTGACGCGGTGAAGAAATTCCTTGCTGAGGAAGAAAGAAAATCTAAAGAACGTTATGTTCCAGAAAAGATTTATCCATCCTTAGTTGGTGAATTCAAAGAAAAGATCGCTATTATCGGTGCTGGTCCAGCTGGTTTAAGTGCTGCCTACTACTTAGCTGAAGGTGGATTTAGACCAACTGTGTTTGAAAAACACGAAAAACCAGGTGGTATGATGACCTATGGTATTCCAACCTGGAAACTTGAAAAAGATGTTATCGAATCCGAAATTGATATTATTCGTCAGTTAGGCGCCGAAATTAAATGCGGTGTTGAAGTCGGTAAAGACGTCACCATCGAAGAACTTAAAAAACAAGGCTACAAAGCCTTCTATGTCGCGATCGGCTGCCAAGGTGGTCGTAAGCCAGGCATTCCAAACGAAGATGCTAAAGGAACAGACATTGCTGTCTCGTACTTAGCTGACGCCTTAGATAAACAAGTCCCATTCAAAGGTGATGTTGTTGTCGTTGGTGGTGGTAACGTCGCTATTGACTGTGTCCGTACTGCTCACCGTTTAGGTGCCAAAAACGTTGGTATGTATTGTCTTGAATCACGAGAAACCATGCCAGCCAGTAAAGAAGAAATTGAAGAAGCTCTTGCTGAAAATGTTTCCATCAATAATGGTTGGGGACCAAAAGAAGTCAAAGTTAACTCCAAAGGAGAAGTGGAAGCCATTGTCTTTAAGAAATGTCTTTCCTGCTTTGATAAAGAAGGTAAATTCAATCCATCATATGATGAAAATGAAACAATCGAAGTCAAGGCTGATAAGATTGTCTTCGCCATTGGTCAATCCATCGTTTGGGGTGATCTCTTAAAGGGAACCAAGGTCACATTCTGGAAGAATGGTTATCCAATTGCCGATAAAGTTACCTTCCAAACTGCTGATCCAGACATCTTCGTTGGTGGAGACGTCTTCACTGGTCCTAAATTCGTGATTAACGCCATTGCTGGTGGTCACCAAGCTGCTGAAGCTCTTGCTCGTCACGTCCGTCCAAATGCAACAATGGATGTTGGATTCAACCGTCGTAACTTCAAACAACTTAATAAAGAAGATATTAAGCTTCCAGGTTATGATGAAGCCGGACGTCAAGAAGCAGGCATGGATGAAAAGATCGACCACAAGAACTCCTTCGTTGATGCTCATAAGACACTTACTGAAGAACAAGTCCATACCGAAACCGGACGTTGCTTAAGCTGTGGTGCAGCTTATGTTGATCCAAACAAGTGTATTGGTTGTGGTATTTGTACAACAAAATGTCATTTCGATGCCATCCATCTTGTTAGAGATCATCCAAAGTGCTCCGAAATGAAACGTGCCGAAAAGAAAGTTGGTACTTTATTAAAGTACGCTGCCAAACGTCAAGTGAAGATTCTCTTCCACTCTGGCTCTAAAGAAGCACGTATGATGAGAAAGAAACGTCGTGAATGGAACAAGTATTATAAGGAAGCCAAGAAAACAGCTCCAGATACTGGTAATTCCGTTCAAATCCAAGACTAATTATGCACGAACTTGGAATCGTGATGCATGTCATCAAACAGATTGAAGAGCTCGCCAAAGAAAAACAAGTTCACGAAGTCAAAGAACTTACTCTAGAAATTGGTGAAGTCTCTGGCGTTGTCAAAGAATACTTTGTCGATGCCTTCAACTGGGCGATCAAACGCACTGAACACATGCAGAACTGTAAACTCAATTACATCACCATCCAAGCGATCACCTATTGTGAGGATTGTAAACAAACCTACGAAACGGTGAAATATGGTAAGGAGTGTCCACATTGTCACTCCAAGAAAACCTATCTTGTGACTGGTCGAGATGTCTACATTAAAGACGTTAAAGTTGATTAAATAACAAAAGAGTCGATATGAAAAATGTCGACTCTTTTTGTTTGCCTTAAAAAAGTAAAATAAAAAGGATTTGCTGGTGATTTTACTGCAAATCCCTAATATTTTTATTCAGCTTTAACTTCTTTACTAGAGAGTTTTATGAACACTTCATTTGTTCCAATTGTAAACGCAGTAGTCAGTAGCATTCCCATCGAAACATCGCTTAAGAAGTGTGCTCCAACTCGAATACGAGCGAAGCAGACAAGTAGTGTCCACGCAAATCCAACATAAAGTAATGGAAGTTGAATCCTTTCTTGTCCTTTCACAAAGTAAGGAACCAAAAGCGCAAACATCATTGTCAGAGCACTTCCTCCAGCGTGTCCGCTTGGGAAGGATTTAAATTCTTCACTTGTTAAACCAGTAACAGCCATTAAATCTTTGTGGTTCTTACATGGTTGATACCAGTTATGGAAGTTAATTTCATCAAATAAGGTTAAACTTCTGTATCTTGGGCGGTGGAAGATACTCTTTAAAAGAGTTACTCCAGGAACAAGAGCTAAGAAGATAAAGATTGCCGCGAAAACTAAGGCAATCCAAATATGTTGTCTTTCACTTTTACCAATAAGGTAATAACCAAGATAGGTCATACCTGAAGCAAATGGAACAACGATTAAATAACCTAACCATTTTATAGATGGAAGGTTAAATCCATTTACTCCAAAGAATTCTCTTCCAGCAAAGAAGACTGATGCTGCAAAAGCAAGAACACATAAGACATAGAAAAGGATTGTATAACCAATCTTATATTGTTTCTTTAAAGCAAGTGATAGGAAACCACCTCCAATAAAAGAGAGTGCTAGATAACCGGGTAACGTTCCAACTGACGAAACAAGAATTCCGAAGGTATCATCCCGGTTAAATAATGCTCCAGAAACTTGTTGATCAAATAGTGTTCCAAGAACAAATCCAAGAACAGTTAGACCAAGAATTATGTAGAGATGAAGACGTAATTTTTTCATAATTAAACCAAATCTTTTCAAGAAATTTTCCTTTACTTAATTTCTATAGTTATCATAGACATTTTTCAAAAACAATTAAAGACCATAAACATTAATGTTCGATAAATTCGAGGTAATTATAAAGTGTGGTTTACCTAACTTATGAACATTAAAAATGATGATTTAAAAGTAGTACAGTTATTCTTAACTAACTCATAGATAAATATAATTAGAAAATTATATAGTGAATCGTTTATAATGTTTATTCACGTAGTTCACGTGGATACACGCATTCGTTAGTAAGCGTGTGATTCAAAATTTAAAATAAGGAAACCACAACACATGAACCAACTATTCAAGAAACATCGTGCCAAAATTTTCTCTGGTATTGTTTTAGGTGCGGTTGCAGCAATGGCGGTTGTTTTGCTAAAAAACACCTCACCATTATTCTCAAACAATATTGATGCTGCCAATGATTACACCATTCAATTAAATTCAACAAATGGTGCTGCCGGATTCTCCTCTAGCTATTCTTCAAGTGAACAAATTAATGATTCATCAAGAACAAGCAAAGGCAATCCAATTCGTTTAACTTACAAAAACGTCAAGAAAACAGCTAATAAGTTTGCTGTTATGGCTAACGGTGGTTACTTCTATAACCCAACCGGATACCAAATTATTGGCTTAGAAACAATTAACGTTACATTTACTGGTGGTTCCCTTTCCTTATATTCAAGTAAAACAAATGATTTTAGTGGTTCAGCAACTTCCTTAACATCAGGAACACAAGTTTCAATTAAAGCTAATTACGATTACTTCAAGATCGTCAGCACAAATGAAACAACAATCGATAACATTGTTATGACTTACACTTGTGCTCCAAGACAAGAAGCTGTCACCGATGTTATTACTGCCGCAGATTTAGCAGCAACAGCCACTAGTTATGTAGATTTTAGTGGTGTAAAGAAGAGTTCTTCTGCTGTGTATGCAGGAAATAGTGCAAAAACCTCCGATGGAAACATTCAGCTACGATCAAAAAATTCTAATTCAGGCATTTGTTCTTCGGCTAGTGGAGGAGTTGTTTCATCAGTGAAAGTCACTGTTGGATCAGGATCAAATCGAATTGATATTTATGGTTCAAATACAGCCTACACAAGTGCTTCTGATTTATATAATAGTTCAAAACAAGGAACACTGGTTGGCTCTGTTACATCAACTGGAACAGTTAATTTTACTGATAATTATGAATACGTTGGAATCAGATCGGCTAGCGGAGCAATTTATATTTCCGAAATAGATATTACTTGGAATGGTGGAGATACTCCAACACCTCCAACACCTCCAACTCCAAGTGGTGATTTACCGACTGGTACTTATACCGCTTCTTTAGGATATGAAAATCCAATACCAGCAACTGTTGATATTGTTAATAGTGATGAGCAGAAAGTTTCTACTTTAGCGATTTCAACAAGTAGTGGATTCAGCTATAAAACTGAATATGAAGCATATTATCTTAGTACTAATGAATATTTTGAATTTACAAATAGTACAAACGCTAAAATAACAAAAGTATCAATCACATTCTATAAGTTCTATAACTTTGAACTTTATATTGATGGAACTTCCGTTTTCTCTGGTGATGGTAGTCAAGCGCCAGAAAATAATTATACTGAAGACTTTACTGATTTAAATGGTTCGTCAACAGTTAAAATTTTATGTAATGGTGGCGGAGGAACATACAAACAACAAATTTACTCAGTTGTCATTACATTGGAAGTTTCTGGCCCTGTAAGTGTTACCGGTGTTTCGCTCAATAAAACAGCGTTAACTCTAGCCGAAGGATTATCTGAAACATTAGTTGCTACAGTTTCTCCAAGTGGTGCAACAAATAAAAAAGTTACTTGGACTTCTTCAAATAGTACCGTAGCTTCAGTTGATCAAAATGGTAAAGTAACTGCAAACGAAGCCGGTAATGCCACAATTACTGTTGAAACTGAAGATGGTGGCTTTACGGCAAACTGCGAAGTTACAGTAACTGCTGTCTACCATGTTACAGGTGTCGCATTAAATAAAACTCAATTAAGTCTTAATGTTGGAGCTAGTGAGACTCTAACTCCAACTGTTTCACCAAGTAATGCAACAGACAAGTCTGTTACATGGTCATCAAGCAATTCGAGTGTTGCCTCTGTTTCAAACGGTACAGTTACTGCTGTTGCCGCTGGTAGTGCAACAATCACTGTTAAAACAAACGATGGCAATAAAACCGCGACTTGTACTGTTACAGTAAGCGAAGTCGCTGTTACAAGCGTGACACTAAGTAAAACAAGCACGACTCTTGTAAGAGGTGGAAGTGAAACATTAACAGCCACAGTCTTACCAGCTAATGCTACAAATAAAAATATTACCTGGTCATCTAGCAATTCGAGTGTTGCCTCTGTTTCAAACGGTACAGTTACTGCTGTTGCCGTTGGTAGTGCGACAATTACCGCAACATCTCAAGCTGATTCAAACAAGAGAGCATCTTGTACGGTTACCGTTAATCCAAAAGGTGTTATTAGTATCTCGTTAAACAAAACAGAATTAGCGTTAAACGTTGATCAATCTGATACATTAATAGTTACATTCAATCCAACCGATGCCGATGATCAAGTAATTACATGGTCAACCTCAAATAGCTCTATTGCTACTGTTAGTAATGGTACTGTTACTGCTAAGGCAGTTGGTTCAGCCACAATTACGGCAACATCGCATGATGGAAACAAAACAGCCACGTGTGCGGTTACAGTTACTGAAGCACCTCAAGAAACCACATATACATTCTCCGATAAATCTTGGTCAGCTTCTCCATCAAATTGGACTAGTGGTAAAGATGGGGCCGGCTTCTCAAGTGGAAGAGGTGTTCAAATTACCACTGGAGCAAGTGGAGCAAATGCTACTTCGCCAGATTCATTTACTGGTGTCTCTGAAGTAGTTGTCACTTATTGCACAAATGCAAGTAGTGGTGCAGGAACAATAGCAATTAATGTTGGAAATTCCACTTTTGGTGAATCCAAGAGTGTTAATAAGACTGACGGTAGCACGCTTCGAACAGTTTTATTTACTGCCAGTGGTTCTTTTACTGGTAAAGTAAAAATTACCGTTACTTGTACGACTAATAGTGTCTATATCTATTCAGTTACTATAAGAACAGCAAATATTGCGGCAACTGATTTCTCACTACCATCAACATTCGAAATTGCTGCTGGTGCATCTGGTAAGACTATTGGTGTTACATATGCACCTGCTGGAGCAAACAAAAATACATCTCTGACTTGGACAAAAGTTAGTGGCAGTAGCAATATTACAATTTCCAGCGATGGTGTGATTAGTGCAAAGAATGCCGTTTCAGGAAACTCTGCAGTTGTTCGTGCAACATTAGATGCCGATACATCAAAAACACACACTTGCACAATTAATGTTGTAGATGTTGCAAAAGATGATTGGACATTATTGTTCTATATCTGTGGTGCAGACTTAGAAAGTAAAGACTACACCGGAACAGAATATGCCGGTTCTGGTTATAAAGGTGGAAATATTTCCGGTTGTGCTTCTGATGACATTGATGAAATCTTAGCTGTAAAAAATCAACCAAGTAGTGTTAACATCGTTTTAGAAACAGGTGGTGCAAAACAATGGGCAAGAAGTGACTTAAATAGTCATAAATCAAAACTTGCACGCTGGGAAATTTCTAACCGTAGTTTGAATTTCCTTTCAGAATCTACTTATCAAGGCATGGGAGAATCCTCTACTTTGCAATCATTCTTAGAATGGGGCATTGAAACATATCCAGCAAACCATTATGGCGTCTTTATGTGGAATCATGGTGGTGCTTTAGATGGTTGTTGTTTTGATGAAAAAGACAGTAATGATCCTCTAACTGCAAGAGAAATAGAAAGTGCAGTTTCTGGCGCAAAAACTAACTTAGGTATATCCGAAAGCTTTGATTTCATTGCTTACGATGCCTGCTTGATGGCTGTCCAAGATATTGCTGAAATTAATTCTCATGATTTTAATTACATGATTTGTTCACAAGAAAGCGAATACTCTGGAGGTTACGACTACGATGCTTGGTTACCTACCTTGTATTCGAACCCATCGACTGTCACTAACGAAACCTTGTTAACAAAAATCGCGACTACATTTATGGATGAACAAAATAGTAATGCACAAAGTTATAACACTAAACATGGTTTAGAAAAAGGTGATGAAGACTACTGGCCATACGATCAAACCCAATCTGTTTTGGATTTAACAAAGATGGCAGCCTATAAGAGTGCATTCGATACATTCGCAACCACAATTAACAATACATCCACGACATGGTCAAATGTCAAAACAGCGATTAATAGTGCTCAAAAATACGGCTATGATAGTGATTATAATGAATATCCATTTGATGTTTTTGATGTTAAACAAGCGTTGAATGCGCTAGTTAAAAAATACAGTTCACTTTCAAGCACGGCTGCAACTGTTAATCAAAAACTTAATGATATGATTGTTTACGAAGAACATGGTGCTGATACAACTGGATGTGGATTAAATCTATTCTGCCCAATTAGCGGTTACTATACGAAAACAAGTTATTCATCAACAACGAACTTCAATAGTTGGTATTCATTCTTATCTAAGAGTGGTTACGGTAATTGGAAATAATCAAAAAAGGCGAACCCATAACGGATTCGCCTTTTTAATATAGATTAGTATTCAGGAATTAGTTCGATTAGTTTTTGTGGAGGAATTGCTGGAACTTTTGAGTTTTTGAAGTCTTTCAGATTTCTTGTCACAATGTAATCCGCATGAACACGATTTGCTGTTTCCATAAGTAGTGCGTCTTCAAAGTCATTTGTATTTGAACTTAATGCGGAGTACATATCAATTGTTGCTGAATCAGCGACTCCAACAATTTGAAGTAGATTATGCATGACTTTTCTCACGCGTTCTTCATCATGAAGACTTCTTTTTAAGATGTAGTGGATATCAGCCATTGAATTGACTGTCACCAAACCATCAAATCTTAACTGTCCAGAGAGTCTTAATACTTCTCTTGAAGCTTTATTGAATGGTTCACGGTTTAGTAAGTGATCAAGAATAATACAAGTATCAAAGAGGATAACCATATTTCTTATTAAAGTAGTCAGCTTTAGCTTCTTCTAAGGAAGAAACATCTCCTTTGACACATCCAGCAATTTCATCTAAAACACGATCAACATCAATTGAAGCTGGAACAAGTCTAGTTTTGACTCGTCCATTCTTCATAATTAAAATCTCTGTTGTTTCACCTAGTTCTAAATACTTACCTAAATTAGATTTAAATTCTGTTGCAGTGATGCACATAACTTTGTTTTTCATACCTCCATAGTAGATTAAAAATGTGCGAATTTCAAAATAAATCGTACGATTAGATGTAATTAAGGTGGGTGTGTAAAAAATGTCTTCACACTAACTTAATTCGTTTTTCAGGAAAAAATTGAACAAAAAAGAGAGAATTTCGTTTTCTCTCTTTCTTAATTAACTAGTTAATTATTTTTAATCGATTCTTCCAATGACTTTTTCAATATCTTTTTTAATGATATTCCAAGTTTCATCGGAGAGATCGTGTTCAAGCCGACAAGCATCTTCGTAAGCGACTTTCTCGCTAACACCTTTTTTAATCAAAAGTTGAGCAATCTTCATGTGTTTTTCATAAACCTTATGAGCAATCTCCATTCCTTCTTGGGTTAAAGTAATGTGTCCTTTTCCATCAATGACAACTAATTTTTCATCAGAAAGCTTGTTCATTGCGATAGAAACAGAAGGTTTAGAAAAATTCATTGCACGGGCAACATCAACTGACCGTACAAAATCTTTTTCAAAAGAAAGTTGGAGGATTGCTTCTAAATAGTCCTCACGAGATTCATCTCTTCTCATTTGGTGATTAGATATTATCATATCGGATAAAAAAGAAAAGAGGGAAAGCACTCCGGCTATTCCTTGAAATATAAATATTTCATAATATAATAGTCTGGTATGAAAAAGACCATTGCTCTCTCTTTATTAGCCACAACTCTCCTAATTGGAGGATGTAAACCATCTCCAAAGAAGAAAACAACAAGTTCTTCTACCGAGAGTGTTACTTCTAAAGAAAATCCATCGTCTCAACCAACTTCGATGATTAGTAGTGGTGTAGCTCCAACATCAGCTGCTACGTCTACTTCTTCTACACCTACATCAAGTAGCACTTCATCAGTTACTCCAACTAGTGAAATTATTGAAGGTGTCTTTATTCGTATGTCTTCAATTGAAGCAAAGGTTGGTGTAACAACCAAAACACCTCTTGTTGATGTCTATTACACCGAAGGACATTCAAGTGAAGAATTCGATAACCCATTAATCTGGGATACTTCTGATCATTCGATTGCTACTAGTGACCAACGCGGCCGTGTCACTGCAACAAATAAAGGAATCGTTACTTTAACTTGTACAAGTGTAGTGGATAATAAATCGGCTTCAGTAA
>DGSJ01000037.1 GCA_002393905.1 Caryophanales bacterium UBA4365
AAACGAAAACCTTAAAGAAGTTTTTATAGATGGAAGTAAAAACCACTTTTACGTCAAAGATGAATCCGTTAATCCTAGCGGATCAGTAAAAGACGTTCCGGTCTATTACATTCTTTCTTCTTTAAAAAAGGATGGTACGTTAACCAAAGACAGTGTTGTGATTGAAGCAACAAGCGGAAATACCGGCATTGGTTTAGCCTATTTCCAAAAAGAATTTGGTTACAAAGCCATCATCGTTCTTCCAGCAAGTGCGTCACAAGGAAGAAAAGATCTCATTAAAAAATATGGGGCCACATTGGTGGAAGTTAATGGTGGTGGAATGAAAGCTTGTAAGGAAAAAGTCCAGCAATTACTGACTGAAATTCCTCACTCTTTCGAATTTAACCAGTTTAACCAGCCTCTCAATGTGGAATCACATATTGTGATTACCGCTCCACAAATTGAAAAATCCCTACCAAATCCTGATTATATTTTTGCCGGAATTGGTACCGGAGGCACAGTTACTGGAATTTCTAAATATTTCCACGATAAAGGAAATCCAGTGAAAGTTGTTGGTGTGGAACCAACTGAATCTCCATTAATCACAAAAGGCACCGCAAATCCCCACAAAATTGAAGGAATTGGTGCAAACTTCATCCCTTCGATTTTCTCAAAAGATTATTTAGCGGATGTTGTTACAGTTTCATATCCAGAAGCATTAGAAGGAGCAAAAATCCTTCACA
This sequence comes from Caryophanales bacterium UBA4365, assembly GCA_002393905.1. Taxonomy (GTDB): domain Bacteria; phylum Bacillota_I; class Bacilli_A; order RFN20; family CAG-826; genus Fiminaster. The sequence goes on from DGSJ01000037.1 coordinate 723, forward strand.
AACAAGGTTACTTTGTTGGAGTTAGTGCTGGCGCTGCCTTAAAAGCTGCGTATAATTATAGCGTTAGCCATAATCTTACTAATAAAAAGATTGTGGTGATACTTCCAGACAAAGGAGACCGCTATCAATGGTAGAAAAAAGAAATTACGAACAAATCTTAAAACTTGTTGAAGAATCAATTAAAGCTCTTTTTATTGTTTCTCATCCAAGTGAAAACAAAAGTTCAATTTCTAGTTGTCTATCTTGTTTAGGCTGTCTTGACTCAAAAGACTTTATCAGAGGTCTTGATTCAATCAAAAAAGATCTTGAGCAAGACCTCTCTTTCTTTATGGAAAGTGATCCAGCAGTGGATAGTGAAGAAGAAGTCATCTTTGCTTACCCAGGTTTTAAAGCGATAGTTTACTATCGCATTGCCCATCTTCTTTATGAAATGGGCTACAAACTATGTGCTCGTATCATCTCCGAGGAAGCACATAGTAAAACAGGGATTGACATTCATCCTGCCGCAAAGATTGGTGTACCGTTTTTCATTGACCACGGAACTGGAATCGTTGTTGGGGAAACTACAGTCATTAATCAACGTGTCCGTATGTACCAAGGTGTCACTTTAGGTGCGGTAAGCGTCCCACACGCCCAAGAAATTCATGGCTTGAAACGTCACCCAACGATTGGTAATGATGTCACTATCTACGCTAATGCGACAATTCTCGGTGATATTAAAGTTGGTGATGATGTGGTCGTGGGATCGAACACCTACATTCGTGAAGACATCCCACCTCATACAACGGTGAAAAATCCGAAACCAGAGTTAATCATGCGCTCTCATAAGTGAGCGTAAGACAAGCAAAATTTCTGTTGTTTATTACAACAAACTATGTATAATTATTTTGCGCTGGGTCTGTAGCTCACTTGGGAGAGCGTCTGATTTGCATTCAGAAGGTAGAGAGTTCGATCCTCTTCAGATCCACCAGAATTTGGCTGAGTAGCTCAGCTGGCTAGAGCAGGAAGTTCATACCTTCAAGGTCGGGGGTTCAAGTCCCTCCTCAGCTACCAAAATACATCAATCTCTCAAACCATAGAGAGATTTTTTTATGCGAAAAAATCGCTTAAATGAACTTCCAATCAGCCAATTTTTGTGAAAAAAGATTCCCACTTCAAAAAATAAAAAATATACTTATATTTTTAGAAAAATTGTTTGAACATTTTTATTCATTTTTTACGAATAAAGTTAGTAGAGCGAAAAAAACTGTTGTGTCGCTTAATTTATCACCAAGGAGGTGTTCACATGAGTTCAAACAATGGAATTTTAAATGAAATCCAAATCGCTAGTTTAATTGATGGAAGGAAATTATCCGAGATCAATTTAAACTTGCAAACAATGCTTCGAATGATTTTTCCAGATGCAAGTGGAAATGATGTAATTGAAGCAAAACACTTAGATGATGTCTATAAACCAGATATCTATGTTCAATATAAAGGCAAAAAGCGCTTTATCTCTGTAAAAATGGGACATACGACCGAAGTTCATAGCGAGGAGATCCATAGTTTTATTAATTTTCTAAAAATGAAAGGTGTATCACAGGAAACTCTCGATACAATACTTCTTCACCATTATGGTGATGGGACGCTTGATGGAACAGGCACAAAGCGTCATAACGCAATGGAAGTAACATTTATGTACGCAGATCGTATTAAGCGCGCAAACAATGAATTAAACTCGTCTTATGACTTAATAATGGATGTTTTTCATCGAACAATGATCCAAGGCTTAGATCCTTTCGCTAATAGTGTCGACTATTTTTATTTTGGAACCCCAGATTATGGAAATCTTGTTTGTTATCACCAAATATCAACCTATATTCATAAAAAAGTTTGGTGTTATTTCAAATGTTTACATATCGGACCATTTTTTCTAAAACCTCGCGCTCGATATGTCGATAAAGAAATCGTTTCTGAATATAGAAGAAATCTTTGTGTGTTCTACTGGCCAAACTTAGCAGAAGACATTGATTATTTAGGCCATCGTTTTACTTTTGTAAATAAGAAATAAAAATGGTCGGAACGATCAGATTTGAACTGACAACCCCTACCACCCCAAGGTAGTGCGCTACCAAGTTGCGCTACGTCCCGACATTTTTATTGATTTGTCTACAATTCGTGGACAACTGAAACCATATTCGAAAGATGGCAAAATATATCTTTCTGATGTTATTAATGAAAAAAATGTTAAATTATTTCTATAATTATTCCATCTAAAGATAGATTGATGAACAAAACATGAAGAAAGAAGGAAAAGAAGATGAGTTCCATTGAAATTGCAGTATTAGTATTATCTAGCGTTGACGCACTTTGTTGTGTCGTATGCCGTGTCCCTCAACTAGTGAGATTAATTAGGTTAAAAGAATCACAAGCGATCTCCATTCCATTCTGGGCTTGTAATATTTTGTCTTGTTTAATGTGTATAACTGCTTATTCTTTACAATTATCCATTGGAAATATTTCCATGGTCATCTTCTTATGTTCAGCAACATTTAATCTTGTCCTAAACACATTAATCTTTATTCTTGTTCGTCGTTATCGACGAAAAGGTGTCAAACTTAATCTAGAGAGTTCAGAAGTTCAGCAATAACTGTTTGAAGTTTTTGATTCACTTCATCCACATTGTCTTCATATAAAGTGCCTTGTAATTCGTTATTCGCGATAATACGATACGCAATTACTGGCACTTTTTTACTCTGACAGACATGATAAATCGCAATTGTTTCCATGTCTTCACAAAGATGGTGGTGCTTCTTTTGCAAAGCAAGAATGTATTCTTTATCACGAGTAAAGAAATCTCCCGAAAGAGTTGCTCCGTGATAAATTTTCACGTTTGTATCAAACTTATCAATTAGTTTAGATAACTTTTCATCACCATTAAGTTCAAGGTTAGTTTCTTCTATTGTTTCCCAGTTCTTTGTTGGCTCTTCAGTCATAATGTAACCACCATGATAAATCGCTTTATCACAAACAACAATATCGCCTGCATTAATTTTAGTGGTGTGACCACCCGCGCTTCCGATATTGATTACACAGTCCGGTTTAAGTTGATTAACTAAAGTGGCGGTGGAGGAAGCCGCATTCATAATTCCAACACCAGTCACCGCGGTAAAAACTCTGTTTTTCTTCATTTTTGCAACGCAATATGAACCGTTTTTCTTAGCGGATATTAATTTATTTAAGACATTTATTTCTTTATCTAATGCGCCTAAAATAAGAATCTTCATGAATCAATTATCGTTGTTTTTATTTTTAAAGTAAAATACAAAAGAAGTCGGGACGTAGCGCAACTTGGTAGCGCACTACCTTGGGGTGGTAGGGGTTGTCAGTTCAAATCTGATCGTTCCGACCATTTTTTTATTTTAGACCAATAAATTTGTAATTAATTTGACGATAATTTCCATTTCATTTGGATTGCTTTCCGCTGTTAGAATAGTCAATGCAACGAGAGCTTCATTGGAGATAACTTGACGGCTATTCTTAAAAAGAATCTTACTTTTGTATAAAAAGTTAATAAATAAAGTTGCCGCGATTCTTTTACAGCCATCAACAAATGGGTGGTCTTTAACAAGAAAATAAAGTAGATGTGCAGCCTTTTCTTCAACAGATGGATAGAGTTGTTGGCCAAAAACTTCTTGATAAATTTGGGCGATAATTCCGTTTAATTGTCCCGGCTTCTTTTCAA
>DGSJ01000042.1 GCA_002393905.1 Caryophanales bacterium UBA4365
ACTTAAACGTTTATAATAACGTTGCGTTTGGTCTGAAACTCAAGAAAGTTGAGTACAAAAAAACAAATAAGAAAGGTGAAGAAGTTGTTAAGCAACGTCATCTCACCACTCAAGAAATTGATGAGCTCGTCTATAAAGCTCTCGAGATCGTTGATCTAGAAGAACTCGAAGATCGAGACATCTCCACCCTTTCTGGTGGACAACAACAACGTGTCGCGATTGCTCGTTGTATTGTTAACAAACCAGAAATCCTTCTTCTTGACGAACCTTTAGGCGCACTTGACCTCAAGATGCGTAAAGAAATGCAGATTGAATTAAAGGCGATGCACAAACGTCTTGGAATGACATTTATATATGTCACCCACGACCAAGAAGAAGCTTTAACAATGTCAGATATGATCGTTGTGATGAATGATGGTGTCATCCAACAGGTTGGAACACCAGAAGAAATCTATAACGAACCGGTGAACGCCTTTGTCGCCGACTTTATTGGAGAATCCAATATCTATAACGCTCTCATGACAGGAAAGAAAGTCATTAAATTCCTTGGACAAGAGTTCAAATGTTTAGATGACTACCCAGTTAATGAACGTTATGACGTCGTCATTCGTCCAGAAGACATCATCTTAGGTAAACCTGGAAAAGGTAAAGTTGATGGAGTGATCACCCAAAAAGTTTTTAAAGGTGTCCACTATGAATACGTCATCATGGTTGGTAAAAACGAAGTTATCGCTAAATCAACTGTCGCTTTCGATGAAGGACCAGTTTCGATTGACCTTAAACCAGATGGTATTCACGTCATGAAGAAAGATAATCTCTCGAATATCTTTACAAATCTTGAAGTCAATAAAGATGACTCCGTTGATTTAAGCGATGGTTATCTTGATTTAGATTTAACTCAAATCATTAAAGATTCATCTACAGATGAAGATGGTTACATCGTCACCAAAGGTGGTAAGAGATTCGACTTCACTGGAGCGAAAGTCTCCATTGAAGTTCCACTTGATAAAGTTGAACTCACTGATGATACCGAAGCCGGTACATTAGTTGGTCGAATTATTTCTTCCATCTATCATGGTGACCACTATCAAATCGTCGTTCGTTGCGCCGAAGACGAAGATTTCATTGTTGAAACCGAATACACCTTTAATGAAGGTGAAGAAGTCGGTATCAAAGTTGATAAGAAAGATATCAAAGTTCGTTTAAAAGGAGCTGTTGACGACTATGAAATTTAAAAGGAAATACCTCGCGATTCCTTATGCGATCTTCTTGTCGCTATTCGTGATTATTCCAATCGGATTAATCATCTTTTACGCATTTACCGATGCAAATGGTGCGCTTTCTTTTGATGCAGCGAAGAATTTCTTCACGAATAAAGGAAACTGGGATGTCCTTCTTGTTTCCCTCTTTATCGCCTTAGAAGCGACACTACTTTGTCTATTAATTGGTTTTCCAATCGCTTATTTCCTCGCGAACAAGAAATACAACAAAAACGCTGTTCTTGTGATGCTCTTTATTATGCCAATGTGGATTAACTTTGTTCTTAGAACAACAGCCACACGTGACATCCTTTTTGCGATTGGAATTAACGGTGGTAACTATCCTTACCTCGCCACTTTAATTGGTATGGTTTATAACTATCTGCCATTCGTTATTCTCCCACTTTATACAACAATGCTAAAACTCGACAAGAGTCAAATCGAAGCTTGTGCGGATTTAGGCGCAAACCCAACACAAGTCTTCTTTAAATCAATTCTCCCGCAATCACTTCCAGGAATAATCTCGGCAGTGACAATGACATTTGTCCCAGTTATGTCATCCTATGTTATTTCTGATGCATTATCGGAAGGAAACATCGCTTTAGTTGGTAACTTTATTTACCTGAACTTTGCGAATAACCAATGGAATAACGGCTCATTTATGGCCTTTGTCCTACTTATCTTGGTTGCAATCTCAATGTTTGCCACCAAAGGTGAAAAGGAAGAAACGAGAGGTGGATTATGGTAAAGAAAATCCTCGCTCGTACTTATCTTTACATGATTTTATTTATCATGTATCTTCCAATCTTGGTTTTAATTGCCTTTGCTTTTTCAAGTAACGACGTTATCTCCTTTAGTGGAAACTATAACTTCTCATTCGTTTTATTTGAGAATTTGTTCTCGAATACAAAAGTCGCGAAACAAATTTGGACAGCGATGGGAAATACCGTGATCATCGCGGTCATCTCATCACTTATTTCCTTAGTACTTGGTACATTAGGTGCTATCGGAACATTCTATCTTTCTAAAAGAAAGAAAAAAGCGGTGGAATTTGCGACCCAAATCCCAATTGCTAACGCTGAAATTGTTATTGCGCTTAGCTTAACAGTCATGTTTGTCTTCCTTGGAACATATATTTTCAAAACCAAACTCTTTAGTTTCTGGACACTTTTAATTGGTCATGTGGTCTTATCAATTCCATTTGTCTATTTAAACGTCAAACCAAAACTAACCCAGATGGATCCACATATCTATGAAGCAGCCCTTGATTTAGGCGCCACACCAAACAAAGCTTTAATGAAAGCAGTGGTTCCACAAATCGCTTCTGGAATGTTTAGTGGTTTCTTATTAGCCATGACACTCTCCCTTGACGATTACATCGTCACCGAGTTTACTCGTGGTGCTGGTCTTCTTTCTGGAGACGCAGCAATTGAAACACTATCCACCTTTATTCAAACAAGCTTAAAGAAACACGCTGTTCCAGCTGAACTACGTCCTTTAACCTTATTTATCTTCTTATTTGTCTTAGCTGCTGTTCTTGGTCTATCGATTTATCGATATCATAAGGACAAGAAAGGAGTGAGAAAAGATGTCTAAAAATAAATTTGCTCTTTTTGGTGCACTCCTTTTAGGAGCAATCTCCTGCGCTGGATGTTCTTCATCTAGTAAAGATAAGATCATCATCCGCGTTTTAAACTCTGCTGACTACATTTATGAAGCTGACGAAGAAGGTGTTTACTGCGAAGAATGTGGTAAATACCTTTCTAAAGATGAATACACTTCATCTGTTGATGAAGAAACAGGTGAAGTTACCTACACCTGTAAAGAACATCCAGAAGCCGAAGTCTATTACGACTGTGACATGATGGAGCAGTTCGTCCGTTATATGGATGATCTATATAAAGATGAAGGACTAGAGTTTGAATATGTCTATGACACCTTCGACACTCCAGAAACCTGTTATAACGAAATGATGACTGGTAAATCTAACTACGACATCGTTAACGTCTCCGATTACATGATTCAAAAGATGATGACGAATGATTTACTCCATCCTCTTTTTGAAAAAGATAACGAGCACGATGCTGATATCAAACAAAGTTTAAGAGATAATCTTTCTGATTACCTCTGGGGTGAAGAAGAATCCATCTATAACAAAATTTACTGTAAGAAAGCCAACTATAAAGATGGAGAAGATCCATACGATTATGATAAAGGCGTTCTTGCTGACTACGCTGTCCCATACATGTGGGGAACAGTTGGAGTGATGTATAACCCAGCTTTCAAAGGTTATCAACAATTCACCTTAGAAGAACTCCATGAAAAATTCACCTCTTGGGAAGCTCTTTATGATGCTTCCACGAAAGGATCATTCTCGATTAAAGACTCCGTTCGTGACGTCTATGCGGTTTCCATTATTCATGTCTATCATGATGAAATTGAAGCCCTAAAAGAGAAATATCACGTTGGTGAAATTGATGAGGATTTGATTGGATTTAACCGAGAAATGACGGTGATTTTCAATCGTTGTGATGAAGAAACATTAAAGAAAATCAGCGCAGATATGAACAAACTCAAAGACAACGCGTTTGGATTTGAAGTTGACTCTGGAAAAACTGACATGGTCTCTGGAGAAAAGATCGGCGCTAACCTCGCTTGGAGTGGTGATGCCACATGGGCGATTTATGAGGCTCAAACCGAAAACGATGCGGAAATCTATTTCTCTGTCCCGGATGAAGGAACAAATATCTTCACTGATTCCTGGGCGATTCCAAAAGTCTCCAAAAACCATCAATATGCTTTAGACTTCATTGACTTTATGTGTCAAGAAGACCAAGCCATCGCGAACATGGATTACGTTGGTTACACAACCTCAACATCTACCGAAGGTATCTTAGAATACATTCGTGACATGTATGATGTAAATGAATCAGGCGAAGACTTTACAGCTGAAGATTACCGTGAATACGACATCCGTTACTTCTTTGAAGGAAGTATTGATGAAGTTCCAGCTGATCCAGAAGCATATTGCTTAGATGACGCGATTCTTGAGGTCTGGACTCCAACAACAGAGTTAACCTACGAAGAAGTAATTGACGGTAAAATGACCACAATTCCATACGCTGTTTATGGACGAATGATTACTGCTCAATTCCCTGAACAAAGTCAATTACACATGCTTTGCATGATGGATGACTATGGAAAATACAATCAATCTGTCATTGAGATGTGGCAGCAAGTTCGTACAAATCCACTTCCATTATGGGCGATTATTGTTCTTACTGTACAAGTCTTAGCGGTGGTTGGCTTCATTGTTTATCTCATTATTGATAAGAAGAGATTTAATAAAGCCAAAGCTCGTCGAGTCATCTCCAAACAAAAGTAATTCTCAATTAAATAACAAAAAAGTCCGATTTGTTCGGACTTTCTTTTGTTTGGTCGGGATGACAGGATTTGAACCTGCGGCCTCTTCATCCCAAATGAAGCGCGATACCAAGCTACGCTACATCCCGAGAGCCTCTAGCGTTTTGGATAGAGGTTGGCGCGCCTGACACGGATCGAACGTGCAACCTCATGATTCGTAGTCATGTACTCTATCCAATTGAGCTACAGGCGCATTTCGCTTAAATATCTTAATCTTTTGAATTGAAATATTCAAGCAAACTTTTGGAGGTTCCAGTCAGAGTTGAACTGACGCTCATTGAGTTGCAGTCAATTGCCTTACCACTTGGCTATGGAACCAGCGGCAATTATCTTATCACTCAGTTGAGTAAATCTCAATAATATAATTGAAGAAATTATCGTATTATTTGCACTATTTAAAAGTGTGTGAAAAAATATCGCCATGAAATTAGGAAACGAAAACCTTAAAGAAGTTTTT
>DGSJ01000058.1 GCA_002393905.1 Caryophanales bacterium UBA4365
GACTGCATTGACCAACCACGAGACAGGTTGGAGTGCAATAAACTTTGCAAAACACGCATATTTAGACGAATTTTTAGGAATTAAGTATTACATGACCAATGACACTGACACGTCATATTTGAATGCAGATGGAAGTATTTATAAGACGTTTGAACCTAATCTGCCTTTGAACTATGAGCTAAAGGAAAAAGTTTCTGGTTACCGGGTTTACGAAAACACTAAACAGATTACTCTTGGCTTCTCAACCGATACACTTTTCTATAAGCACCGAAAAGAAGATGACAAGGTTCACAATGCCTTTTATCCAAGCAGTTACCTCGGATCAACCCTTTTAAGAAATGAGGCTGTATTCTTTGATGGAGTCATTCTTAATGACGAAGATTTAAAAGAAGTTGTGAATGAGTATGATAGCATAAATGCAGTCGATGCTGTGCCAACACTCGACGATGTCGAGATTGAGACACTTGGGTACTTTTATGGCACAACTTACATATCAAGGGATGAAAGTTCTCTTTACTTTAATCCAGATAAACCAACGAGCGCTTTTAAACCAGAAAACATTTATAACCCAGAAGCAGACAAAGACATTGATCCAACACGTTATCAAATCGTCCTAAAACCAACTGGTCCAACTTTCCCTATTGGAAGTGAGGGCGGATATTACATGATTGACTATCCATATGCCAGAACGGGTGGAAAGAGAAAAGATGCCGCGATTTGGTTAATTGATGAAGAAGATAAAGTCGTATGTTTTGATGACGGAAGATATAATTCTGTTGCTTATAATGAAGGCGGGATTTACCGCGGTTTCTACAGCAAAACCGCAATAAAATACATTGTTATCTGTCCGTTAAACATTGGCTGGGGTAACTTTGATTATCAGACTTACGCAACAATTTATTACCAACCTTGGGAAAAGGTTTTATCACGTTTCGACAAGGCAATAAGCAATCAATTAGAAAATGTTCATTATGAGACGAATAAAGCAACGTTTACTACAAATTATGAGAATAATAGATTCGTATGCACTCAACTAGCTTATACAAAAGGCTGGAAACTAAAAGCAAAAGTCAATGGTGTTGAGAAGAATCTAAAAATTTATAACTCACAAGGTGGATTTGTAGGATTTGTGGCACCTAAAGGAAGTGTGAGCTACGAATTAACATACCAGACCGATAGATTGGTGCTGTGGAGCCTTGTTTCAACATTTGGTGTACTTGGAGTTGTTGGCGTAACAGTTGTTCCAATAATCATAAAAAAGCGAAAAGAAAAACGCTCCTCAAATTAAGTCAGGAGCGTTTTCGTTAAGCGTGATAAATTTTATAAACTTGGTTTTTACTAATCTCAGTAATTTCTGAGACTCTTTTAATAGCGTCTTTGGTGGACATGCCCATTCCAACGAAGTTTTTTACCATTTGGTAAATCTCTTCATTATTTAAGTCTGGTTTTACTTCATCCTTACGTCCTTCGACTATTAGAACCATTTCGCCTTTTAACGTTGTTGGATCTAATTCGACAAGTTCACTTAATGGGCCACGAATGAATTCTTCATGTTGTTTTGTTAATTCTCTAGCAAGGCAAACTTGGCGATCACCAAGAATTTCAAACAACATGATTAATGTTTTCATAATACGGTGTGGAGCTTCATAAAGAATAATTGTTTCTTTGCGTTTAATCATTTCTTGAAGTTCATTTCGAGCAACGCTTTCCTTTGCGTTTAGGAAACCGTGAAAATAGAAATGAGAGGTGTCTAATCCTGACGCGACTAATGCGTTAAGTCCGGCATTAGGACCAGAGATGGTCGAAACATTTATTCCGTTCTGTAAAGCAAGCTGAACTAACTTTGCTCCCGGATCTGATATACATGGATAGCCGGCATCGGATGCATAAGCAACTTTTTCACCCGCTAATATTCTTGCGATAAGTTTCCCTGCTTCGCTAACTTCATTATGCTCGCGAAGAGAAACTAGAGGCTTCTTGATATTAAAAAAGCTCAGCAATTTCCCAGTAACTCTTGTATCTTCGCAAGCAATAATATCTGCGTTTTGCAGAGTTTCTATTGCTCGAGGAGACATCTCTGAAAGATTACCGATCGGAGTTGCAACGAGATATAAAAGAGGTTTATCTGAATTAAAATTCTGACTTCTCATTTCTTTTTTGCACTTTTTTGTATTCTTTTAAATCTGCTAGTGGTAGGAAACGTACTTCATTTGGATTTTCAAGTTTTACAACTTTAGAAATAACGTTGATTGATGACAACTTGAATGTTTCCCCATCTTTTTCAAACATCGATCCAAGTGGTGGGAAATCTTTCTTAAGTTCGGTATAAGTATCATCTTCAAACAATAAACAGCAAATTAATTTACCGCAGTGGCCACTTAACTTTGGAATATTGAGTGAAAGCATTTGGTTTTTCGCTCTATTTATAGAAATTCCTTCAATATTACTTAAAAAGTGTGAACAACATAGTGGTAAACCACAGATACCAATTCCACCAACCATTTTTGCTTTATCTCTTGAACCAACTTGTCGTAATTCGATACGGCAGTGGAAACGTGATGCAAGAACCTTTAATAATTCTCTAAAATCAACACGGTCTTCTGCTGTATAGGCAATTGTTAGTTTGCTTCCATCTAATGCATATTCAGCATCAATTGGTCTCATGTCGAGCTCTAATTTATTGATTTCAATCATCGAAATCTTCATTGCTTGCTTGGCACGTTTAATATTCTCATCATAGATGAGTAAATCATCTTCGGTTGCACGACGGATGATTGGTTTTAGTTCTAATTCGGATTTATATTTGCTGATTGGTTGGATTTCGCCAGAAACCTCGCCTACCTGCAATCCGCGAATTGATTCGGCAACAATTTTGTCGCCGACTTTTAAATCAGACATATCCGTACCGAAATAATAACCTTTTCCGGTTGGAGAGAATTTTATACTAACGTAGTGGGTAACTTCCATTTATTTAGCCCCCTTTGTAATTTCAAAAATAATGTGGTCTAGAAGAAGGGATGTATTAACGTTTAATTCAAGCTTCTTCATTGATGACATAATGACCAGTAATGACTTATCAAGGTTTTTTAGTTTCTCTAACAAACCTTCATATATATTAGCATAACAAGTAAAAATAATTTCTCCATTTACTTGGAGGTTATTTAAATCTTGGAAAACTTGCGAAAGAAGTTTGAGGTACATTCTTGTTACAATTCCAGACTTCATTTTTGGTTCAACAAGACGTTGGCATGTGAAAATGGCATCATCTCGTGACATAAGCATTGCATTGATCTGATCGTTTAAAGCTTGTTTGGCAATGACAAAGTTTTCTTCTTCAATGTTATTTTTGATTGATTCTGGATCGTTATAAAAGATGGATAAAAGTTCGGCATCTTCCTGAAAAACACCAGCAGAAACCGCATCATTTATGATTTTTTTAACATTTATCGCTTTTAATCTAAACACTTGTGTACGAGAAATAATTGTTGGTAAAACCTTAGCCTCATTTTCAGTTGTTAGAAAAGCAAAAATGTTCTTTCCCGGTTCCTCAAGGAATTTGAGCAGTGAGTTAACTGCAATTGGTGTCATTGTTTCAACCAGGTGAAGAACATAAATCATGATGCCTTTGCTTTCGAGAGCGGTTTTGTCAAAATTTGTGATAATTCTTTCAATATCGCCTTTCTTGATTCGATCTTTTTCTCCATCGAAAACCATCACATCAGGATAGTTTCCTTCATCGATTCGTGTACATGTAATACATGAGTCACATGCTAATGGATTTGGTGAATCACAAAGGATTGATTTTGCTAAAAATAAAGCTGTTTCCTTTAACGGCATTCCTGGATTACCAGAAATTAAATAAGCGTGAGAAAGTTTTTCGTTATGAAGAGCATTAACGAATGTTTTATAGATTGTTGGTTGATATTTTTCTAAATATTCCTTTATTTGCATCGAGCTAATTTATCTTTAATAGCGTGATAAGCATCCTGAACTACTTCATCAAATGGTTTAGAAGCGTCAAGGATTACAAATCGTTCTGGGAAACGTTTTGCCAGTGATAAAAATGTTTGTCTAACGGAATCGTGGAAATCGATTTTCTCTAAATCTAATCGATTAACTTCACGTCCCTTATTTGCTGCAATACGAGCAAGTCCAATTCTTGGATCCAAGTCAAATAACAAAGTTAAATCTGGATAATATCCTTCGGTTGCGAATTGATTCATCTCTAAAATATAATCAATTCCAAGACCTCTAGCTCCGCCTTGATAAGCAAGAGAAGAATCGAGGAAACGATCGGAGATAATAATTTTGCCTTCTTTAGAAAGTGGCCAAACTTTTTCAACAAGGTGTTGACGACGAGCAGCTGCATAAAGAAGAG
>DGSJ01000008.1 GCA_002393905.1 Caryophanales bacterium UBA4365
ACGTACATTTTGAAAAAATTGGCTCAATGACTGTTGCTCTTTATGATGAACAACTGCCAATGCTAAAAGAACTTGCTGAACGTTCAAAACTAAATGGTGTTGAAGTAAAGCTTCTTTCTAAGGAAGAAGTTCTTGCTTTAGAACCAAATATTAATCCAGAAGTTAAAGGTGCCCTTCTTGCCCCAACTGCTGGAATCGTTAATCCATTTACTTTGGTTGTTCACGCGATGGAAAACGCTGTTGACCAAGGTGTTGAACTTCATTTAAATGAAGTAGTGGAAAACATTAAACCAAACAAAGAAGGATTTGAAGTTTTAACTTCAAAAGGAAAATACGAAACCAAAGTTGTGATTAACTGTGCGGGAATCTACGGAGACAAGATTCACTCCCTAGTTGAACCAATCGATTACAACATTAAAGCTCGTAAAGGGCAATATTTTGTTCTTGATCACTACGCCAAAGGCTTAGTTAACCACGTCATCTTCCCTCTTCCAAGTGAAAAGGGTAAGGGAATTCTTGTTTCCCCAACGACTAGTGGTAACTACATTGTTGGCCCAAGTAGTGAATGGAGTGATGATAAGGATCAAGTAAGCTGCGATAAGGCGACACTCGATAATGTTCGTGCCCAAGCGCAAGCAATGGTTCCTTCCATTCCATTTAACCAAGTTATTCGTATTTTCGCTGGTAATCGACCAACTCCATCCACCCATGACTTTGTCATCGGTCCTTCGAAAAAATATCCAAACTTTATTAACGCTAGTGGAATCGAATCCCCAGGATTAGTTTCCTCTCCAGCCATCGCTGAATATCTCGTCGATAACTGTGTTTCTAAAGTATTAACTTTAGTAAAGAAAGAAAAATGGAGTGGTAAAGTTCGTCCTCGTGTTCATCTAAGTGAGATGAATGAAGAAGAACGTAACGCTTTAATTCAAAAAAATCATCGTTATGGACGAATTATTTGTAACTGTGAAAAAGTCACTTACGGAGAAATCTTAGATGAATTATCCCGTAGTGTTCCACCTCATAGTGTGAAGGCTCTTAAAAAGAGAACTCGTGCTGGATTTGGTAAATGTCAAGGTGGTTTCTGTCAACCTCTTGTCATCCAAATTTTAGCTGAGCATTATGGCGTGAAATTCTCCGAAATTAACTACGATAAACTCGGAAGTGAAATTTGTAAGTATAGCACTAAGGGGGAAGAAAAATGATTCATCATCGCTTAGTGATTATTGGTGGTGGCTCCGCCGGTATGGCAGCCGCTGTTAAAGCTTATGAACTTGGGGAAAAAGATATTCTTATTCTTGAAAAGAATAACTATCTTGGAGGAATCCTGAACCAATGCATTCATAACGGCTTTGGATTACATGAGTTTAAAGAAGAACTAACTGGTCCAGAATTCATGTCTCGTTTCTCTAAACAAGTCAATGAACTCGGGATTAAATATCGCCTCAACGCCAACGTCCTTTCGGTAACGAAAGAAAAGGTTGTTACCTATTCTAGTGAAGAAGATGGATTAGTTAGCGTTCAAGCTGATGTGATTATTCTCACGACTGGTTGCTATGAGCGTAACGCTGGTGCGATTCAAATCGCTGGTGATCGACCAGTTGGAGTTTATACCGCTGGACAAGCACAGTTATATTTAAACTGTTACGGCTATTTAGTCGGTAAGAAAGTCTTCATTCTTGGTAGTGGAGACATCGGCTTAATTATGGCCCGAAGAATGACACTTGAAGGGGCAAAAGTCCTTGGTGTGGCTGAATTAATGCCATATTCCGCCGGACTAAACCGTAACATTGTCCAATGTTTACAAGATTTTAATATCCCACTTTATTTATCACACACTGTTAAAGAAGTGCGTGGTAAAAATCGTGTTGAAAAAGTTATCATCGCTAAATTCGATGAAAAAATGCAGTTTATTCCAGGAACCGAAATGGAATTTGACTGCGACACCCTTCTTCTCTCCGTTGGATTAATTCCAAATAACGATTTATTCAATAACCTTGGAATTAAATTCTCTAAAACTAGAGGAGCAATGGTGAACCAAGATATGGAAACCGAGATCCCAGGTATCTTCTCAGCTGGTAATGTGCTCCATGTGCATGACCTTGTTGACTATGTTGTTAGCGAAGCTAGAGAAGCAGCTGTTGGTGCGGTGAAATGTCTGAATAAAACGACAAAACATGCCGGTTTTACATATGAAATTAAACAAGGATACGGTATTGGATATGTTGTGCCACAAGTGCTCAACATTGATGATGCTAGCGAAAAAGTCTCCTTTAAATTCCGTGTCGCAAAACCATTTAAAGACATTGTGATTAACATCAAAGAAGGCGAACGCTTAATTAAGAAAATTATTAAGCCAGCGATCGTTCCTTCTGAAATGGAAATCGTTTATCTTCCAAAGGAACTTTTCCAAAAAGAAGATCATGTTATTACTGTTAGCGTGGAGGAAAAGAAATGAGAGAATTAATTTGTATTAATTGTCCTCGTGGATGTCGTCTTAAAGTCGATGATGATTTAAACGTCACCGGAAATTTTTGCCCACGTGGTGCAATCTACGCTAAAAACGAACTTACTCATCCAGTTCGTACATTAACTTCAACTGTCAAAGTACAAAGTGTCTTAGAAAGACGTTTACCAGTTAAATCTAGTGAACCTCTTCCAAAAGAAAAAGTTTTTGACGCTGTTAAAGAACTCGACAACGTCGAGATGAAGGCTCCAGTACATATTGGCGATGTTGTCATCTCCAATGTTTGTAATACTGGAGTCAACATTGTTGCAACTAAAAATATTGAAAAATAAGGAGTAAATATGTCGAATATCCGGATTATCTTTCTTGGCGGACAAGACGAACGTTTTAAAAACATGGTTGCGGTGGAAATTGACCGCGATATTTTCGTTGTTGAAACAGGTTGTAGTCTTCCAGACAAAAATAAACACGGTATCGATTACATTATTCCAAAATACGATTATTTAGTGACTAATAAAGACCGGGTTCGCGCTTACCTCATTACTGAAGGTAATGACTGCATTCTTGGTGCTTTACCTTTTATCTATGACAAAGTACCTGCACCAATTGTTTGTACTGATGTGACAAGAATTTTCTTGTTCACCTTTTGTGAACACAATAACATCAATCCATCTCACTACGATTTTAAGATCGTTGAACCAAGTGATGATATTACGATTAATGGACACCTTATTCGCTTATTCTCGACTTGTTCAAACATGGCGAACTCATTTGGCATTTGTTTCGATACTGACCAAGGCA
>DGSJ01000064.1 GCA_002393905.1 Caryophanales bacterium UBA4365
TAATATATCAATGTTTCTTTGTTTATCATGAAATGGATTTTACTCACATGGAAAAGCGATTCGACGAAGAACGAGCAAAAACATCTGTATTAGGATTCTTGTTAAAACGAAGAAAAATTAAAATGTCTGAGTTGTCTAAAAAATTATCGATCTCGTATCAGACGCTTGTCAGTTTAAAAAATCGTCGACTCGATATTAAAAAGACTTCGTTTGATACGATTTATAAACTGGCAACATACTTCAATGTTCGTCCAGAGACAATTGCTGAAATAGAAGTAGATAGGTAAAAAATAGCCACGATTTGCTGGCTATTTTGGTTCGTCTACGTTTTTTGTGTCTGGTTCTACTGGAACTTTTTTCTTCGGAGAAACGTGCGTTATCACATTGACCAAAATTCCAACAACAAGTGAACAGGCGATGGTTGGTAATTCAAATCCATAAAGGTAAATAATCATACCTCCAATACCTGTGACAAGAATTGAGGAAACAATAAAGATGTTTCTTTGATCGTTTAGGTTAACGTCTTTAAGCATTCTAAGACCACTTGAGGCGATATAACCGTATAAGGCAATTGATAACCCTCCAATGATACAATTTGGAATGGTCTGGAAGAATGTCATTAAAGGACCAAAGAAGGAAATTAACATTCCTAAACATGAGGTAATAACAATTGTGATAATTGATGCGTTTTTAGAGAACGCAACACAGGAGATAGATTCTCCATATGTTGTATTTGGACATCCGCCAAAGAAGGCACCAACCATTGAACCAACACCATCACCTAGTAGTGTGCGGTGGAGTCCTGGCTCTTCTAGGAGATCCTTTTCGATGATAAATGATAAGTTCTTGTGGTCAGCAATGTGTTCAGCAAAAACCGCAAATGCTAATGGGACATAAAGTAAGGCGACTGTACCAAAATATTTCCAGAATGAGCCTGTCTCAGAAAAATCTCTGAACGCTTGTCCAAGATGGAGAAACGAGAAATCTGGAACCCATCTAATATTTTCAAATGGGCTAAAATCTATAATTTTAATATCGTTTGCTCCAGTAGCGTTTCCGATAACTGTAAGAATTGCTGCAACTATATATGCAACAAAAACACCCATGATTAAAGGGATCAATTTCATAAATCCTCTGCTGTGAGTGGCGATAATAACGATGACAAATAATGTAATTAAGCCTACTGCAATACACACTAGTGGTGAAGCAACAGGAACACCTCCCTCAAGAACGTTTCCTGAATAGATATTTGCGATGGCGTTTGGTGCTAATGTTAAACCAATTAACATAACAATTGGTCCGATAATTACTGGAGGCATTACTTTAGACACCCATTTTGTTCCTGTCTTTTTAACAATGATTGCTAAAATTACATATACTAAACCAGCTAAAGTCGCACCTAAAATAACTCCGAAATAGCCAATTGCTGCAGTAGCAGCACCAGCGAATGCGGAAAACATTGACCCAAGGTATGTAAAAGAAGATCCAAGGAAGACAGGAGATTTAAATTTGGTGATTAGTAGATATACTAATGTACCTAAACTAGCACCAAATAAAGCAGCACTTTGACTTAATCCGTTTCCAACAATTAATGGAAGTGTAATTGTTCCAGCAATAATTGCTAATAATTGTTGAAGTGCGAATACAATTAATCGTCCTGGAGATGGGCGATCTTTTACATGATACAACATTTGCATAGTGAAAAAGATTATATCACTCGGTAGATAATTATCTAATACTAAATATGAAGTTGGGAGAAGACCTCTCCAACAGGTTCGTTAATTTCTAATGAGACTGTATCACTTAAATACAATGGCTCTTTATTAATCACAACAATATGTTTGCCGTGGAAATAGTTAACTAATCCAGCAGCAGGATAGACTCTTAATGAAGTACCAGCAATGATGAGAAGATCAGCACTTGAAATAGCCTCAATTGATTGACGCAAAATATCTTGGTCTAATCCTTCTTCATATAAGACAACATCTGGTTTGATTAAACCTCCACATTTTGGGCAATATGGAGTTCCCTTTAATTTCATAATGTCTTCCAGCGAATAATGTTCTCCACAGCGTAAACATGTGTTGCGGTGAATTGAACCGTGAAGTTCTAAAACATTCTTACTTCCAGCAAGCTGATGAAGACCATCAATATTTTGCGTTATAACCGTCAATTCTCGGTTATTTTCGAGTTTTGCGAGGAATTTATGAGCAGCGTTTGGCTTCACACCTTTTGGCACCATGAACTCTTTGTAGAATTCATAAAAAGTATCTGTATGTGAGAAGAAATAAGTATGTGAAAGCATTTCTTCATAACTTGTTCCGTACTTACTATGGAGATGATATAAACCATCTTTGCTGCGGAAGTCTTTGATCCCGCTTTCCGTAGACACTCCAGCGCCACCAAAGAAAACAATTCTTTTAGAAGAATCAATCAACTGTTGTAGAGTTTTGATCTTATCGTTCATAAATTAATTATGAATCAAACTGGAAAAGAATGAAAATTGTTTATTAAGAAGTGTGTTTAATAATTATTAAACACTCTTTTTTGTTGTTTTAAACCTCAAGATTTCATGCAAAAATAGAGACATGATTACCAAAACCGTTATTAAAGATTATGTCTCTAAAAAATGTCCTTATTTGGTGAAAATGGAACTAGAGGATAAAACCTTAGTCCAACTTTTAGAGAACTCCATTGATTCTAGAAAGAAGTATCAAGAACTCGCCGAGCAAGAAAAAGAAATCAGTGTTGATGGTGGAGATGAAGACGAAGGCTTTAACTTAGTTGAGATTCTTCGCGACTATCCTCATCTAACTAAAATAATTAAGAAATACGAGAGAAATCTCCCAAAAAACGCTGTTGAACAGTTAATCGAACAATATAATGACGATCAAATTGTTTCAAAACTCTCTCGCACATATTTTGAAAATAAATATGGAAAAGAAAACTGTCGTCGTTGTGATGTTAATGAAGATGGAGAAGATTTCTATAACCAATCAGCAGTGGTTCATCTGACAAACAAATACCTCAATGATCCAACTGTAAAAGTTATCTTTGAAGGCCAGATTGAATTAAATGATCTAAGAGCTCGTTTTGACGTCTTAATTAAAAATGATGATGGCTCGTTTGATATTGTTGAAGTTAAAGGAACAAATGATGTCTTCAAACATCCGAAGAAGGCTCCAGAGATTGATACAGCGATTAAGGATAAATACCTTTATGACTTATTATTCCAATATCACATCTATCTCAAAGTTCATCCAAATATCCGTAGCCTCTTTTACATGTTCACAAACCGTGAATATGAAATCAAAGAACATACATACCCAACAAGTAATAATGAGTTAAATGACTTATTTATTTTAAAAGACTTCATTAACCTGAAAGATGGAACAATCTCTTTAAGAGAATATTTTGATGGTGACTATTACATAGATGATTCTTTGTCTGAAGAGGAAAAAGAAGAAGTATCGATTGAAGGTATTATTGATAAGATCCATCAAATTGAGAAGCAAACAAAAGTCGTTCCTCAAATGTCCTACTTCTGTAGAAAAGGTCCAGCATGCCCATTTATTTCGATGTGCTTTGGAGAAGAAGCAGAACAACCTAATTCTGTATTCAAACTAACAAATTGGGGCTCCTATGGAGGCTATTTTGGAAGAACTAATCGAATCATCAATGATGGAATCTCAAAAATCTCCGATATTAATCCTGAACTATATGAATTTAGTGAATTTAAAAGAAATGGTGAAAGAAGCAATGCCTACTCACAAATTCAATATCAAAAAGCCGCAATCAAAGAAAAATATCTTCTGGATATGAAGAAAATCGAAGAGATTATTAAAAGAGATTATTTAAATGATCAAATTGATTATCTTTTATTCTTCGATTTTGAATCTTTTCAATATCCAATTCCTTTAGTTGAACATGTTGGTCCATGGAAACAAGTTGTTTCCCAATATTCGATGCATATCGTTAAAAAAGGTTACGACCTTGGTAAACATGATTTTGCTAAAGGTAGTGGTGGTCTATGTCAGCATTATGAGTTTATTGCGAATCCTGATGAAACGAAATATGAAAACCCATCGATTGCTTTATATCAAACACTAAAGAGTCAGCTGGAAGAATTTGGCATCGATCCATTCGCCAAGAACTATAAAGTCGTCGTTTTTAATCAAAACTTTGAAAAAACACGAATGAAAGAATTCAACGAAGATTTCGCTACTATAGCAGACTTTGATTTGCTGCAATTTGTTAGCAATTTTAACGAAAATGTTGTTGATTTGCTGGATTTTTTCACTTCTGGAGGAATGTATTGTCGAGACTTTAATGGACGTGGATCTTTAAAAGTTGTTCAACCAACATTAGCTGATGATGAAGACGTTAAAGAGTTCTACAAAAAGCGGTTGCCATTTGATCTAGGCTATTCACTTGATTACCACAAAGGCGACAAGTGTCTCGTTTATAATGGTGGGATTTGCTTAGATTTATATAAATCTTTATTAGTACGTAGTCATTTAGGTGAAGAAAACCCAAAATTAAAAACCAAAGATCTACTTGCTGAAGCCCTTGCTTATTGTAAGATCGATTCGTGGGGAACT
>DGSJ01000018.1 GCA_002393905.1 Caryophanales bacterium UBA4365
TCCAAAATAAAAGAGGGATTAACCCTCTTAAATTAAGCACGAAATGCTTTTTTAAATTTAGCGAAGATCGAATCGTTTGGAGATTCTTCTTTTTGGAATTCACCAAGCAACTCTTTTTGTTTCTTAGTCAGCTTGGTTGGTGTCTTCACAATCATGTGAAGGTACTGATCTCCAGGTGTTCCTTTTCGCATATCTTTAATACCGCGACCTTTCAAACGGAGAATCTGGTTTGGTTGGGTTCCAGCAGGAATCTCCACTTCGACTTCTCCATAAACGGTTGGAACATCGATTTTCTTTCCTAACATTGCATCGACAACAGAGATTGGGACATCGAGGTGAATATCATTTCCATCACGCTTGAAGTATTGGTGTGGAATAATAATGATCTCTAAATAGAGATCTCCGTTTGGTCCGCCATTGATACCACGTCCACCTTTTTCGCGGATTCTAATTTGTTGACCTTGGTTGATACCAGCTGGAATATTGACTTCCATATCACGGCGAATGTGTTTATAACCTTTTCCACCACAATCTGGACATGGATTAGAAATAATCTTGCCTGAGCCATGACAATCTGGACAGACTTGTTGGGTCTCCATCACGCCAAATAACGAGCGTTGTTGGACTTTTACATAGCCTTTTCCGCCACACTTTGAACAGGTGTGGAAGTCACTACCATTACGAGCACCGGTTCCATGACACGATGAACAAGTTTCATCATATTCAACTGGAATTGTTACTTTTCGACCATTAATCGCATCCATGAAATTGACACGAACACGGCTTAATGTATCATCCCCACGTTGAGGACCGAAATTTTGTTGACGACGGGATCCGCCACCAAAGAAAGAACTAAAAATATCGCCTAAATCTACTCCGCCAAAACCTTGGCTAGAGAATCCAGCTCCACCAAATGGGTTACCATAACCACCAGTAGATGAGCCTTGTTCAAAGGCAGCACTACCAAATTGGTCATAGGTCTGACGCTTTTGATCATCATAAAGGATGTCGTAAGCTTCCTGGACTTCTTTAAATTTTTCTTCCGCTCCTGGTTCTTTATTTAAATCAGGATGGTATTTCTTGGCGAGCTTTCGATATGCGGATTTAATCTCATCCTTGGATGCTGTTTTAGGTATTCCAAGGGTGGCATAATAATCTTTTCCTGCCATAACTAACCTTTCTAACCAACAAAGCGTGGAGCAAACTTGCCCCAACGCTTTGATGATTGATTTTTAAGAATGTGATGAAACTATTGTTTCATTTTGCTATCAGCATCAACAACATCATCGGCTGTTTGATTGCCTTCGCTAGCTTGTTGAGATTGACCACCCATTGGTGTTTGGGCCATCATTTCAGCAGCTTTTTCGAGCTCAGAAATTCTGTTACGTAATGTCTCCATATCGTTATTGTCTAACGCGGTCTTGAGTTCATCACGGAGTTTTTGAGTTTGTTCTTTTTGAGCAGCATCAATGGAGTCTCCTTTTTCTTGGAGAGCTTGATCGATGGAGTTAATGTATTGTTCGGCTTTGTTGCGTAATTCAACTTCTTCCTTACGCTTATTATCCGCTTCAGCGTTTTCTTCCGCTTCGCGGACCATGCGGTCGATATCTTCTTTAGATAATCCGTTAGAACCGGAAATTGTGATTTCTTGTTCCTTTTGAGTATCTAAGTCTTTTGCTTGGACTTTCACGATACCGTTAACGTCGATCGAGAATGTGACTTCAATACGTGGTTCACCTCGACGTGCTGGTTTAATACCAGTTAATTGGAAGTGACCAAGTAATTTGTTATCACGAGCGATTGGACGTTCACCTTGGTAAACCATGATGTCAACAGCTGGTTGATTATCCGCAGCTGTGGAGAAGATTTGAGACTTCGTGGTTGGAATAGTTGTGTTACGGTTAATCAGTGGTGTCATCACTCCACCTAAGGTTTCAATACCTAAGGTAAGTGGGGTAACGTCGAGAAGGACGACATCTTTGATGTCTCCAGAGACAACACCACCTTGAATAGCGGCACCAATAGAGACAGCTTCATCTGGGTTAACAGAGAGGTTTGGAGTCTTTCCAGTGAGTTTCTTCACAAGTTCTTGTACGGCTGGCATACGAATTGATCCACCGATTAAGAGAACTTGGTTAAGTTCACTAGCACTCATATGAGCATCGCTTAATGCACGACGGACAGGTTCTTCTGTACGAGCAAGTAAGTGTTTAGTCATATCTTGGAATTTAGCTCTAGTTAAACGAGTTTCGAAGTTGACTGGACCATTCTTTCCCATCGCGATGAATGGGAGAGAAATAATTGTTTCAAGTGAACTTGAAAGTTCAATCTTGGCTTTTTCAGCAGCGTCTAAGAAACGTTGCTCTGCCATCTTATCAGTGATGTCTAAGCCAGTTTCAATCTTGATTTGGGCTTTAATCCAATCAGCGACGACTTTATCCCAGTCATCACCGCCAAGTTTATTATCACCAGCTGTGGAGATAACTTCGAATGTACCATCGCCAATATCAAGGATGGAAACATCGAATGTACCACCACCTAGATCGTAGACCAAAATCTTTTCAGATTTTTCTTTATCTAGACCATAAGCAAGGGCGGCAGCAGTTGGTTCGTTAATAATACGAACAACTTCTAGACCAGCGATTTGACCAGCGTCTTTTGTCGCTTGTCTTTGGGCATCATTGAAGTAGGCTGGAACAGTAATAACAGCTTTTTCAATCTTGTGTCCGATATTTTCTTCCGCATATTTCTTCATGTAAGCAAGAATCTTAGCGGAGATTTCTTGTGGAGTGTAATCCTTCTTTGTCGCATTAATGTGTACTTTTTCAGCAGTACCCATTTTACGTTTAATCGAAGAGACGGTATCTGGGTTAGTAACAGTTTGACGTTTAGCAGCGTTACCAACGATTTCTTCACCGTTTGCTTTAAAAGCGACGACAGATGGTGTAGTCATCGTTCCTTCTGGATTTGGAATGACTTTCACTGATCCATCAGCTTGCAGATAACTCACAACAGAGTTTGTGGTACCTAAGTCGATACCTAAGATAATTTCTTTTGCCATAATTTGTTTCCTCCTTTAGGCGTCTAATTCTTTCGATTCTGGTTGAGAATCGTTATTTTCTTCTTTTTTGTCTTCGTCTTTTTTATCTGTGGAGACGACCACAATTGCTGGTCGGATTAAGTGTTCATGAAGTTTATAACCTTTAAGGTTAACTTGGAGCACTCGGTTTGGTTCACCTTCATCAAACTTTGTTTCTAAGGCTTGCATGACGGTTGGATCAAACTTATCACCGACTTTTGGGGTAATTTCGCTTACGCCCTCTTGTTCAAGGACATTTACGAGGTTACGGTAGATAAACTGGAATCCGACGAGGAAGTTTTTCATTTCCTCGGATTTAACCTCCACACTTAATGCAAGGTGGAATCCATCGAGGATTGGAAGGAGATTATCAACGAATCCTTCAGCGCGGTATTTAATCGCTTCGCGATGGTCTTTTTCGACATTCTTACGAAGGTTTTGCATATCCGCATAAGCCCGATAATATTCATTCTTCCAATGATCTAAGTCAGCTTGCAGCTTTTGGATTTCTTCGTGGTGCTTTTCCTTTTGGCTTTGCACCTTCTCTTGTTTCTTTTCTTCCTTCACTATTTTCTTCCTTTCTCTCGTCTTCAACTTTTAGTTGTTTGTTGTAAGTTTTTTCTAACTCACGAACGAGGTATTCCATCGAGGAGACGACTTTGTCGTAATCCATTCGTTTTGGACCAACGATCGCAATCGACCCTTCTTTTTGACCAGGGATTTTGACTTTCGCGGAGATAATCGAGACATCATCATCTTCCTTACTTTCTCCACCAATGTGGATGGAGATTTCATCATCGGAGTCTTCTTCTACTTCACGGAAGATCTCTGGAGACTCGAATAAATCGAGAAGTTTTTTAATTTTACTGGCATCATTAGCAAACTCTGGTTGATCGAATAAGACATCTTTTCCATAAGCACTTAATCGGTCTTTAGCGAAGCCTAAGAACGCTTCGAGCATTGTTTGATAAACCACATCATGGTCAATCACATAATCGCTAAGTAATGGGCGAATCGCTTCCATCTTTGGAACAAGATCACTAATGCGTGTACCTTGTAAGCGTTCATTTAATAATTTTACGCACGATTCGATGTCAGATAATTTGGTCTTTTCGTTAATAACGAAGGTTTTGTTTTCGACATAACCTTGATCAGTAACGAAGACGCATGTGGCACTAGTTTTGGAAAGAGGGATGATTTGAACAGAAACTAATTTTTCTTCATTCACATTTGGTCCAAGGACAATCGATGCCAGATTCGTCATTTGGGAGAGGATTTCACAACTCTCTTTAATCACATCATCAATCGATTGAACTTTTTGTTCGAGAATCGATTGCATCTGGTATTTGAATTCATCCGAGACGCTTCTTTCACGGAGGTTTTCAATGTAATATCGATATCCTTTACTAGAAGGAACGCGTCCGCTCGATGTGTGTGTCTTTTCAAGAAGACCATCTTGTTCAAGAGCATTCATCTCATTACGGATTGTTGCGCTAGAGTAATCTAATCCATACTCTTCAATTAGCGTATGACTTCCGACTGGTTGAGCAGTTTTGATAAAGTGTTCAACAATGAGCTTTAGGACTTTATCACGTCGATTCATTTTTAACCTCCTTTTTGGCACTCTCATTCCTCAAGTGCTAACAACATTATATTTCGAATTTTGGCACTGTCAACACTTAAGTGCTAAAATTTGTTAAAAAATAAAAAAATTACCATTAATGGTAATAAGATTTTAAAAAATTAGTGATTATGCTTTAGAAAAACGACAAAATGAGGCGATCCATGACAATTAATCCGTCATCTGTGAAAGCAAATTTTCCATCACAAATTTTGACGAAATTGTCCCGAATATATTCATCAATTTTAGTTTGGTATTTTTGTAGGAAATCCTCTTGGAAAAGTTCTTTGTACTCACTAAGTGAGAAACCTTCTTGAAGACGAAGATGAGTTAGCAAAAAGTATTCACGAAGAAGTTTTTGGTCAACTTTTTCTCTCTCGGAGACAAAGTCTCCTTTTAAGTATTTGTCTAAGTTTGGAGTGTTTTTGTATCGCTCACCTCTAACATAACCGGAGGCGCCTAAGCCCACCCCATAATATTCTTGGTTATGCCAGTAAACGAGATTATGACGAGATTCATAACCAGGTTTAGAGAAGTTAGAGATCTCATAACGTTCGTATCCAGCCTCGCGCATCATCTTCAAAATTGTGTCATAAAACAAACGTGAGTCATCTTGGTTTTGTTCTTTGATATTCTTATTAAAGAATAAAGTACCTGGAGAAACGATCAAAGAGTAGATCGAGATGTGTTCAGTTTTTAAACTAAGGATGTTATTAACATCATCTTTTACTTCGTCTAATGTTTGACCTGGAAATCCATACATCAGATCAACATTGATGTTTCTAAATCCAGCATCGCGAGCGTTCTTAATGACTTCCCTTGCTTTTTCGAAAGCATGAAAACGGCCGATTTGAGAGAGTCTTTCATCGTGGGTGGATTGAATGCCAATCGACAATCGATTCACGCCGTAACGAGCCATTAAAGATAGTTTTTGACTTGTTAGATTCTCAACATTGGCTTCACAAGTAAACTCTCCACCTTTCTTTAATAGATTTGAGACCTTTTTTAGGAGAGCTTCAAATTCTTCATCACTTAAAGAAGTAGGTGTTCCACCACCGATATAAATCGTTTCCATCTTTTTAAGATGATAAGAATCGATTTCTTTAAATAGAGCTTCGAGATAAGGTTTCGAAAACTTCGAGAAATAAAAAAGTTTTGTGAAGTCACAGTACGGACAGATATGTTCACAAAACGGGATATGAATGTATAAAGAGTTATTGGTGGAATTCGTCATGCTCTTTGGCTTCATCCATCTGTTTTTGGATTTCTTCATCCTCAATTGGGACTAAGATGCGATCTAATTCTTCTTTGGCGGCTTGCTTTTCATCAATCTCTGGTTTCTTAATCTTTAAGAAATTGATTTTGTTTTTAGCAAGCATCACTCCTAAAACAATTAATCCAAAAAATCCAAGTAATCCTAGTAGGACCCATAAAGGTAGTAAATCAGATGCGAGAATATACATAACTTTTTCCTCTTTCAAATTGTATCGTATTATTCGAGTAATTCAATCAAATCACGTAAACCATGAGTATGTTCATGCTTCATGTTAATCGCTTCTTCGATGTCGTAATCAACGACAACGTTGTTACGAATACCAACGATTCGACCAGTCTCGACTTTGTCATTAACAAGAAGCTTCACTGCGTGAGCGGAGAGTCGAGCAGCTAAAATACGGTCTTCAGCGCATGGTGTGCCCCCACGTTGGAGACGTCCTAAAACTTCAGTTCTCGTAGTAAAACCTGTTTCTTTTTCAACACGTTTGGCTAGTTCATTAATATCTAAGAGATTTTCGGAAACAATAATAATCGCGTGATCTTTCTTTTGAGTTTTCATTTTACGAAGACGTTTAAACAAAACATCTTCTTTAAGTTTGTGTTCGACACAAATGACACCTTCCGCGCCTTCGGCAAGAGCACTAAATAAAGCTAGATCTCCACAATGACGACCCATGACTTCGATTAATGAACATCTTTGATGGGAGCTAGAAGTATCTTTGAGTTTATCGACACATTCGCAGATCGTATTTAAAGCTGTGGCAAAGCCAATTGTTTGGTCGGTTGAACCGACGTCGTTATCAATTGTGCCTGGAATACCAACGACTTTGATGCCTTGTTTAGCTAGGGCGGCTAAACCACGATAAGTTCCATCTCCACCGATGGCAACTAAAGCGTCGATATCGTAGTCACGTAAATTTTGAGCGGCTTTCTTTTGAACCTCTTCATCAGAGAATTCTTTTAAACGAGCCGAACGAATAATCGTTCCACCTCGATTAATAATGTCTTGGGTGAAGTCTTTATCGACTTGTTTAATGTTTCCTTCAACTAAACCAAGATATCCGTCATAAATGACGTACATGTCTTTGTTGTAGGCTAATCCAGTACGGATAACGGCACGGATTGCGGCATTCATTCCTGGGGCGTCGCCACCACTTGTTAAAACTGCGATTCTTTGCATTTTTTGAATCTCCTATTCTTTGAATATTGGAGTATAAACGAACTTTTTGTTGTTCACTTTTTCTCGGCGATAATAGCCTCTTAAAGCGAGGTGATCCATTGATGTACGGGCGGTTTCATAAACACAACCTTCCGCTTTACGGTATTGTTCAATGGTATAGAAATGACCTTTTTCTCTGTGGCGAATATAGAAATGGGCTTGACCTTTCTTTAAGGTTGGGTCGGTTTCTAATAGTTCTTCAGTCAGTTTTTGGAGGTCTTTTTCACTTAATGATTGGTCACTTACTTTAGTAAATGTTTGTTCGTGAACCTTTGGTTGTTCCACAGTTGCGACTGGGCGAGGAGTTGGACGAGGAGCGACTCGAACTGGTTCTGGAGCTGGTTTTGGTTCTGGCTCATAGAAGTTTGATTCTTTCTTCACTTCTTCCTCGGTCTCACGGAAATCTTCCTCGAGTTGATTTAAAGAATGTTCAACGAAAATATTGCTTGATTCTTCGATTGCTTTAGTAAGGATGTCTAAATAGACATCAACAACATAAGTAACGTCATGAGTACGTTGAACTTCCTTGGAAAGTGTACCAACTAAAAGTTGTTGTTCACTAAGTAAGTTTTCGATTGGTAGATAAGCACCATATTCGCCAACTTCATTCACAATGATGCTCTTACAAAGTAAGATACTCATTTCATAGTTATAGTGAGCGAATGGCTTAATATAATTAAAGACATAGCAGACAATGGCGACACGAACAAACAATGGAAGATCACGACGATCAACAAAGTTTAAAAGTGCATCCATCTGTCCTTCAATGAGACTTGCTGGTGCGCCAGCATATTCACGTCCAATAAGGACGTTGTTTTTTTGTTCAATATCAGTTGTTCGATAGAACTCAATCAGTTCTGGGTTACCGGTAATTGTGGCATAGAAGTCAGCTAAGAGGTCTTCGTTAATTTCAAAATTACCATCTTCAAAACGGTCAAATGCTTGGAGGTATCTTTCAAGATAAGCGAATTGAGGATCGATGTTTTCACTGCGAAGAATGTTTTGAACGGAAACATCATCAAGATTCTTTCCGTTTGCTTTAGCAATACTTTTGAGACTCTTGCTTAAAAGAGTGTTCATGATGCGTTGGTAATCTAAAGATTCTTTGGAGATATTTAAGAAAACATCTTTGAAATTATAGTTACGAACATTAACATCGCTAATTTTATTTTGGATGAGTTGGCAAAAACAGATGTCATAAGGGGTCTTTGTTAAATCAGCGATATTTAATTTTTGACTATCTTTCTTTCGATACTCTAAAATTTGCGCCCAGATTGGATCAATGAGGTTTGTGCCTAAAGCACGAGCAACATCCTGACGGGTCGCATATTTTTCATCAGTAAAACGAACTTGTAGATTTTGATTTGCCATATCTATACCTCTTCTTGGCAATATTTTAACATTCGGAACTTCTTATTACAATAAGGATTTACTAATTATTTACTGAATTGCTACCAATAAGTTATTCATCATCGATCGAGAGAACACTCATAAAGGCTTCTTGTGGGACTTCCACAGAGCCGATGGCTTTCATCCGTTTTTTACCTTCTTTTTGTTTCTCAAGAAGCTTACGTTTACGAGAGATATCACCACCATAACATTTGGCTAAAACGTCTTTACGCACAGCCTTAATATCGGCACGAGCAATGACTTTGCCATTTATGGCAGCCTGGACCGGGACTTCGAATTGTTGTCGAGGAATAATTTCTTTTAATTTACGAACGACAACTGAACCTCTTTCATAAGCATTTGTCTTATAGACAATTGTGCTTAAAGCGTCGATGGTTTCTCCATTAAGGAGAATATCCATCTTGGCTAAATTAGAAGCATAATAACCGCTATACTCATAATCAAATGAGGCATAGCCTTTCGTGTATGATTTTAATTTATCAAAGAAATTGTAAACAATTTCCGCTAACGGAAGTTCGTAGGTAATGATCATTCTTGTATCATCAAAATATTGTAAGTCGTGGTAAATACCACGTCTTTCTTTACAAAGTTCCATGACTGGACCAACGTACTCCTTTGGAGTCATGATTTCGGCTTTAACGAATGGTTCCTGAATTTCTTTGATTAAAGTTAAGTCTGGTAACTTAGATGGGTTATCAAGTTTAATCATATCTCCATTATGGAGATAAACGTGATAAATAACACTTGGCGCGGTAAGAATCAGGTCTAAACCGTATTCACGTTCAAGTCGTTCTTGCACCACATCCATGTGTAAAAGACCTAAAAAGCCGCATCTAAAGCCAAAACCAAGTGCTTGTGATGTCTCGGCCTCATAGACTAACGAAGCGTCGTTTAACGAGAGTTTTTCTAAAGCATCTTTTAGATCAAGGTATTTTTTGGAATCAACAGGGTAAAGACCACAGTAGACCATTGGGTTCATCTTCCTGTATCCAGGAAGCGGTTCTTCACAAGGTGCGTCAGCATTCGTAATTGTATCGCCTGGAACGACATCTCGGATGTCTTTAATTTGTCCAGCTAAATATCCAACTTCGCCTGCTGAGAGGGAATCGACTTTAATCTCCTTAGGAGTTCTGATACCAACTTCGGTGACGACGTATTCTTTATTCGCCGCCATTAAACGAATCTTATCTCCGACTTTGACAGAGCCGTTTTTCACACAAATTAAAACGACAACTCCACGATAAGAATCGTAATAAGAATCAAAGATTAAGGCTTGGAGTGGTTTATTCTCATCTCCTGATGGAGATGGAATTTGTTTCACAACCGCTTCTAAAACATCTGGAACTCCCACACCAGTTTTTGCTGAAACTTCACACGCGTTCTCACAAGAAATACCAATTCTTTCTTCGATTTCTTTTTTGACGACTTCTGGCATCGCGCTAGGAAGATCAATCTTATTGATGACTGGAACAATCTCGAGGTTATTATCAACCGCTAAATAAACGTTCGCTAAAGTTTGTGCTTCAACTCCCTGAGTTGCGTCGACAACTAAAAGGCAGCCTTCACAGGCAGCTAATGAACGAGATACTTCGTATGTAAAGTCAACGTGTCCCGGAGTGTCGATTAAGTTAAATAAATAAGTTTCGCCATTTTTGGCTTTGTATTTAATCGTGACAGCATTGAGTTTGATCGTGATTCCACGTTCTCTTTCCAGATCCATTGAATCAAGATATTGTTCATGCATCTCTCTTTTAGAGATGGTTTCAGTTAATTCTAAAATTCTGTCGGCCAAAGTGGATTTACCATGGTCGATATGAGCAATAATTGAGAAATTACGAATATGGTCACGATCGAATTTCATAATAACGAGTGTATTATAACAATTTTATTTGTTATGTCTCCAAAAATTTTCACATTCTTCTTTGAGGTCTTCTTTAGAAGTAACAACTGTGTAGTTACTCCATTCGTTTCTAAAGAGGTCGCGGTAGGATTTCGTTAAGTATCGATCATCAATTAATAAAGCAACACCTTTATCGTTTTCGCCACGGATCACGCGACCGACCGCCTGCATGACTTTATTCATGCCTGGATAGACATAGGAGAAGAGATAACCTTCACCGTTTTCTTTATCAAAATAATCTCTAATGAGATTACGTTCATAGCAAATTTGTGGAATTCCGACCCCGACAACGACCACGCCAATTAGACGTTCACTGACGAGGTCGATGCCTTCTCCAAAGGCACCACCGACCACTGCTAAGCCAACTTTTGTTCGGCTTGGTTTATCTTCAAACGCACTTAAGAAGTTTTCTTTATCTCCATCAGTCATTTCTCGGTTTTGGACAAGTAAGTCATACGAATCATCAGCGAGCATTGGAGCGATGCGGTCTAAATATTCATAGCTTGGAACGTAAATAAAGTAGTTACCAATCTTTGATTGAATTAGAGTTCGAATATAAGAAACGACTTCCGGAAGAGTTTCATTTCGTTTCTGGTATTTGACCGAAATCTTTGGAGCAACCATCAACTTTAAATGGTTTGGGTCAAATGGCGATGGAAGTTGTAAGAATGGATCATTTTTTGTGCCACCAATCGATTTAATGTAGTACTCACTTGGAGAGAGGGTGGCAGAGAAAATAACTCTTGATTTGACTTTGTCAAAACTCATTTGTAAATGTGAAGATGGATCAAGACAATATA
>DGSJ01000062.1 GCA_002393905.1 Caryophanales bacterium UBA4365
ACCAATCAACTTGATCATCCATCAGCTGATTTAGCCCGTGATTTAGGAACTGGAAAACTAGTTACATCGGTTACGATGACAATCTTCTATCTGTTAATTTATTGGTTTATTTACCTGTTTACAGGTAAGAAGAGAAATTATGTCGTTGATATTGCGGTCTTAGTTTTATTTATTGCCCGCGTCACTTTATGCGCCTTTCCACAAAATGGATGGGCAGATAATTCGTATAATTTCACCTGGGCTTTCTTTAGGAATGTGCCATTTATTGCCTTAGGAATTATCGTGATTATTCTTTCATTAGAAAAACTTAAAAATCGTCGTTATTTAAAGTACCTTTGGTTATTAATTTCTCTATCTTTTGCGTTCTATCTACCAGTTGTTTTCTTTGCCAAAGCAAATCGCTGGGTTGGAATGTTTATGCTTCCAAAAACAATTTGTTATATGATTATGGCTATCTTCGGCTATTTAGAAATCAAACGTCTTCCGAAAGGAGAAGAATAATATGTTATTAAATCGCTTTTTAAAGTATGTCAAAATTGACACCCAATCTGACGAGAATTCTTCAACTACCCCTTCTACTGAAAAGCAATATAATCTTTTAAGATTATTACAAAAAGAACTCGATGAGATGGGTGTAAAAAATGAACTTGACCAATACGGCCGAGTTTATGGATGGTTAGAAGGAAACGAATCTTATCCAAGAATTGGTTTGTGTGCTCACGTTGATACTGCTAGCGAAGCAAGTGGAAAAGATGTTAATCCAACAGTCATTGAAAGATATAACGGTGGAGACATTGAACTTGGTAATAGCGGATTATTCTTAAGACCAACCGAATTTAAAAAACTTAGTGAATGTATTAATAAAACTTTAATCGTGACTGATGGGACAACTTTGCTTGGTGGAGATGATAAATGCGGACTCGCAATTATTATGGAAACAATCAAAAAATACCAGCAAATCCCGGTTAAAGATCGTCATCCAATGTCTGTTTTATTTACTCCTGATGAAGAAATTGGTCGAGGCCCAGAACACTTCGATGTGAAAAAATATGGTGCCAAATTTGGTTATACTGTTGATGGAGATGACCCACGTAAAGTTAGTATCGAAAACTTCAACGCGAAAAGTTGCTCTGTTCAAATTACTGGAAAATCCATTCACCCAGGAGATGCTAAAGGAGTGATGATTAATGCTTCATTAGTATTAAACACCTTCTTAAGTTATCTTCCAAAGAACAAGATCCCAGCAAAAACTAGTGGTCGCCAAGGATTTATCCATGTCACAGAAATAAGTGGAGAAGTTGAAAAAGCTTCTGCTCACTTAATTCTCCGTGAACACGATAAAAATAAACTGGAAAAACTTGTTGATGCGGTTGCTGTAGCAAAATATAAAGCCACACAAAAACATCCTGGCGCGATTATCGATGTGGAAATCAAAGATTCATATCGCAATATGATTGAAGTTATCAATGAACAGCCAGAATGCAAGAACCATCTTGAAAAAGTCTATCAAAAAATGGGTCTTCCTTTGGAATACGACCCAATTCGTGGTGGTACAGATGGTGCGACGTTCTCCTTTGAAGGATGCCCATCCCCTAACTTAGGAACAGGCTCATACAACCATCATGGTCGATATGAATTTGCTGTCCTAGAAGAGATGGAACTACTTGTCGATATTTGTACTGAAATATTTAAAATCTAAAAGATTTGTTTCGCTAATTGTTGTAAAGAAGCTTCCGAGAGTAAATCGTGAAGCTTTTCTTTTGAATCAATCACAACTTCTTTTGTTAAGAAATATAAACGATTAATAATTTTATCATTATCATTACGAGCTTTAAGGTAATCTTCTTCTTGATAACCTTCTAATTGTTCTTCAAAAATTGTTAATACTTGTCTTCTAAGCATACAAAGAATAGAACGTTCAATCCAATACATAAACTTGGCGTGCGGATATTCTTTTTCTTTAGCTTTGATTAATAGATAAAGTTTCTCTCCATCTCCAACGTTATGCCATAAATCAGCAAAGACAAAATCTGGTTCTTTTTCTTTTCCGATGTAGTCAATCGCATCACCTTCGATAATTTCAATTTTCTCTTTGTGTTCGAATTTTGGAAGGAGATGTTCTTCGAACATTTCTATCACATTTGGGTCTTTTTCAATCACACGAATGTGCTTAATATCTTCTTTTAATTGAATGTGGTAAAGGTAATAGCCTAAACCTAATCCGAGAACTAGAACGTCACCTTTAGCTTCTTTGATTGCTTCCTTCATTGTATTTATTTCATGAGGAATCACGCTCATCCAAATATCTTCTTTTTGGATCACAGCAAAATATGGAAATTCTTCTTTGAAATAACCTAATGGTGTGTGTTCGGCATAAGTGTCTGGATCAACATCTAATTCATCATAGACAAAACCTTCAAATGGAGCGTAATTAAGTTTGGTAAAAATCCAGTCATTTTTCTGAAGCGAAATTGGACTAAATTTTTGATAAAATTGATCTTTCTTAAACTCTTCAGGATTCAACTCTTTAATATCATTGATATTACAAACATCATTAATTGAGTTAAATTCCGAATCATTTTTTTCAATTTTTAAGGCGTGTAAAAATGCTTGGAAAAATACTTCATTTTCCGGATATTTTTTCGATAATTTTTCGATGTCAAATTTCTTAATGTCGCGGCAGTGATAAGTGAGGTATTCGATGTAAATTTCAGCACTCGAAAGATTCATTTCTTTAACATCGAGAAATTCTTTACATCGAGCTAATTCTTTTTCGCTAAGTTTCAAAATCATGCTCATATTTTAGTATGGAAGTTATCTAGCTTCAAATGTCGCTTTATTCTTTTCTTATAGTTTGATATTATTTTGCTATGCCTAAAACAAGTTTTATGGAAAGAAAAGAAGGTAAACTTCGCCAAAAGCAGCTTTACCACGCTTCTTACCTTAAAGCGTATGAATATGAACTTCGACAAGAAGGCGATAATGAAATCGATCTTCTTTTAGAAGATAAAAAAGAAGAATTTAAAAAAGACGAAGATAAATTCCTTAAGAAAGCCATTAAACAGGATTACCAGAACAAGAACCGTGTTTGGGAAATCGATTTACTTAGAGCGATTATCATTATCGCCATGCTCATCGAACACCTTTTATTCGATTTTGCAGAAATGTTCCCAACCATCTTTGATAAAACTGCCTATTTAGGAGTTCCGTTCTTTAATACAATGTATCGCTTCTCCTTAGATTACTGGTCTCATCCAGTTCGAATTGCTTTTAGGTTTATTGGTTTATTCTCGTTAGCTTTACTAATTGGCATTAATACTCGTTTCTCTAGAAACAATGTTCGTCGAGGAGTTTTACTAACATTCTGCGGCATTGTGATGGGTGGAGTTTTTGCTATTGGAAATATTTTAGGATTCACTGGTCATGCTTACATGAACATCCTAATGAGCTATGGTCTATGCATCTTAATCTTTTCTGGAATTGAAGCTTTATTTAAGCGATATAAGAAGGCTTGGCCGTGGATTTGTTTAGGAATTGCGGTGGTTATTTTAGTTTCTTGGGGATTTATTCGTTATGCCGATCAAGCAAAATATGTCGTCGATAAGTATAACAATTTCTGGTTTATCTATAACGGTTATGCTAATTCAATTCCATATTTAGGTACTCTAAAAGATGCTTCATTCGTTGACATCTTAAGAGTGATTGTTGGTTTAACTTATTCCGGTGATGACTGGTTAGGCTTACTTCCAACTCTTGGTTATATTTTCTTAGGCGCATTCATTGGATGCACCGTTTACAAAAACGGATTATCAATTCTTCATTATTTTGATAAAAAAGGCGAAACAACACTCAATGACAAATTCAATCGTGCAACCAAAGGAATTCTTTTCTTTGGACACCATACGATTTGGTTCTACCTTTTACACCAGGTTGTTTATATTGTTTTGATGCTGTTTATTGCCGGATTAATTATGGGCATTCCTTTAGGAGTTTAAGCGATGGTTAAGATTGTTCCTCATGAAAGTTTATATGAAGCCATTCTTTGTGCTTCAAAAGAAGCTAAAACTAATGTTGCTTTATATTATTTTAACGAAAAAATTCGATGGGATCGTTTTATTTATCGTGTAAATCAATTTGCTAACGGGCTTAAAAAAGATGGAGTTAAACCAGGAGATGTTGTGACTCTTTTACTCCCAAATATCCCTGAAGCAATCTATTTAATGTATGCCGTAAGTCAAGTTGGAGCAATCCTTAACCCGCTTCACCCACTACTTCCAAAAGAAGAAGTGATGAGAACTATTTCAGAGACTCATTCAAAACACCTCTATTGTCTCCAAATTCGTTACGATGAGTTTAAAGACGAAGATTTAACGATCTATGATTTCTCTCCGGCTCATGAACTGCCAAAATGGAAACAAATCTTTGCTAAACAAGAAAAATGTCATCATGAATGTCCATACTATAGTGAGGGACCTCTTCATGAATTTGTTCATATGGATCTTGAAGATGCTCTTTATCTAAATAGTGGTGGAACAAGCGGACTTCCAAAGATTGTTCGTTTGTCTTCTTTCTCTGTTAATTCACTTTGTGCAAATGCTCCATGGCTAGTTGGAG
Source organism: Caryophanales bacterium UBA4365 (assembly GCA_002393905.1). Lineage (GTDB taxonomy): Bacteria > Bacillota_I > Bacilli_A > RFN20 > CAG-826 > Fiminaster. Next base: position 4,615 of record DGSJ01000062.1, read on the forward strand.
AAGTGAAAGATAATTCCGGAATTCTATGTGTGATGCCAATCTTCCACGGCTTTGGTTTAGCTGTTGGAATTCACCTTTCTTTATCGCTTGGTTATCACGCTGCATTGATGCCAAAATTCAACCGTAAAACTGCCACAAAAATGCTAAAACGCAAGCAATACTCCCTTCTTTTAGGAATTCCAATATTCTATGAAAAGATGCTGAGATATCCAGGATTTGCTGGCAAAAAACTACGTCAACTTGACCACGCTTTTGTTGGCGGAGACTTTGCTCTTCCATCATTAAATGAAAAGTTTAACAAGCGTATGGAAGAAGGTGGAAGCAAGTGTCGACTCTATGAAGGTTATGGTTTAACTGAAACTGTTTCGCTCTTTAGTGTGAACACCAAATTTGAAAATAAGGATGGAACAGTTGGAAAAGCATTGAAGAATGTTTCATTCAAAGTCCTTGATGAAAATCTTAAAGAAGTTTCAGTTGGTCAAAATGGCGAACTATATTGCACTGGTGATACATTAATGAATGGTTACCTTAATGCCAAAGATCCATTTGTCACGATTGATGGAGTCAAATATGTCTCAACTGGTGATAACGTCTATCAAGACGAAGAAGGATACATTCATTTCAATCAACGTATTAAACGAATTGTCAAAATTAGTGGAATCCCAGTATTCCCTCATGAGGTAGAATACTGTGTTTCAACTTTAGATATTGTTTATGAAGCCGCTGCGATCGGTGTCGAAGATGAACGCTTTGGCTCATTACTAAAACTTTATATTGTTTTAAATAAACACTATAATGGAACTGTAGAGGAAGCTGAAAAGCTCATTAGGGAAGAAATTAAGAAAACAGTTAGCATTTATGCTAATCCAAAAGAAATTGTTTTCATTAAATCCCTACCTCATAC
>DGSJ01000017.1 GCA_002393905.1 Caryophanales bacterium UBA4365
CAACAACACTAATAGCAGCGTTTTCACCTAATCCATCAATAACGATAAATGGACAAATAAGAGATTTATTTTCATGATCAACAACGAATTCAGTTGCTTTGGATTTATATAAATCAACTTTTTCAAATTTATATCCACGTTCAGTCATTTCAATCGCCACAGTAAGCATCTTTAAAATATCTGTCTCCTTTGGAGATAGTTTTTCATGCTTGTTCTTACGACCTTTAAGTTCATCATAACGTTGAATAATGGCTTCTTTTCCGCCAAGCATTGGTTCAATGTCATATTGTTTACAACGAGCAGAGAACCACACAGCATAGAATTCGAGTGGATAATAAAGTTTAAAGTAACCAACACGAACCGCCATCGTAACGTAAGCAACAGCGTGAGCTTTTGGGAACATGTATTTAATCTTGTTGCATGAATCAATGTACCATTCTGGAACATTACAAGCTCTTAGAGCTTCTTCAGCTTCTTTTGGAATCTTACGTCCTTTACGAACTGATTCCATGGTATTAAAGGCGGTCTTTGGTTGAACACCTTTCTTAATTAGGTAAGTCATAATGTCATCACGACATCCAATGACTTCACGAATGGTACATGTACCATTCTTAATTAATTCTGAAGCATTACCTTGCCAGACGTCAGTACCGTGAGCTAAACCAGCAACAACAACTAGATCAGCAAATGATTTTGGTTGAGCACCTAAAAGAATGTCGCGACAGACATCAGTACCGAATTCTGGTAAACCAGAAGCACCATTTTTAACTTTTAAATAGTTGCCGCTTCTTTCAAGAGCTTTATCAGTTGTAAATAAAGAAATGACTTTCTTATCATTTAAAGGAATATCTTTCATGTTGACTCCGGTCATCTCCGTCATTAAACGTAGAGCGAGTGGGTCAACGTGACCTAGTAGGTCAAGTTTAAGTAAAGCATCATGGAGAGCAGTATAGTCAAGATGTGTTGTTAACCAATCTGATTCTTTATCATCAGCTGGATATTGAATTGGGGTGAAATCATAAATATTACAGCTCTTTGGAAGAACCATAATTCCACCAGGGTGTTGTCCAGTTGTACGTTTGGTATCAGCAACGTGACTTGCTAAATAAGCAATATAAGAAGACGGGATTGTACTTGGATCAACTCCTCTTTCTTCAAAGTATCCACGGACATAACCGAAAGCAGTTTTTTCAGCAACAGTTTCAATAGTTCCAGCACGGAAGACGTTGTTTGGTCCAAAAATGTCTTTTGTACTATTGAAGGCAATCTTCTGGTAATCACTTGGGAAGTTTAAGTCGATATCAGGAATCTTATCCGCATTAAAACCAAGGAACGTTTCAAATGGGATGTTTTGTCCATCTCCAACCATTTTTTCACCGCAAATCGGGCACTTTTTATCTGGTAAGTCATATCCAGAGTGAATATTTGGATCATCAATCCATTCTAAATGTTTACACTTTGGACAGTGGTAATGTGGACGAAGTGGGTTAACTTCGGTAATGCCAAACATGTGTGCTGCAAAAGATGATCCAACAGAACCACGTGAGCCAACAACGAAACCAGCTTCATTAGCTCGACGGACGATTTCATGAGCAATGTAATAAGTAACGGAATATCCGTGATCAATAATACCGGATAGTTCTTTTTCTAAACGATTTTGAATTTCTTCTGGAAGAGGATCTCCATAAATTTCATGTGCTTTGGCATAGCAAGTATCGCGTAAAACTTGTGGAGCTTCTTCAATAATTGGTGGATGTAAATCTTTTTTGATTGGTTTAAATTCACCAATAGAGTCAGCGATTTTATTTGTATTTGTAACGACAATTTCAAAAGCTTTTTCTTTACCTAGGAAAGAGAAAGCGTCGAGCATTTCTTTTGTTGAACGATAATGTTGATCAGGAGCTTGTAAAGAGGTGTCCCTCATATGAAGTGGGTGGAGTTTACCACCAACAGCTTTAGCTGAGATATAAACATCACGAGTAATTTTATCTTCTGGATTTAAATAGTGAACATCACCTGTGGCAACGACTGGTTTACCAATTTCTTCAGCGCATTCAACGATGTCTTTAATGTATTTCTTTACTTCATCAAAGCTATCGATGCTACCAAGGTTAACAAGGTGACGATAGTTCTCTGGAGGTTGAACTTCAATAAAGTCATAGAATTTCATTACCTCTTTAAGGTCAGCCTTCGTCATGGTTCGTGCAGCATCAAAGACTTCACCATTGCAACAAGCTGAACCAAGTAAAAGGTGTTCTCTTAAACGAGAAATTTCTCTTTTTGGAGTCTTTGGAACATCAGCTAAATATTTAATATGAGATAAAGAAACGAGTTCATATAACGCTCTAAAACCATCTTCATCTTTGACAAGACAGTTGATGTGACTTGGGCGAATATGTTTAAGCATCGCTTCAGTTGTTTTGATCTCAGCTAAGTCAGAATGCTTAAGATCCATATTGTGTTCAGTCAAACGATTTAGCATAGCTAACCAAACTTCGTTTAAGACCTTCGCATCGTAGTCAGCACGGTGAGCTTCTTCATCGTTATATGACTGAATTCCAAGGTTTCTACTTAATGAACCCAAACGGTGAGAACCGGCTTCTGGGAACATGTAGTGGGATAAAGAAAGAGTATCAATCGCTGGTGGATTGATTGGTTCTCTACCCATACGAATTAAGGAAGCGTTAATAAACCCAAGGTCGAATGTGATGTTATGAGAAACGATAATCGCATCTTTAAAGAAATCAATGATTCGATCAGCGCACTCTTCAAACTTTGGAGCATTATTAACCATGGCTTGGGTGATGTGTGTTTTATCTTGAACTTTTTGAGGAATTGGAATACCTGGATTAATAAAGAAGTCTTCAGTTTTAACAATGTTACCGTGTTCAAAACGAATCGCACCGAATTCAGTAATACGATCATATTCTTTAGATAATCCTGTTGTTTCTAAGTCGAATACAACATAAGCGGTATTTCTTAATGGGATAGGTTGTGGGTTTAAAGCGAATGGAAGTTCATCATTAACCATGTATAACTCGGAACCATATAGAATTTTGACTCCAGTATCTTTTTGAGCATTTTGCGCTTCTGGGAATGATTGAACAACACCGTGGTCGGTTACAGCAACCGCTTTGTGTCCCATTGCTTTAGCAAGTTTACAATAATCAGTAATAGAAGTGACGCCATCCATAACAGACATTCTTGTGTGAAGATGGAGTTCAACGCGTTTTTGTTCTTCTTCATCACTTCTCATTGCTGGAGGTGGCACAATCTCAAAACCACGGGCAGTAACAGAAACTTGTCCGCTACGTTTATCTGCCTCGGCATAACCTTTAATGTGGATGTACATTGAGTTTTTGAGTTTCTCAATTTCTTCCACCGTGGTATGTTTGTTTTCAACAATACGAATATTAATGGCTTGAGTGCCGTTACCTAAACCGCAAGGACAAACTGCTTTGCCAAAGAAATTAGTACGGATTTTATCGATACCGAAAACTTCGCCAGTAATGTCGACGTTTCCGCTATCTTCTTTAATTAAAGAGAAATCAGTATATTTCTTGAATGGAATAGAATCTCTCCAGGATTGAGGATCGTAATCACTGTTAGTTTTGTTTTTCTTGGTGTTTTTACCAAGGTCTTTTAGACGAGAGATGTTGTCTTTTAAAGCTTCGATGTATTGTTCTTCGTATGCTTTTAGAGCAGTTTCTTCTTCCTCTTCTTCAACCATTTCTGTGTTTTTATAGTAAGAATCGTCTTCTTCCTCGCCTCGTTCAGCGTTTTCTTCTTCGTAAACTTCATTTGCTTTCTCTTCCATCTTTTCTAAGACTTTTTGAGAAACATTTGGAGTTGTTTTTTCTTCTTCGCGAACTTCGGAAATAACATCAAAACGATAACTTAAAAACTTCAAGAATTCTTTAAAATCATCCACGATTTGCTGGTTCTTTTGTAAATCTTCATCTGTTTTAAAAACGAACAAGATTTGACCATCTTTATTTTCTAAAACCTGTTCAGAAACAAAACGGTTATGTGAACGATGCCAATCAGGGAAGAGGCGAATTGCGTCTTCAACAGTTGGTTTCTTTTTGTAAGAGAACTTAATATCGATTGGATATGTAACAGTTTCTAAAGCATGTTGAAGTTGCTCGAGATATTCATAATCCCAAGGAGTATCCTTCACCACAAGCATATCGACTTGCTCGCGTTTAAATGGATTACGTGTGACAAGATCAAAATCCAAATCAAAACATTCGAGATTGTTAATCCCGATTGATGTTAAAAATCGTTTCATCTTGTCGTTCATCGTTTTTACACCAGTTTAATAATATCAAGCACTACAATTGCAATCATTAATCCAAAGAGAAGGACTAATCCAACAGCAGACATAATGCCTTTCACTTTGCTTGGAATTTTCTTCTTAGTGATACCTTCAATAACGGTCACAAGAAGAGCAAAACCATCTAATCCTGGGAATGGTAGCAAGTTAAAGATAGCTAGGTTAACACTAATTAGACCCCAGAAATATAAATAAGTGGCAAATGTATACGAACCATAAAGGTTTGCTGTCATATCAAAGATACCGACAATACCAGACATGTTTTTAATTCCGCCAGTAAAGAGTGTTCCAATACCTTTGAAAACTGCTACTGAAGCATTTCCATAATCTTTAAATGTTTGTGAAACTCGATCACCAAATGTCCAGTTCTTGTCATTCATCGTTTTAAATGAAAGACCAATGTCATCCCAAACATATTTATCACCGCTTTGAACAGCTTTGATGGTTGGGTTAAAATTAATAGTTTCATATTTTTCCGTTGCTGGATTGTAGCGATCGAATTGAAGATGAGCCACAAATGACTTGTTCTCAAACGCAGAATAAGTCTTCTTTGTGAAGTCAGCATAGAGCTCATCTTTATTAATTAATTGATCGACATTAAAGTAGGCATCATAAAGTGGTTTATTGATTACTTCATAGGTGCCATCGCCACGATCTGTAGCAATATTTTCACCAGCAATTGCTGGATAAATTAAAATTCCATCACTAAATTTGGTGTAATGCTTTGTGCCTTTTGGAGCATACGCCAAAACGTATTTTTCTCCATCAATTTCAGTGCTTTCATCAATGACATAAAATTGACCAGCATGGATAACTTTATCTTCGCTTGTGTATTCATAAGAAATGTAGCTTTTATGATAATGCTTCATCCAGTCATTATCTTTTAAGACAGTTGCTGCCGTGCTACCTTCACTAATTGAAGCATATCTAGTTGTTACAACTCGTGGGAAAGCTAAGTTTGAAATAGCGATGAGAATGAAAGCTAATATCGCATTTAAAACAACACCAGCGACAAGAACAATTGCTTTCTTCCATTTCTTAATCCCTTCAAGAGATCTTTCTTGTGAAAGATTAAGTCCTTCTTCAGGTTCTGTTCCTTCTTCGCCATACATGGAAACATAACCGCCAAATGGAATGGCACGAATTGAGAAATATGTCTCTCCGCCTTTTCTTCTCTTATGTAATAAGGCTGGACCAAATCCAATGGAATACTCAAAACAATAAACTTTAAAAAGTTTAGCCATGGATAAGTGTCCAAGCTCGTGAATGCTAATTAGGGCACTTAATGAAACAACAAATAAGATAACTGAAACGATCCAATCCCAAGCAGTCATTAATTTACCCTCCTAGCTTTTTTGTCTATACGTTTAATTTGGCATAATGATGGATTTCGAATTAGTTTTTGTTCCTCCACCTTTTTACCAACAAATTTTGCAATATCTAAATAACCAATTTCATGGTTCAAGAAGCGATACACGGCTGTTTCATTTGCAGCATTTAATGCAATCATCTTTGAAGCACCTTCAAGCAAAGCTTGTTTGGCGATCTCGGTGCACGGATATCGTTTATAGTCATATTCATGGAAATGACAATCCTTAAATTCATCTAAAGATTTAACAGTGTAAACTTTAAATTCGCTTTTTCCTTCAAACATGGCCCATTTAATTGGCTCATGCATATCCGGTTTTCCGTAATCAACAATCAATGTTCCATCATTAAGTTCGACTGCAGAGTGAATCAAAGATTCATCATGCATTTGAACTCGAATTTTGTTTAGTGGGAAATGATAGAGGTAATATGCTTCAATGATTTCAAAACCTTTATTCATCATTGTTGCACAATCAATCGTGATTTTTGCGCCCATCTTCCATGTTGGATGACGTAAGGCATCTTCTGGAGTTTGTTCGGCAAGTTTAGAAATCTCGACATTTCGAAGAGCTCCACCGCTTGCTGTAATAATCAGACTCTTCGCATCCTTAATATCACATTTAGATAAGCATTTAGCCAAAGCAACATGTTCCGAATCAATTGGATAAAGTTTACCTTTTCCTTCATCAAGAAGTTTATTAATGATTGTGCCGCCAGCAACAAGTGCTTCTTTATTAGCTAAGCAAAGAATCTTATTTTTCTCTAAGACATTGATTGCTGGTTCTAATCCAACAAAGCCAACTAACGCATCAACACAAAGATCAAATTCGGTTTTCTTAATAATTCTTTTTAACCCACATTTTCCTGAAAAAACTGAAATGTTTTTAAACTCTTTTTTTAGTTCATTTGCTGGTGATTTGCTGGTAATATAAACATTTTTTACAGATTTAAACTCACTTAATATTTCCTTTGCTTTTGCTAGGTTTTTGCCAACAGAAAAACCAACAAGTTCAAACTCATTTGGATACTGTCTAATAATATCCAGAGTCTGTGAACCGATTGATCCTGAAGCTCCTAACAAAAGTACTTTTTTCATGCTGTAAATTTTTCAATCATTTCCATAAAGACTAATAAGCCACTAACAAGGCCACTAGCGAAAATTAGAGAATCGAGACGATCAAGAACTCCACCGTGTCCTGGAAGGATGGCGGAGAAGTCTTTCACACCGAAACTTCTCTTAATTGACGAGAAGAAGAAGTCACCAATATCACCAAAGAATGGGATAAATAATGAGATAAGCATCACCCAATACCAGTGATTTAAGTCGAGTTGAGGAAGAATTGGCAATCCAACACCACCCATAATCATGGCAAAGGAAAATGTAATCGCAAAGGAGATAACAATACCACCAATCGCTCCTTCCCAAGTTTTCTTTGGAGAAATTTCTGGAGCCATTTTGTGTTTTCCAAATAGCAAACCAACAAAGAAGGCACCAATATCGTTAGCACAAACGCCAACGACCACATAAAGAATTAACAATAAAGATTGGCCATAAACGAACCCTGTTTCAGTAATCACTTTGCCAGTTGCTTCAAACATGGTAAATGGAGCAAATCTCAAATATAGCAATGCTTGAATTCCTAAACTCAAAATAACAATCATTGAGAAGAAATAGAAGACGTAGCGAATTGTAAATTCACGACTAAAGAAACACATGACAAATAAAACTGCAGCAGTAGTGACAAGAAGCATCTCAGAAAGCTTTAGTTCTGAGAAGTTAACTGTGAAGAAGTTAGCGAAATCAATTCGCTCATGCGCCCGCACAGCATCGATATAATTACGTAAGATTACATAGTAACATGTGGCAATTAACAATATAATGACAACCACAAATGTTACTGTTCTAGTCTTACCTTTTAAATTAGTAACATGAACACTTTCGTAAGCAAAGCAGATGGCAATTAAAACAGAAAGAGCAACAAAATAGATGCTTCCAAAAATAATTGCCGGGACTAATAAAGCAACAAGAACAACAGCTGTTAGTGTTCGAACTCTAATGGAGTGTTTTTGTTCAACACTAAGTTTATTTTTTTCCATGATCTAACCCTCCGAAACGTCTGTTACGCTTGTTATATTCTTTTAAACAATCAACGAAAGCTTCTCGCTTAAAATCTGGCCAATGAACTTTTGTAAAAACAAATTCCGCATAAGCAAGTTGCCATGGTAGGAAATTGCTTGTTCTTTCTTCGCCAGAGGTACGAACTAGAAGATCAACATTTGGTAAGCCTTTTGTATAAAGGTGATTTTCGAAGACTTGTTCGTTAATATCTTCAATCTTTAAGGAACCATCCTTCACTTCTTCAGCAATTTGTTTGGCTGCTCGAGTAATTTCTTCTTTTCCACCGTAGTTTAAACAAATGTTCATCACAAATTTGTCATTATCTTTAGTCATATCAATCGACTTATAGCAAGTCTTTTGTGTTTTATCAGGAAGTCGAGAGATGTCTCCAGAGATAACAATACGAACACCATCACGCATGAGGTGATCGATTTCTTTTTTAAAGAAAATTTCTAGATATCTAAAGAGTTGAGAAATCTCACTTTTTGGTCTCTTCCAGTTTTCAGTAGAGAAAGCATAAAACGAACAAACCTTAATTCCATAATCCTTACAATGATCAAAAACTTCGATGATTCTGTTCATTGCTTCTTTGTGGCCTTTGGTACGTGGAAGTCCACGTGCATTAGCCCATCTTCCATTGCCATCCATAATGAAAGCAATGTGGGTAATTGGTTTATTTAACTCGATCTCACGTTTCATGCCTTACATTATACACGCATACGAAAGCACAATAAATAAAGAATTGTAAAAGTTCTAAAAGAAAAGGAGGAATTACCCTCCTTATTTTGTTTCTTAGATTGAGAGAATATCTTTCTCTTTTTCCGCTAGAATTTGATCAATCTGTTGAATCGCTTCATCGACGACTTTTTGAATTTCGTCTTGAACGCGTTTCTGATAATCCTCAGTCATGTCTTCGGCTTCTTTAACAAAGTCGATGTATTCACGACGGATATTTCTAACGGCAACTTTACTATTTTCAGCAGTCGCTTTGGCTTTCTTCACTAACTCACGACGTGTGTCTTCAGTTAATGGTGGAAAGGTTAAGCGAATGCAATCACCTTCGCTAACTGGGTTAACACCAAGATTAGCAGCAGCGATTCCGGCAACAATGGATTTAATGTCGTTACGATCATATGGTTTAATCAGTAACTGACGTGGTTCTGGAACAGTAATTGAGGAAATTTGGTTTACCGCAATTTTGTCTCCATAATAATCGCATTGAACGCGGTCAAGAATTGCTGGGGTTGCTCGGCCTGTACGAATAAGAACTAATTCTCCACGTAAAGCTTCAACAGTTTTTTGCAATCTGCTTTGACATTCTAATGTAATATCATCCATGTTTTTATCCTCTCTTGATTGTTGTTCCGACATCTTCTTTACGCACAACTTTTAGGAAATTATCCGGGTTTTGCATATTAAAAACGCGAACATCAATGTTTTGATCCTTGAGCATTTCCACTGCTGTTAAATCCATTACTTTAAGATTTTTAGCAATGATTTCAGAGCAGGTGATTTCTTTAAACATATAAGCGTCTTTGTTCACGCGAGGATCATCGCTATAGATACCATCAACACCGTTCTTCGCAATTAGAATTGCGTCACAACCAACCTCAATAGCACGTAATGTAGCACAAGTATCGGTTGTAAAGAATGGTTTTCCAGTACCTCCACCAAAGACGACAACAGTCTTCTCTTTCAGATACTTATCAGCGAGTTCTTTGGAGAAAGTTGGAGTGAACGTTTCCATTGGTACAGCAGATAAAACAACCGCATTTTGCTGGTTATTTTGTAATGTATTGGCTAATGCGAAGGAATTAATAACTGTTCCTAGCATGCCCATCTTATCACCAGTGACACGTTCGATTCCGCTTTTCTCAACAAGTGAACCGCGACAAATATTTCCAGCCCCAATCACGACACAAACTTCAGTGCCGGTTTGGGCAATTTCTTTAATCACCTTGGAAATATTTAAAAGAGCCTCCGGGTCTAAAATACCATTACTCTTGTCTCCAGCGAGTGCTTCGCCAGATAGTTTGATAAGAATACGTTTATACACCTTTTGGCTCTCCTTTTGGAATTACTTAATTTCCTTCATGACTTCTTCAGCAAAGTTATCTTTACGTTTTTCGATACCTTCACCAACGGAGTAACGAATGAATTTAACAATCTTAATTCCTTTTTCTTTAGCGACTTGAGCAACGCTCTTTTCGCCATCAAGTAAGTATGCTTGGCTACCTAAGACAGATTCAGAAAGGATTTTCTTCACCTTGCCATTGGCAATACCTTCGAGCATTTGAGCTGGTTTTCCAGCCATCTTTGGATCTTCTTTCATGTTCTCCAAAGCAATTTGTTTTTCGTGAGCAATAACGCCAGCTGGAATGTCTTCTTCAGCAACATACTTTGGAGCATTCGCAGCAATATGCATTGCTAAGCCTTTTGCAAATTCAGGATCTTCTTTATCGAGAACAACTAAAGTTGCAATCTTACCACCCATGTGGATGTAGGAACCAAATCCTTCACTAGCTTTCTTTTCAACGATTTCGAAACGACGGTAGTCAAGTTTTTCACCCATTGAAACTGTAGCATCAGTGAATAAAGATTTTGTGGCTTCCTTAGCTTCTTCTAAAGAAGTGCAGCCTTTTTCTAATGTGACTTTAGCAGATTCGCTCACTAAGGTGTGGAATTTTTCACCCTTAGAAACGAAGTCTGTTTCACAGTTGATTTCGCAGATAATGGCTTTGTTTCCATTAACTTGAACTTCAGCTAAACCTTCAGCAGCGATACGGGATGCTTTGGCTTGAGCTTTAGCAATACCTTTTTGACGTAACCAGTCGATGGCTTTTTCAACATCTTCACCGGATTCTTCTAAGGCGTGCTTGCAATCCATCATGCCTGCACCAGTACGATCACGGAGTTCTTTAATTAATTCAATCATGCTTGGCATAATTATTTACCTTCTGCTGGGGCTTCTTCTGCTTTTGGAGCAGCTTTTTTGGCTGGAGCTTTTTTGGCTGGAGCTTTCTTTTCTTCAGCTTTTGGAGCTTCTTCTTTGGCTTCACCTTGAGCGGCTGCCTTAGCAGCTTCTTCGCGTTGAGCCTTCTTCATAGCTTGGTATTTTTCCATACGTTCTTGCTTTTCTTGGCGAGCTTTACGGATGGCAGCGATTCTTTCAGCGTTTTCTTTATCAGCTTGACGAACAGCGTCTTTCATTGTGGCTTCTTCACCTTCATCTTTGGTGTAGGCAATAGCAGTAATGCCACCCTTAGATTCAACAATCGCGTCAGCAAGTAATCCAATAATTAAGGAAACGGATCTTGTGGCGTCATCGTTAGCTGGGATTGGGAAGTCTAAGACATCTGGATCACAAGTTGTATCAGCTAAACCGAACACTGGGATGCGTAATTTACGAGCTTCAGCAACAGCTGTGTGTTCAACGGCTGGGTCACAGACGATGACAGCGTTTGGAAGCTTACGCATTTCTTTAATACCTTCTAAGTTCTTAGAGAGTTTTTCTTTTTCCTTCTTAAGAAGAGCAACTTCTTTCTTTGGTAACTTTTCAAAGCTTCCATCGAGTTCCATTTCTTCTAATTGTTTTAAGCGACGAATACGGGATTGGATGGTTTTGAAGTTTGTAAGTGTACCACCTAACCAACGGTTAGTGATGTAGAAGGAACCAGAACGTAATGCTTGTTCTTCAACGATGGCTTTGCATTGTGGCTTGATACCAACAAATAATGCTTTACCATTTTCATCAACAATGCTCTTAAGAGCAAGATAAGCTTCTTCGGCTTTAACAAGAGACTTGTTTAAGTCGATGAGGTAAATACCATTACGAGCACCGTAGATGAATTTGCCCATTTTTGGGTTCCATTTACGGGTGTTGTGTCCATAGTGAACACCACCTTCGAGTAGTTTGCGCATGGTGATGATCTTGGCATCTTTATCGTGCATGACCATTTCCATGACATTTTCTTCCTTAGCCGCTACTTCTTCGACTTCGGAAACTTTCTTTTCTTCGTTCATTTAAGAACCTCCATTTGTTTTAAGCCTCCATCATTTCGAACAACTTCCCCCTAGGTTAATAGGGACTCGGAAGTTGAATCCATGATGTGCGTATTTACTCTTTCTATAAATAAAAAGAGTGTGATTATTCTAACACTCTCTAATTTAACTGCCAATAAATAATTAATTATTTTTTGAAGGCACGTGGATGATGAAGTTGAAATTGGTCAATCATTTGCTCCTCAGTCACGTGGGTATAAATCTGTGTTGTATTGAGTGATTCATGACCCAAAAGTTCCTGAATTACCCGTAAATCTGCACCGCCTTCAAGTAAATGTGTTGCAAAGGAATGACGAAAAATATGTGGATGTAATCCGTAATTTGTTCCGATTTTCTTTTCAATATCATCAAGAATAAATTGCAAACCACGAACAGTTAATTTCTTTCCTTGGGAGTTAAGAAAGACATATTCATTGTTAAATTCAAACTTATTTAGAACCACTAAACTTGGTCGACATTCTTCTAAATATTTTTCCAAAGTCTGTTTTGAAGACTGGGAGAATACAACCATTCGTTCTTTACGACCCTTGCCTAAAATTCGAATTGTTCTTCTTTTAAAGTCAATGTCACGCAATCGAATCTCGATAAACTCACTAGCTCGTACACCAGTAGCGTAAAGGATTTCCATGATTGCTTGGTCGCGGAGCATTAAAGGATCAGTTCTTTCTTTGTTTCGTCTAAATAAGTCATCTATTTGTTCTATATATAGAACACTAGGAAGATTTTTATCTTGTTTGATTGAGTCTAAATAAAGGAAAGGATTCTCCTTAACAACTCCCTTCTTTAGTAAATAAGAATAATAATGGCGAAGCGATGCAACCTTTCTTTGACACGATCTTTTTGAAACGCCATCCATCATTAGTTCAGATAGATAGTTACGAATTGTTCCTGCGTCAACATCCGTTATATCAACACCATGTTTAAAATTAATTCGGTAAAACTGTTCAATATCTCGACCATACGAATCAAGTGTTTTATCCGAGTATCCGTGATCATATTTAAGATGTTCTAAAAAGTCTTTAATCTCATCTAGCATCGATCGATTCTCTCCACTCATCAATTAACTTCAAGGAACGTTCCGCAAGCTCCTCACGAGAGGATGCATTCGCTCCGTAGAAAATACCGAAATTTGCGTTCATTGGTGAAAAATCTTTAGGATTTGCATGGATAACATAGTTTTTTAAAGATCCAATCATTGTCTGCAAAGGTAAATCAGGAATCTTTTTATTTTCCAATTTGGCCATGGCATAAATTCCAGCAAGAATGCCCATTGCGGCTGATTCAACGTAACCTTCAACGCCAATTAATTGCCCGGCCAAAAAGACGTCGCTATTAGTCTTCATTGAAAGATTGTCGTTAAGAATTGTTGGGGAACATAAATACATGTTTTTATGCATCAAACCATAGCGGACGAATTCAGCATTTTCTAATCCAGGAATCATTCTAAAGACACGTTTTTGTTCCGGGTATGTAAGGTTTGTTTGAAATCCAACAATGTTATATAAATCGCCAAATTGATTATCTTGTCTTAGTTGAACAACAGCATAGGCTTTTGGACGATCCATCATTTGTAAACCTTTAGGTTTCATTGGTCCATAACGTAAAGTGTCACGCCCTCTTTTAGCCATAACTTCGATTGGCATACAACCTTCGAAATAGTTTTTATCAAAATCATGAATCATCGCTAATTCAGCATGTGTTAATTCATCATAAAACTTGTTGTATTGTTCTTCAGAAAAAGGACAGTTAATGTAGGAATCATCACCTTGGTCATAACGTGCTTTTCGATAAGCGATTTCCATGTTGATTGAATCCTTTTTTACAATCGGTGCGCTCGCATCAAAAAAGAACAAAGAGTCTTGCCCAACTTGTTTGGCCAAATAGCTTGCTAAGCCTTCACTTGTTAATGGGCCAGTGGCAATAATGTTAATGCCATCTTTAGGTTCTTTTACATCCTCGTGATGCACATGAAAATTTGAAAAAGAACCAATAATTGCGGTAATTTTCTCAGCAAACCGCTGACGATCAACACTTAACGCATTTCCGCTTGGAACCTCAGTTTCTTTAGCGGCTTCCATCATTATTGAACCAAGATGAGACATCTCTTCTTTGAGTAAACCACACGCATTGTCGAGGCGTTTTGACTTTAAAGAATTTGAACAAACAAGTTCACCAAACAATCCTGTATGATGGGCTGGAGTCATCTCGTTTGGACGTTTCTCAAAAAGATGAACCTCATAACCTTTTTTCAGCAAAAAGTAGCAGGCTTCTGCACCAGCTAAACCACCGCCAATAACATTAACTTTCTTCATGCGACAATTATATAACAAAAAAGGCAATTTTTAATTCGCCTTTTTAATATATTCGATGTGATGACACTTTGGATAATTGGAACATCCGATGATTGTTCGACCTCGAGCTGTTCGCTTCACAAGATCTCCACCACACTCTGGACATTTACCAACTACTTCAAGAGGTTTCTTTTCGTTTTTGATGTAGTCACAATGTGGGTAATTAGAACAAGCCACAAACTTTTTGCCTTTTTTACTTCTTCTATAAACCAAAGGTTTACCACATACTGGACACATCTCACCAGTGTACTCAATTTGAGTTTCGTTTTCGCAATAGTCACATTCTGGGAAATTAGAACATCCGATAAACTCTCCGAATTTACCTTTTTTGATGACTAATTCACTTCCACATTTTGGACATTTGCGACCAACAGGAACATCTTCATCTTTGTACATCTTCTTGCTTGCTTCTTCCGCAATCTTAGTGAATTCATCATAGAAGTTATGAAGAACATCACTTCGAGAAATTTCGCCTTCTTGAATCTTATCTAAATAAGATTCCATTCGAGCAGTATATTTTACATCGATTAAACTTGGGAAGTACTTATTCAAAACAATAGAAGTTTTCTTGCCTTGTTCTGTTGTTTCGAATTGACCTTGTTTTGATTCGATATATTTTCTCTTTAGTAACGTATCGATTGTTGAAGCATATGTTGATGGACGACCAATACCTTTTTCTTCCATGAGCTTAACTACTTTAGCTTCGTTAAGTTTTGCTGGAGGTTGGGTAAACTTTTGTTCATTAACCACATTTTTAATTTCGAGTATTTCACCTTCAACAAATTTTGGAGGAACTTTATCATCCTGCTTTTCAGCAGAGTAAATCTTGGTATAACCATCAAAGATGGTTGATGAAAATTCAGACTTAAATTCAACACCATTAGATTCAAAGGTGACTTTCTCAACAGATTCTTTTTTAGCCACCATCAAGGATGCCAATGTTCTTTCATAAATTAATTTATATAGTTTATAAAGATCGTTTGCTTTGGATTTTGCATTGGCAAGCAAAGCACCTTTAATTGATTCTGGAGTACGATGGTTTGATGTTGGACGAATTGCTTCGTGAGCGTTTTGTGCTTGAGCTTGTTTAACAATTTTTCGTTTTCCAACGTATTCTTTTCCAAATGTTTCTGTAATAAAGTTAGTCGCACGTTCAACAAATGTATCAGAAAGATAAGTTGAGTCAGTACGAATGTAGGTGATTAAACCAACATGCTCATCACCAAGGTTGATACCTTCATATAGTTCTTGAGCAAGTTCGGAAGTCTTCTTGGTTGAGAAGTGATAGACGTTAAATGCTTCTTGTTGAAGAGAGGAAGTTGTGAAGGCTGGTTTTGATTCAACACTCTTCACGCTTTTCTTAATTTCTTTGACAACAATTTCCTTACCTAATTTAGCAAGAATTTTGTCATTTGTTTCCTTATTTGGAATCTCTTTAATTTCACCGCATTTATCAAATTCAGCCGAGAATTTACGGTTATTTTTGTTAAATTCAACAACTAATCTCCAGTATTCTTCTGGAACGAATTCCTCAATTTCCTTATCATGATCAGTGATCATTTTTAAGGTTGCGGATTGAACTCGGCCAGCAGATTTAGATTTAATCTTTTTCTGGACTAAACCAGAAAGTTTAAAGCCCATGATACGGTCGATAATTCGACGTGTTTCTTGGGAGTTAACAAGATTCATATCAATCGTGCGTGGATGTTTAATTGCTTCACTAATAGACGCACGGGTGATTTCATGGAACTCGAGACGTTTTGTTGTCTTTGGATCGAGACCTAAAACTTGAGATAAATGCCAGGCAATAGCTTCACCTTCACGGTCAGGGTCGGTAGCAAGCAGAACTTCGTCTGCTTGACGCGCGGCATTCTTAAGTTCATTGACAGTTGGATACTTTGATTTAGTAATCACATAGGAAGCCTTAAAATCGTTATTTACATCCACACCATAACCACCCTTTCCACTAGTGGAAAGATCTCTAATATGTCCCTTAGATGCTAAGACAACATATTCGTCACCAAGGTAACGTTGGATGGTATGACATTTGTTTGGAGATTCGACAATAACTAGCTTCATATCGCTATAAGAATATATTGGTTTGTATCGCATAAGTCAAACACCTATTTTCCTTAAAGAATACATATTTCTTTAATATATTTTTATAGTTCAAAAATTGGTCCTTCTTTATCGCATTCAAGAACCTCAAGTAAGTCTTTTGCTGACTCAATCATATAGGCACCTTGCTTAATTAGATGGTTACAAAGTGAGTTTTCTTGAATTGGATATGGAACACAACAAACATCTTTTCCAGTTGATAAAGCGTAAGCAGTTGATATCTGGGTTCCAGAGTGTTTTTTCGCTTCAGTAATAATCACTACTCGCGATAATCCGACAATGATTCGATTGCGCATTGGAAAATATTTCGCGCAAGGTGTAACATCACACGGATATTCCGATATTAATAACCCTGTTCTTTTAATTTCTTCATATAAATCGTGGTTAGATTCTGGATAACAAACATCAATCCCGCTTCCTAAAACGGCAATTGTTTTTCCTAATTTATTTACGCACGCTGCGTGCGCGCATGTATCAATTCCTTTTGCTAAACCGGATACAATTGTGAATTTGTTACATACTTCACTAACAATTTCTTGGGTGATATTTTGTCCGTATTCGGAACATTTTCTTGAACCAATAAACGCCAGGTTTTGATTCTCATCCTTAATTAGTGAAATATCTCCATAGTAATAGAGCACAAAAGGCGGATGAGGTGTCTTTTGTTTTAAATAATCTGGATAATCTTCATCCAGAATCGTGATGCAAGGAGATGTGACTTTTTTAAGCATCTCTTGCATCTCTTCATCAGTTGGAGGTTCCTCTTTATTTACAAGATGATCATAGATTTGATTGAAGTCACCTTTGTATAACATTGAGAGGTAAATAAGTAAATTTCTAGCTTTCATAAAAAAATCCTTTCACTAACTAAATTCGTAAAAGGACTATCAAATTTGCACTTATTTATTAAAAATCTTCAAATAAATTCATCTCTCCATGGATGATTTTTTCGACAGGTTTAAATGTTTTACGATGAATATGTTCGATTGGGCCGTACTTTTTTAAAGCATCAAGATGAGCTTTCGTTCCATAACCTTTATTTTTCTTAAAATTATACATTGGGAATCTTTTATCGAGCTCATCCATCATTTTGTCACGTGTTACCTTAGCGATGATTGAGGCAGCAGCAATTGGTAAAGCTTTGGCGTCGCCTTTAACAATATCAATAACTGGAACGTTATATCCTGGAAGTTTCATGCAATCAGTTAAAACAAGATCAAAATCATGTTTCATATCACTAATAGCAAGCTTCATCGCTTTACGTGCAGCTTCATAAATATTTATTTCATCAATCTCATCGGCACTAACAATACCAACGCCAATAGCAATTGCGTGTTTTTTAATTTCTAAAAATAACTCCTCACGTTGCTTTTCGCTAAGTTGTTTAGAGTCATTAATTAGGTCGTTTTTATAATCTTGAGGAAGAATCACTGCGGCAGCAACAACAGGACCAGCTAGTGGACCACGTCCAGCCTCATCTGTACCAACAATGAGTTTGACGCTATCGGAATAAAATTGGTCTTGATAAGTTAATCCCATCTTCAATCAACTCTTTCGAAACTAACTCGCCCAATTTGACCATTCTTAAGCTCATTTAAGAAGACCTCCATGGCTTTACCTGTATCTTCCAGGCCCTTAGACAAATAACCTCTAGAACGAGCTATTTTCGTAAACGCATCAATATAAGAATCTTTTTCTTCAAGATAAGCGAATCTTTCTTGTAAGTTCTTAAAATAAAATTCTTTAACATAGTTAAAAGCAGTCTCAGCAACTTCTTCAGTTGGGAGGACCTCTCTTTTAATCGAACCAGTTAATGCTAAAAGCATTGCCTGCTTTTTATCTTCATAAGAGTTCTGTAAAATTCCTGGAGTGTCTAATAATTCAAAACGATTAGAAACTTTGATTAGTTGTTGCGACTTCGTGTGACCAGGTTTGTTTTGAACAGAGGCAGAATGACGTTTGGCAAGTTTATTAATGAGTGTTGATTTTCCGACATTTGGAATACCAATAATCATGGCGCGAATTGGTTGAGGTTTCATTCCTTTAGAAATAAGTTTTTGTTGTTTAGCCTCACCAAGTTTTTCAACGTTTTTGATGATGTTTTGAATGTCAC
This sequence comes from Caryophanales bacterium UBA4365, assembly GCA_002393905.1. Classification (GTDB taxonomy): domain Bacteria; phylum Bacillota_I; class Bacilli_A; order RFN20; family CAG-826; genus Fiminaster. Next base: position 18,468 of record DGSJ01000017.1, read on the forward strand.
TTGATTTACTTAAATCAGTAAAAATCACCGCAGAACCTTTAGATTCGAAGTAATTTGCCCACTTTTTTGTCATCTCAGGATCTGCTAAATCTGACTTTGTTAAAACAACAAGTCTTAGTTTATTTTGAGTGATCTTATAAAGAGTTTCGTTTCGACTTGCTAAAGGAATACGAGCATCTAAAAGTTCGATGACACAGTCAACAAGTTTGACTTTCTTTTCGATCTCGATTTGGGCTTTCTTCATGTGCCCAGGGAACCAATGAATCTGCGTACTCATTTAATCCACCTCGGCCAACCAATTTTCAGATTGGTATAAACTACTTCTCCGCCGGATAAAGTTGTATCAGCAGTTCCGATTACCGCCACAACAATTCCCACAATATCTTGTCTAGAAACTGGGCCAAAACTTCTTGAATCGGATGAATAACCGCGGTTATCACCACAAATAAAATACTCGTTTTTACCTAATGTAGTCGGAGTTTGATATCCAGTATAAGAGCCTTCGAGAATATATTCTTTTTGAATCGGTTGATTAACTTTTTCAAACTCACCATTTTTGTTTTGTAAATATAAAGATCCGTTATCCTCGCCACTACCAAAGTAGAACGTTTCACCTGGCATAGCTATAACACGTTTAATTAAATCTCGGCTTGGATTATTTGGTTGGGATGCAATAACAACGTCGAAACGTTCTAAGCGATCAAAAGTCGCTTGGTGACCATCCCAAATCACACAGTCAAGGTTCTTATCACCATTATTAGCTTTACCGCCTGTTTTGCCTTTAATGTGGCCATAACGATCAACCGCATCAGCGTTAAAAGTTGGATACATTGATTGACCGTTGATCCACTTAATTTCGAAATATGTTTTTTGGAAGATTAATGTAACAGAGAAAAGAGTGCTTAGCGCTAAGAAAAGGGCAATCAAAACAAAAGATATCTTGTCAAACAAGACTCTTCTTTGAATTTGCTTTTCACTTAGGATTTTCTCGCTCATAGGCATATTATACACTCTCACAATTAGTTTAGGAACAAAACCTAAGGTTATCCACAAAAACTATTAATCTAGAGAGCAAAATAAAAACTCGCCTTACGACGAGTTTTATTAAGCTTCGTATCTTAGATAACTTCTTTAATACGAGCGGCTTTGCCAGAGCGATTACGTAAGTAGGTAATTCTACTACGACGAACCTTACCATGTTTCACAACTTCAATCTTAGCGATTGCTGGGGAGTGAATTGGGAATGTTCTTTCAACGCCAACACCTGAAGAAATTTTTCTTACAGTGAAGGTCTCACTGACACCGGAGCCGCGGCGTTGCATAACGACGCCTTGGAAGACTTGGATACGTTCTTTGTTGTTTTCGATAATACGAACGCTAACTTTAACAGTGTCACCACCTTTGAATTCTGGGACATCTTTGCGAAGTTGGCGAGCGGTAATTTCATTAACAATGTTTGTGTTCATGTCTTTTTACCTCCTCTAACTAATATTTCTTAGGGCGTTCATATCATGACTTGAAAGCGGAACGTCTGCATCGAGTTACGAAACTCGCAAGAAAGATACTATCAAATATATATTTGGTTAGCAAGCGAAATCTTTTAAATTTAAATAGGTGTTAAGTAAAAATACTTGACACTATCTGTATTATTTATATAATAGACATCGACGAAAAGGAGAATAAACTTATGTCAGTCAAAATTAGATTAACCCGTATTGGTCGTCACAAAGACCCAATCTACCGTGTCGTCGTTGCCGATTCACGTTTCGCTCGTGATGGTCGCTATGTCGAACAAATTGGATACTTTGATCCAGCTAAAGGACCAGAAAATGCCGATATCAATGAAGAATTAGCACTCAAATGGTTAGGAAAAGGTGCTCAACCATCTGATTCCATTCGTACTCTCTTCACCAAGAAGGGCATTATGCAAAAATACGTTGCTTCCAAAAAAGGAGCTAAATAATGATGGATTACGAAAAGATCATTCATGCTATTGTCGATCCTTTCTTAATCAATCCAGAAGCTCTCATGATTCGTGAGCTTCCAAGCGACAACGAGAAGAACATTACTCTTCTTGTTTGCGCAGAAAACGAAGATACAGCCCGCTTAATTGGTAAGAAAGGTGCTGTTGCCAATGCTTTAAGAGAAGTTGTTGCTATTGCTGCTAAAGCAGAAAATAAGCACGTTTACTTAAAGTTTGAATCTTTCGACGAAGAAAAATAATAATGGAATATCTCTTAGTAGGAACGATTGTTAAAACAGTCGGTCTTAAAGGCGAAGTAAAAATATATCCATCTACTCATTTTCGTGATTCTCGTTTTAAAGTCGGGAATCACGTTTTCTTACTCGATGAAAATGGTCAAAAGTACAAAACTTTAACCATTAAAAAACACAATAAGATTGGTGAAATGGATCAAGTCATCTTCGAAGAAATTTCATCTATTGAAGAAGCACAACTTTTTGTTAGAAAAGATCTCTTTGTTGAAAAGGATCGTTCTTTCTTGAAGAAAGATACTTACTTCTATGATGACTTAACTGGATGTGATGTCTATTTCGATAATCAAAAGTACATCGGTAAAGTAATTAAAGTAGAAGAGTTTTCTAGCTACGCCACATTAAGAGTTTCAACTGAAAAAGATAAATCAGTCCTAATTCCATTTGTTAACGCATTTATTAAAGACGTTGACATTGATGAAAAGAAGATCATCGTGAACTTTATTGAAGGTCTTGTATGAGAATTAACATTTTAACTTTATTTCCAGAGATGTTTGGCGGGTTCTTAACGAACTCGATTATTAAGCGTGCTCTTGCGAAAAAAGTTGTCGAAATTAAGATCATCAATATTCGCGATTTTACCCTCGACAAATATCGTCGAGTTGACACCCCACCAATTGGCGGAGGAGCCGGTTTAATTATGAAATGTCAACCAATTGTCGATGCCTTAAAATCAATCGAAAATCCTCATAGTTACAAGATATTAATGAGTCCAAAAGGAAAGCAATTTAACCAGCAATTTGCGGTTAATTTTGCAAAACTCGAAGATTTAACAATCGTTTGTGGACACTATGAAGGAGTTGACGAAAGAGTCTCAAATTACGTTGATGAAGAGATCTCGATTGGAGACTACGTTTTAACCGGAGGTGAGATTGGTGCGATGGCTATTTCTGATGCCGTCATTCGTCTATTAGATGGAGCAATAACAGATGCTTCACTCGATGAAGAAACATTCACCGATTCACTACTTGAATATCCACAATACACAGAACCAAAAGATTTTGATGGTCATGTTGTTCCAGATATTCTTTATACCGGTAATCATGAAGCCATTGAGAAGTATCGTCGTAAAGAGAGTCTTCGTCTAACAAGAAAATATCGACCAGACTTATTTGAAAAACACGTTTTAACAAAACAGGATCAAAAACTCCTCAAAGAAATCGATGAAGGAGAAGAAGAACCAAAGTGGTTAAAACAAGCTTTAGAAAAAGGTCAAAAGTTTACTAAGTAAAGAAAAGGAGCGAATTACATCGCTCCAAATCCACCACCAGGTAAATTCATTCCGGGAGGCATTCTCCCGGTTTTTTTATACTGTTGCATACGCTTCATCATCTCTTGCATTTGTTCGAATTTCTTTAAAAGACGATTGATGTCGGCGTTAGTTTTACCGCATCCTTTAGCGATACGCACCTTACGTGAATTCTTTAAAATCTCTGGATGTTGGCGTTCATATGGAGTCATTGAATTAACAATTGCTTCCATGACTCTCATTTCACGTTCGCCAGCTTCTTTTTGTTCTTCAGTAATTTTTGGCATTCCTGGAATTAAACGAAGAAGTCCGCCAAGAGAACCCATGCGTTGAATTCTCTTCATTTGGATGATTAAATCATCCAATGTAAACTTACCCTCGAGCATCTTGTTTGCTTCTCGAGCAGCTTCTTTTTCATCAATTTCTTCTTTAACTTTCTCAACAAGAGTGACAACATCACCCATGCCAAGAATACGATCTGCCATACGGTCTGGGTGGAATTGATCTAGGTCTGATAATTTTTCACCAGTACCGGCAAATTTAATTGGAACACCTGTTAAATGTTTAATCGATAAAGCAGAACCACCACGGGCATCACCATCAAGTTTAGACATGATGATACCGGTAAGATGAAGTGCATTATGGAAAGCAGTTGCAACGTTTATCGCATCTTGACCAGACATTGCATCAACAAGGAGTAATGTTTCAGTTGGTTCAACTGCTGCAGTAATGTCGTTTAATTCCTGCATCAATGTTTCATCAATTTGTAAACGACCAGCAGTATCGATAATTAAAACATCGAAGTGTTCGTTATAAGCTTTTTCTTTTGCTTTCTTAGCAATTTCAACAGGAGAAACATCTGTACCCATTGTGAAAACAGGAACCTGGATTTGTGCACCAATTTGGCACAATTGATCAATCGCAGCTGGACGATAAACGTCACCAGCTGCAAGAAGAACTTTCTTATTAAGTTTCTTCTTCATTAGCAAAGCTAATTTACCAGCAGATGTTGTTTTACCGGTACCTTGTAGACCAACAAGTAAGATAATTGTTGGTTTATTCTTCTCAAATTTTAGTTCACTATCACCTGAACCTAAAAGTTCAGTTAATTCATCATGAACAATCTTCACCACCATTTGAGATGGATTCACTTTTAAATAAACTTGTTCACCAATTGCTTTTTGTTTAACTGATTCGGTAAATTGTTTAACAACTTTAAAATTAACATCAGCTTCAAGAAGAGCGATACGCACTTCTTTAAGCATGTCTTCCATGTTCGCTTCAGTGAGTCGAGACTGTCCGCGAATCTTTTTTAATATACCTTGGAATTTTTCACTAAGAGACTCAAATGCCATTGCGTAATCTCTCCTCTATTTTGTGAGCAACTTCTTCATCTTTAAATTCATCAAAAACACCGCAAATCCCAACTTTTTCTTCGCAATTGTAGAGTTTTTCAACTCCTTTTTTAATCGCGTCAGAAACAGCGGTTCTACTAATTTGACGAATTTCTGAAATCTCGGATAATGAAAGGTTTGCTCCATAATAATCACTTAAAATTTCATATTGGGTTTTGCTTAAAAGCCCGCCATAAATATCGAGTAAACGGTTGATGTGAATTGTTTCTTCAATGTTATTCACTAACCTTTCCTCCTAAGCAAAGTCCATATAAATACTTATCTAGATCAAACTCTTCTAAGTCGGTCATCTTCTCACCTAAACCAATAAAACGAACTGGAACTCCAAGTTCATCACGAATAGCGAGAATAATTCCGCCTTTTGATGTTCCATCCATCTTAGTAATAACGATTCCTGTTAGTTTGATACAATCAAGGAATTGTTTTGCTTGAATAACTCCGTTTTGTCCAGTTGTTGCATCAATAATTAGGAATGCTTCATGTGGAGCATTTGGAATTTCTTTAGAAATGACACGAGAAATTTTAGCTAACTCGTTCATTAAATTAAGTTTGTTTTGTAAACGTCCAGCAGTATCGACAATTAAAAGGTCGGTGCCATCACGTTTTGCTTGGTAAGCGGCATCATAGGCAACGCTAGCTGGATCAGAATTTGCTTTTCCAACAACAATATCGCAACCAAGTCGATTAGCCCAAATAGTTAATTGTTCTGTTGCGCCAGCTCTAAATGTATCAGCAGCACAAAGTTTTACTTTCTTACCTTGGTTAATATAGCGATAGGCAAGTTTAGCAATCGATGTTGTTTTACCAACACCATTAACACCGGCAACTAATAGAACTGTTGGGCCTTCACTAACAAATTGAACTTCGTTAATAATATCGCCTTTTTCAGCATAACCAACAAACATTTTGTCTACGACAAGTTCATTAATTGCTTTAGGTTCTTTGATGCCTTGAGCTTTACTTTCATCAATAACTTCTTCGATTAAACGAAGTGTTAAAGAAACACCGACATCTGCTTCAATTAAAATCTCTTCGAGTTGTTCAAAATATTCTTGATTAACTTCTTTATAGCGTTTCGATAATTCGTCTAACTTATTAGCAAAATGTTCGCGGGATTTGCTCATTCCCTCGACATAGACTTTGGTTTCTTCGTCTTGTTTTTTTGAAAACTTCTCTTTGAGAAATTTAAATAAGCCCATAAATTAACGAACCCTTTTTTCTAATGCTTGTTTAGCAGCATTTTGTTCAGCTTGTTTCTTTGTTGAACCAGTTCCAACACCTAGCTCAATGCCATCAAAAGTAACACGTACAGTAAACGAACGATCATGTGCTGGACCAGTTTCACTGATTACTTCATAAACAACAGATTCACGATGTTCAGCTTGTGTTTCTTCTTGAAGTTTTGATTTATAATCAGTCACTTCGGACATCTTGAAGTTTTCGATTTCTTTTGCAAAAACATCGAGAAGAAGTTTCTTTGTAAATTCAAAACCTTGGTCAAGATAAACTGCACCAATAAAGGCTTCAAAGACATCTTCAAGAAGGTGTTTTGATTGACTGATTTGTGCGACAAATGAATTGCCAACACGAATGTATTGATCAAGCCCATATTTAAGGGCTAATTTAGATAAAGAATTTGTCGCAACAAGCATGCTTTTTAGTTTGGTTAAGTTACCTTGTCCCATTTCTGGATGAACCTTAAAAGCATGTTCGGTTACAACCATATTAATCACAGAATCACCAAGAAATTCAAAACGCTCATAATCGCGGTGTTTGGTGTTTGCATCCGCATTAAAAGAGGAGTGTGTAAAAGCTTCCTCATAGTTTTCTAAAGAATGAGGTTTTATATTGAATTTAACCAGCAATTCTTGGATATTTCTCATTTATTTTAAACTTTCTTTAACTTTTCCAACTAAATCATTTTTAGCGAGATTGTATGCTAAATTGACAGCGTTATAGAATGTACGAGCATCAGCGTTTCCGTGTGATTTAACGGCAATCTTATTCACACCAATAAGCATGGCTCCACCATAACGTTTATAATCCATTTTTGACTTAAAGTCTTTCATGCCGCCTTTAACAAATAAGTAACCGATCTTGGTCAGGAAATTTTTCTTAAAAGCACCCTTCACCATATCACCGCACATTTTGCCAATACCTTCACTTGTTTTAAGGAAAACATTTCCAACAAAGCCTGGGAAGACAACAACATCAGACTCTCCATCTACAACGTGACGTCCTTCGACATAACCTTTAAATTGAGGATCTTCTTTCATCATGGAGTAGGCTTCAATTAATTCAGGTGTACCTTTGCCTTCTTCAACGCCATTAGAAATCAACATATATGTTGGGTTTTCAGTGCCATAAAGTGCTTTAGCATAGGCTTGGCCCATCTTCGCAAATTGGCAAAGTTCATGAGCATTGTTTTCAACTGATGCACCAATATCACAAAGGATGACATACTTATCTTTCTTGGTTGGGAATGGAGTTGTTAATGCTGGACGAGAAATTCCGTCAATCTTCTTTAAGATTAAAGTACAAAGAGAAAGGAAGGCTCCGGTTGAACCAGCGGAAACAACACCATCAGCATTCTCAGTAATAACGTTACTAACCGCTTTATAAACAGAGGATTCCTTATCACGCATTGCTTGCATGACTGAGCACTCCATTGGAGCGATTGTGCTTGATGGGATGACGCGTACCTTTTCTGATAAATCAGAAAGAACAGCTGGATCACCAACGCCAACGATTTCACAATCATCGTGTTCACTAACAAATTTATTAATTGCTTCGACAGTGGCTTTATAACCATTATCTCCGCCCATTAAATCGACAACTAACTTAACCATATCTTCTCCTTATTCAACGCCAACGAGGAATGAATAGACTGGTTGATCACCACGACGAATATCAATTTCGATATTCTCGTATTTCTTGGTAATCTTTTCCGCAATATTGTTCATTCTTTCATCATTGATATCAGCACCAACTAAAACGGTAATGAGGAATGTTTCTTCATTAACCATCGCATCAAGTAAATCATAGAGAGCATGAGCAACACGTTTATGACAAGAAATAATTTTCTTTTCATAGATACCCATGAAGTAGTCTTTTTTCACTTCAACACCATTCATCTTGGTATCTTTAATGGCGTATGTAACAGAACCAGAATGAATATTCTTGAGTTCTTCTTTCATTGTTTTGAAGTTTTCGGCTGGAGAAACGTCTTCATTAAAGACGGAGCAAGCAGCGATACCTTGTGGAATAGTCTTTGTTGGAACAACATAGACTTTAAATTCATCAGATAAAACATCAGCAGCTTGGACAGCAGCCATCACGATATTGGAGTTATTTGGGAAAACATAAACTGTTTTAGCGTTACATTTACGGCAGGCATTAGCAATGTCTTCGATAGATGGGTTCATTGTTTGACCACCGCTAACGATTTCATTTACACCCATTGCTGTAAACATTTCATCAATACCAGCACCAGCACTGATGGCAACCAAACCATATTGTTGTGTTGGGACAGTTTTGACTGGAGCAGCTTGTTCTTCCTCTTTCTTCTTTAAAGAAGGTGGAGTTTGAAGCTTGGAATGTTGCTCGGTCATGTTTTCAACTTTGATTGTGACAAATTCACCATAAGATTGAGCAAAGGTGAGAATGTTTCCTGGATTCAAAGTGTGAATATGAACTTTAACAATATCATCATCACGGACAACAACAATGGAATTACCACGTTCAATTAATGTTGCCTTGAATGCTTGTTCATCGAATTTTTCTTTTTCTTCAGCTGGGCCTAAACGCATAATAAATTCGGTACAGTAACCAAATTCATCATCTTTATCCATATCTCCGATTGGAGATTCGACTTTCGCTTTTTCATGGGAAGAATTATCTTCGCGTTCAATAAATTTGCCTTTTAAGAAAGAAAGCATACCTTCGAAGATCTTAACTAAACCAGCACCGCCGGAGTCAACAACACCGACTTCTTTTAAAACTGGAAGAAGATCTGGGGTACGTTTAAGGGATTTTTTAGCTTCGCTAAGAAGTTTTTCCATCGCTTGTTCAATTTCGATTGAACTATCAGCGTAGTCATTTAAAGCAGCACTTGCTTCACGCACAACTGTCAGAATCGTTCCTTCAACTGGACGAATAACAGCTTTATAGGCAACTTTCGCACCATTTTTAAAAGCTTCAGCAAATGCTGGAGCAGAAATGGTTTTCTTTCCTTCTAAACTTTGAGCAAATCCACGGAAAATTTGGGATGTAATAACACCAGAGTTTCCACGAGCACCCATTAAAAGTCCTTTAGCAAAGGTGTTCGCCACTGTGTAAACGTCATCGGCTTCAACGTCTTTAACGAATTTGGCACCGTTAGTCATAGTCATTGACATGTTCATGCCAGTGTCGCCATCTGGGACAGGGAAGACATTGAGAGCATCAACTTCTGGATAATGGTTATAGAGATTATTGCTCGCTGAGACAAACATCTCTTTCAAGGTTTTTCCATCAATTGTTTTCATAATGATTACCTCTTTTATATATTTCGAAATAATAAAAGTACGAAATTAAAATCTAAGATAACAAGTTATCTTGCCCGTAATATATCACTTTACATGTACGTTGTCAAAAAAAGACAACCCTTAAGAGTTGTCTATTTTTCGATTGATATTTATTTTAGAAGGTCTTCAATTTCCTTTTTATGAGAACCATAACAGATGACAATATGATTACCAAGAGGATCAGTTAATAAGGAAGAAATATCCTCATCAAATTCAACTTTCACCTGGGTCCTACAAAGGTCATTTCGACCAAGATTTGCGGTGATTTTACCTTCAAATGCTTGGAATTTCGACCAATCTTTATTCACTTTTAAGACGGTTACTTTTCCGAGGTTTAATCGCCCAGCAATGCCTAATCCAATGCCGCTTTCAAAGTGCGTATCAAACTTAAAAGAAAGACACATATCAAGAGGGAGTGTGCAATGTGCGAAATAGGCATATTTTTCTTTGGCGTTAATGTAACTTGGGTTAACTTGGAACGAACTTTGATGAGTCACTTTTCTAACAAGTGCCATCGTGAGCATTGTTGGAACATCACCTTCACATGTCGCGATGTAGCCATCTTTATTTAACATCGCTAAAGCCAAGCAAGAAGTGTTGTGATAGATTCCAAGTAGATCAAAACAACGAACAGTTAAGCCATTTAAGTTATGTTTGATAATGATGTTTCTTAAGGCCGAATAAATTCGTAATGCGCCTTTTAAAGTTTCTAAAGAAACTTTTTCATTTAAATATGGTTCAAAAACAATTGGATCAACAACTTCTTTTGCCTGATCAATTTCTTTCTTAAATTCATCAATGGAAATATCGACTAAGTCGACTCCAAATTTCTTCTTTAGTTCATCGTAATCAGTAATTGAGGAGATCAGCCAGTCAGATGGTTTTCCTACCACACCAAGTCTAAGACCACTTAAGATTTGAACATTCTTTGTAATATCTTTTGCGCTTCCTTTTTTCAGCTCAACTTTGGCCATATTAATGACTTCGGTTGGATCACCATGAAGAAGGATGAATCGACGCTTCTTTTGCGCTAAAAAGGAACAAATCTCTAAGGATGCTGGAAGAGAGTTGTTTGCTCTCGTCGCCACAATAATATGTGGCTCAGGAAGCGATAAATACATCTCTTTAAACTGTTCTTCTGTTCCACCACTTTCAATAAAAATCACCGGCAATTCACCAACAAACGCGTTAAATTCAGGGGATTTTTCTAACATGGGAACATATGCATTTTGTTGATCCAAAAATAAACGAGGATCGCTAGAAATTTTACTACGTAAATTAATTATTTTCATAAGTCAATTATACAATAAAAAAATCCGCTTAAAAAGAAAAAGCCCAGCAGCTCACTATTCTCCCCGGCGAACCGGATACCTTCGTCACTACGGTGCTTAACTTCTGTGTTCGGGATGGGAACAGGTGTGTCCACCGCGCCATCGCCACCAGACTTTTTCTTTTTCGAGTCTGTTCTTTGAAAACTAGATATTAAGTTACATGTTCTAAGCTAAGTTATTACGTTACCCTATATTTTATTACTTTTTCGATTTAAATCTTAAAAATTTTATGAAATTAAGTCCTCGACCTATTAGTATCAGTCGACTGAATGCATCGCTGCACTTACATCTCTGACCTATCAACCCGCTAACATTGCGGGGGTCTTACTTCTTGCGAATGGGAAGTCTCATCTTGTGGCTGGCTTCACGCTTAGATGCTTTCAGCGTTTATCCATTCCATAGGTAGCTACTCGGCCATGCCACTGGCGTGACAACCGATAGACCATTGCTATGTCCATCCCGGTCCTCTCGTACTAAGGACAGATCCACTCAAACTTCCTGCGCCCACGACAGATAGGGACCAAACTGTCTCACGACGTTTTGAACCCAGCTCGCGTACCACTTTAATGGGCGAACAGC
>DGSJ01000031.1 GCA_002393905.1 Caryophanales bacterium UBA4365
GTCAATAATCTTCATTTTATTGATATAAATTGCTCTAAAACAAAATATATTAACAAAGTTAAAGAAGGTTTCTTTAATACATTAGACGAAACTTATAAAGATCTTTATGGTGTTGTCCCATGGACACAAAAGATGAAAGATAGTCTAGAAGCCCAATTTAAACTCTTAATTAATAACAAATACTTACCAGTCTTAGTTGATGAAAAGGAAAAAGTTGTTGGTTTTGCCTTTGTTATCCCATCAATTCAAGACGCCGTAAGAAAATCAAGAGGTCACTTAACTCCTTTAGGTATTGCTCGGATCTTAAAAGCAGTTCGTAAACCAAAAGTCGTTGACTTCGCCTTAATTGGTGTCATTCCTGAATACCAAAGTAAAGGTGTCAGTGCCGTCTTCTTAAATAAACTCATCGAAATGCTCTCTAGTGGCGAAGTTGAATACGGAGAAACACTCCTTAATTTAACAACAAACCACCAAGTGTTAAGTCAGTGGCAATATTTTGACCGCCGTGAGAATAAACGTCGTCGTTGCTACGTCAAAACTATTTAATTAATTTATTAATAAATTAGGAAGGAAATAAATATGTTTAAAATATTTGTCGACTCAGATAGTGATTTTACTCCCGCTCATTGCCGAAAATATGATTTAGGTATGGTTCCAATGCCATACTTTTGGGAAGGAAAAAGCATTCGTCCATTTATTGATTTTGGCGAAGACTTTGATTACCACGGTTTCTATGAAGTTCTCCGTAGTGGCGTAGTTCCAGCAACAAGTGCGGTGAACCCAGTTGAATACATTGAATACTTTGAACCAGCCTTCAAAGAAGGAAAGGATGTTCTTTATATCTCTTTCTCCCACGCTTTAAGCTCCACATTTAACGCTCTAAGACTTGCCGAGGAAGAACTTAAAGAAAAATATCCAGATCGAACAATTACTGTTCTTGATACCAAAGGTATCACCGGATGTGCTTACCAAGTCGGTATCGAAACCATCGAATACATTCAAAGCGGTGATCACACCCTAGAAGAAATCAAAGCCTTTTTTGAAGATACTGTTAAACACACCGCCTGCTATCTTTATGCTGATAACTTAAAATTCTTCGCTAAAAGTGGTCGTGTGAGTGGCTTTGCTGCCTTAATGGGTGGAATTATTGGTATTAAACCAATCATCTATCTTGATGATGAAGGAAAAATGGTCACATTTGAAAAGGCTCGCGGAAGACAAAACGCGATGAACAGATTGCTACAAATCGTCGATGATTTAAACGATGACATCTATAATCACCGCGTTACTATTACCCACACCGACTTCCCAGAAGGCGCAGAAATCGTTAAACAAAGATTACTTGAAAAATACGGTGATAAACTCCGCTTAGAGGTGATGTGTGTTAACCCAACCAACGGTTGCCACGCTGGACCAGATTGTGTCTCCATCACCTTCCATGCCAAACACCGTTAATCTTTAGATTAATTTACCATTATAAAAGTGTCTATTTAGGCACTTTTATTTTTCTTGTTTTGATACACGCGTGTATTTGGTAAAATAAAATCATCTTAGGAGGTTAAAAATGGAAAAAGTAAATATTATACTTCTTGCCTGTGTCTTATTAATCGCCTTAATCACAATTGGTTATGTTTTTCTCATTTACCACAAAATTAGAAAACTCAAAGTTGTGAACAAGAATGTCGAAAATAACGCTTCTTATATTCGTAGCGGAGCGATTACATTCTTAAAGCGCGAATTTAAGATTATCGTCCCCTTTATTCTGATTGTTGCTCTCGTTTTCGTTGCTTTAGGCTTTATTCCAGCCTTTAGCCAAGCCGAAGGCGTTGGCTGGCAAAGCGCGATCTGCTTTGTCGTTGGTGCCGCTTTCTCAGCTTTAGCTGGCTTAGTTGGCATGCTTAGCGCTACTAATTCGAACTCTCGAACTGCTGACGCAGCTAATGAATCTGGCTTACCACGTGCGTTGCACGTCGCCTTCTCCGGTGGCGCTGTTTTAGGCTTATGTGTAGTTGGCTTTGGCTTAATTGGTTTAACTGGCTTATTCTTTGCTGCTTATGGCATCTTATATTCTTCAAGCGGTGATGCAATTAAATCCGTGATGGAAGCTTGTAACATCATTACTGGTTACGGATTAGGCTGCTCAATGGTTGCCTTATTTGGCCGTGTCGGTGGTGGAATTTACACCAAATGTGCTGATGTTGGCGCGGATATCGTTGGAAAAATCGAAGCGGATATCGATGAAGATGACGCTCGTAACCCAGCAACAATCGCCGACAACGTCGGTGATAACGTTGGTGATATCGCTGGAATGTCATCAGACTTATGTGAATCATATGTTGGTTCAATTATCTCCGCGATGACTCTTGGATCAGTTTTCTTAAGTAACTATGGTGTTCCAGATGACATTCGCTTAATTATCTTCCCACTCGCTTTAGCGGGTTTAGGCGTCATTGCCTCAATTATCTCTGTCGTAATCATAAGATTACGTGAATGGAAAGATCCACAGAAAACACTCGATATTGCGACCTATATTGCTGTTGGTATTGTTGTTGTTGCGGCAACTGTTCTTTCGCTCTTCTATCTCAAAAATGGTGATGGAAGCTTTATGTCAGTTGAAGGACATGCTGCTCCATGGGCGATTGGCGCAATTGCTGCTGGTCTTGCTTGTGGTATTGCGGTTGGTAAAATCGCGGAAATTTATACTTCAGCTGATTATAAAACTGTTAAAAACATCGCTAAAGAAAGTGAGACTGGTCATGCGACAAACATTATCTCTGGCTTTGCCAGTGGTATGAAATCAACAGCAGCAACAGTCATTGCTTTAGCACTTGGTATTATTATTGCCTACTTCTGTTTTGGTATCTATGGAATTGGTTTAGCTGCTGTTGGCATGCTTTCCACAGCTGGTATTACCATTTCTGTTGATGGTTATGGTCCAATTAGTGATAACGCTGGTGGATTAGCCCAGATGAGTGGTCTACGTCCAGAAGTGAGAGAAATCACCGACCATTTAGACGCTGTTGGAAATACCACAGCCGCTGTTGGTAAAGGTTTCTGTACTGGATCAGCCACATTTACCGCTTTAGCTCTTGTTTTGTCCTTTGGACAATATAGTGGATTAATTGATTCTTTAACTGTCTCCAATACTGAAACAGTCATGCGAGTTGATATTACTCCATTTATTATTGGTGTCTTAGTTGGTGTGATGGTTCCATTCTTATTCTCGAGCTTAGTTATTAACTCAGTTGGTAAAGCCGCGAACAAGATGGTTCTTGAAATTCGACAACAATTTAAAGAACATCCTGGAATCTTAGCTGGTACAGAAAAACCAGATTACAATCGTTGTATTGATATTGCCACTCGTGCATCTCTAAAAGAGATGATTGTTCCAGGAATTGTCGCTGTTGTGACTCCAATTTTAGTTGGAATTCTTCTTGGAAGAGAAGGCTTAGGTGCTCTATTAATTGGTGGCTTAGCCTCGAGTGGAATGCTTGCCATCTTTATGGCGAACTCCGGTGGTGCCTGGGATAACGCCAAAAAATACATTGAACAAATCGGTAAGAAAGGAACAGAAGCGCACCACGCTGCTGTTACCGGAGATACCGTTGGTGATCCTTTAAAGGATACCGCTGGTCCAACAATGGATATTCTCATCAAGATGATGAGCGTTATTGCTCTTATTATGGCACCAATGCTCAGAGATGGATTCTCCATTTGGCACCTCATCGTCAAATAATTCTTAACTTAATTAAATACATTAATCGCACGTGTATATGTGCGATTTTTGTATTATAATGTTACGCGTGAGTAAGCTTGATGAACTTTACGAACAACATAACTTTGATTTATTAATCAAACTCGTTGGTGATTCTCATGATCCAAAAGAACGTTTTCTTGTTCTTTCTTCTTTAGTCATTCAAGGGAAAAGAAAAGAAGCTTTAGATGAAATTGATCGTTATCAAGCCATTTTAGAAACCTCTCATCCATTTGAACTAATGAAGATGCATTTTGAGCTTCTTTTAAGTGAGAAACTTTACGATGAAGCACGCATCAAACTTAGACACTACGAAAACCTTCCTTATATCTCTCAAGAAGTCGAAGAATTCTTACGCGAGATGAAGGTCAGAATCGAGGATGAAGCACACGCTAAAAAAGGCTCTACTTTAATCCCTTTAGATGAGGTTTATGAGACACTAGAAACCGGTACCAACCAAAGTGAAATCGCGCAAACGATTTTTCAACTGAAGAACTATAATATCAATCTATTGATTGATTCACTTCGTATTTTCCTCAAAAGAAAAGAGGTTCATCCAAACTTTCGAACCTACGTTTTAATCTATCTCGTTGATCAAAAATATAACTCCGAAATTGAGGTCTTAACTCGGGATAAAATCATTACTGTGAACCCAAGTAAAATTGTCCCACCTTTTATGCATGAAGACTTTAATGAAGTATGTCGACAAATTACGATTTTTTCTGAAGGTGATACCTCCATTACCGAGACTGCTCTCCACCTATTTAATTGCTACATTTTAGATACTTATCCGGAAGATATCTATCAAGACGGAATTATTGAACTCGCTCAAGCATTTGTCTACATTGCTTTAACCTATTTAAAACAAAAACCATCATTTTCTTCTTCTTTAGCAAAAAAGATCCAAGAGATCTTAGAGACAACTGAACCAATTAAACTAAACTAATATAGAACTGATCTATAATACTTAAGTCTTCTTTATTAGAAGACGTTTTTATTAATGTATTGAAAGAAAAGAGACATCATTTTATAAAGATAGTAATCATATGAAGATGCTTTATCTATTCGAAAAGAATATTTAGTATTTCTTTTTGTTAAGCATTTTTCTATTTCTTTGAATAAAAAGGAGGAAATTATTCATGAAAAAACGTAGTATCGCTTTACTTTGTAGCTTACTCGCTTTATCAGTTGCCGGTGTTGCAACAGCAACAGCCTTAATTGTTTCTGGCGCTAACGCTCCAACACAAGAAGGCTCAACTGATGATGTTCTTTACCTTGCTTGGGGTACAGAAGAAAGTCTAGCGACCATCTCAAATCTCACGCCAGATGCGCCTGCGTATCGTAAGGTATCAGTTGCTGATCCACAAAAATCTGCGAGCGCTCCAGATGGTGAATTTACTGCTACATTAAGCGTTAACGAAGGTGTAACTCCATCAGCGGGAAAAACACTTTCCGCAAATGGTATTAGCGTTTCTATCTATGACCAAGCCTTTGTCGATGGCGAAGCTCCAGAAGGTGCACACCGACTTGGTACAGGTGACCTACAATTACCTTCATATCCATCTGCGAGTGAAGATGTTACTGCTGCGAAGGTCTATTATCTTAAAATTTCTATTACCAAAGCTGCTTTTGATGCTTATGCATCACCTACCGCAACAACTGAACTTGCTGCGAAAATTACATTCAGTCTTGGAGTGAAAGATTAATGGGAGGAAAAGCGATGAAAAAAGGTATTATTGGTGCTCTAATCGCACTTTGTGGCTCTGCGGTCGCAATCGGAACAGCTTTTGCTCTCTATACTGGAAATCTTCCAGCAGAAAAAACAATTCAAATCGGAACTAAAACCACAGGTGACGTTCAATTAGAAGCGTCTGTGAAGAACGCACACTCTGAACAAGTTATTAATCCAAATTCCGTAGAAAGATGCATTGAATTTTATGCTGGTTTTACGACCCCATCTGAGTCTACTTATATTCAAGATTACTACTATGCGAAGCTTGAATTCAAAGTTTCTTCTGAAAGTACCAAATTAATTGGATTTTTAAAAGAAGAAACATGGGTTGAACCAGGAACACAAGAAGGTGAAAATTCATACAGTGATTTCTGGAAAGGAAAATCTTTAAATAAAGATAACGTTCATGAAGACGATGATCATAAGTCTTTGACTTACACAATGGAATACCCATTATTTAAAGGAACAAATATCAGTGAATTTAAATTTCATATTAGACTAAAAAGTACACCAAAGCTAACTAACGCTGAATTTTTGGAAATTGCTGAAGAATCATATAAAGTTGATTTCCAAGTTTCTCCAGCTGAAAGTACACAAGCTTATATTGTTGGTGAAGCTGTTGGTGGTTGGGAATTAAGAGATGAATTCCGTATGACCAAAAACGCTAAAGCTGACCACGATGAATGGATGTTCAAAACAGGTAAGGGCGACGAACCACAAAAACTTCAAGACGGAAAAGATTATAAACTCCGCATCGGAGATACCTTCTGTCATAGTGGCAGCAATCACGTTTGGGAAACCAAAAACGATGGAAAAACATTCTATTGGAATGGTACTTCCGGCGAACACGGAGATCTATTTAATTAATAAATAGAAGATGAAAAAGGCCTATAAAATTATTCTCGAAATTTTAAAATGGGCTAGTTTAGTTTTAATAGGCCTTTTCGCCTTCCATCAAACTTGGAATTATTTTGATAACAAGAATGGTGGAAAGCATCCTCTCTTCGGTGTCAAAGACACAGTCATTGTTACTGGTTCAATGAGTTTTGTTACCGAAGCGAATAAAGAAGAACTGAAAGACTATCCCGATCAAATCCAGATTAACGATGTTATTACCACAACAAATCGGATTACTTACGACTCTTTAAATGTCTATGATGTGATTTTATTCAATGCTTCTAAAGGAAATATCTGTCACCGAATTATTAAGAAATATGTCACTAGTGATGGAAAGCAAATGCTTGTCACTAGAGGCGACGCTAACGACATTGCCGATGCCGCAATTGAATACGACGCAGTCATTGGAAAAGTCATCAAAATTAAACCTAAATTAGGTTGGTTGATAAACTTTATTAACTCTCCATATTTCTTACTTGGATTAAGTGTTTCAGTGGGTTGTATCTCCATTGGAATCTTAGTTGCTAGTAAAGACAAGAAAGATGAAAAATCCCCGCAAAAACCCAACAAATTAAAAACTGAAAATAAGCAGGAAACAAACGAAAAAAGCTAGGAATTACCGCAAATAATGAAGAAAAAGCTTAGTATTTTATTCTTTACATTAGGCTGTTTATCTTTGATAGCAGGTTTTTCAACTACGGCTTATTCGCTTTACACTGGAACATTACCAGCTGACAAAGAAATGGCGATTGGTATTGATCTTCCAGAACCAACAGGTTTTTATGCCAAGGTTTTCCGCGGAGGTGACTTAGTTAACACCCAACCTTTAGTTGTTAATCCAAGTAACGATCACGAGCTGATGATTTCCGGTTTATCGCTGCAAAAAGATGATCGATTTAAAGCCACTGATAACACCAATTGGTATGGATCACCAACTTCTTATTCACATAACATCTCAGTTGAAGCATCAACAACTAGTTCCTTGGTTACAAACGATGGAGATTATGTTGCTGTTCAAACTGGATATTACGATGTTTATTTCAAGTTTACTGATAATACTTACACCACCTACGAAAGCACCTACGTGAACGTCAACAAAGTTAGAACAGTTTATCTTCAAGATACTTGGAAAGAAGGTTATTCTCCAGCAATTCACTATTCGGGTGATAATGTTGTTAATTCTCCTGATGACAAATACTTTGGCGGAAGCAAAATGATTACTCAAGAAGGTGAACGTGACATGTATAAAGTGGTCGTACCACAAGCATCTACCAAATTCAAAATTAGTTATCAAGGCAAAGTATCTAACGAACTTGATTTTGATAATGTAAACAATGCTTATTATGTTTATTGGGACAGTTCGGAAAACGCAATGAAGATCGCTGGTTACGTTTGGGCTAACCCACAATAAAGAAATAGAAAAATAGATTTATAGAACGAGAGTACATGAGCGTACTCTTTTCTTTTCATTTATGAAATCGCTCACAATGAAAATAATTATCTTTCTAGTTGCATTGAAGTGTATATTTAAATATACTCTTTAATGCTCATTTGAAAAGGAGATACTTATGAAAAGAGTCGTCAATAAATTAGAAAACTCCAAAGTCGAAGTGCTTTGTGATGTCGATGAACTAACTTGGAAAGACGCCCAAGAAAAAGCTTTCCAAAAGTTAGCTAGTGAATTAGAAATCAAAGGTTTCCGTAAAGGAAAAGCCCCAGAAAGCATCGCTCGTAAACACATTGACTTAGGTAAAATTTTTAATGAAGCAATCAACTTAATGCTTCAACCAGCTTATGAAGAAGTTCTTCGTGAAGAAAAGCTTCAACCATTTGCTCGTCCAAGCGTTGATGTCACCAAAGTCAGCGATACAGAACTCCAACTTAAGTTCATTATTGTCTTAGCTCCAGAAGTAAAACTCGGACAATATAAAGGCTTAAACGTTGAAAAAGCCAAAGTTTCTGTCTCTGCGAAAGAAGTTCAAGACGCCATTGATGGTTTAGTCGCTTCAAATGCTAACTTAGTCGTTACTGAAAACGCTGCTAAAGAAGGCGATACAGTGGTGATGGATTTCCTTGGTAAAGTTGATGGAAAAGAATTCGACGGTGGAAAAGCCGAAAACTATTCTTTAGAACTTGGTTCACATCAATTTATCCCAGGATTTGAAGAACAACTTGTTGGTCATAAAGCTAATGAAACCGTCGAAGTGAAAGTGAAGTTCCCAGAACAATACGTTCCAGAACTCGCTGGTAAAGATGCCGTCTTTACCTGCACTATTCACGAAGTGAAAGAAAAAGTTCTTCCAGAATTAAACGAAGAACTCATTAAAGACTTAAATATTCCAGAAGTCAAAGATGTTGAAGGTTTAAAAGCCTACGAAAAAGAACAAATCAAGGCTCAAAAAGAACAAAGCGCCAATAACGAAGTCTTAAACAAGATTATCGAACAAATTAGCGCTAACGCCACCATCGAACTTGCTCACGAAATGATTGATGACGAAGTCGAAGGCATGAGAAAGAACCTTGAACAACAAATTCAATCCCGTGGAATGACTTTAGAACAGTACTTACAAATTACTGGTCAAAAAGAAGAAGATTTATCCAAGAAGATGCATGAAGATGCTGAAAAGAATCTCCGCGCTATCTTAGTAATGGAAGAAATCGCTAAACAAGAAAAAATCGAAGTCACTGATGCTGATGTTGAATTCGAAATGGCTAAAATCGCCGATCAATACAAGATGGAACTCGACAAGGTGAAAGAAATTCTTGGTAAAGATTTACCACGTTTCAAAGCTGAAATCCGTCAACGTCGCATTACCGACTTCTTAATGAACGAAAACGTTGCTAAGTAATTAATTACTTAAGCATTTCTGAAAAGAAAGGAAAGGAGTAGTTTATGGCTGAAAATAACAAAACGAAATTTACATTACCATTACTAATTACCAAAGCTTATACCCTTTTCCCAGGCATGCATGATGAAAAAATCGATGCTGGAAGAGACTTCTCCATTAAAGCGATTCAAGCAAGTCGCGATAAAGAATCGTCTCTTTTAGTTGTGGTCTCCCAAAAAGACCAAAAGGTCGAAACTCCAACGATTAAAGATTTAAACAAAGTTGGAACTCTTTGCCGAATCACAACTTACACCGACATGAAAACTTATGTCACTGTCCGCATCAATTCATCGGTCAGAGTCAAAATTAATAATATTTCCTTTGATCAATCTGGCTACTATGTTGCTGATGTCGAAGTCTTAGAAGACATCGAAGGCGATCCACAAAAAGTGGTCGCTTTGATCAAAGAGATTACTTCCTTGTTACCAAAGGTAACACGTGTGAGCGGTTCAATCCCAAGAAGTGTTTACACTTCCTTATCTAGCCAAGGTGTGAACCCTGGTGAACTCGCGGATATCTTAGCGCCATATTTATTCTTAACCGAACTCGGACGTCAAAAAATCTTAGAAGCAACAAATGTTGAAGAAAGATTAGGTCTTGTTTTAGCTTCCTTAAAAGAATCTCTTGTGGAAGCCAAGGTTGACGCTGATATCACTCGTGAAGTTTCTGCGCAAACAGAAAAACAACAAAAAGACTACATTCTTCGTGAGAAGATGAAAGCGATTAAGAAAGAACTTGGTGAGGATCCAGAAAGCGAAGACGATGAGGATAACATCCTTAAACGTTTAGAGGAAAATCCATACCCAGAACACGTTAAAACAAAAGTCAAACAAGAACTCAAACGTTACCAAATGATGCCTCAAGCATCGCTTGAATCATCTTTAATTATGTCTTACATCCAAACCTTAATGGATGTGCCTTGGTATCAAGAGACCGAAGACAATAATGACCTCAAAAACGTCCAAAAGA
This sequence comes from Caryophanales bacterium UBA4365, assembly GCA_002393905.1. Classification (GTDB taxonomy): domain Bacteria; phylum Bacillota_I; class Bacilli_A; order RFN20; family CAG-826; genus Fiminaster. The sequence continues at coordinate 10,241 of DGSJ01000031.1, forward strand.
TTTTAGATGAAGACCATTATGGTCTTGATAAAGTCAAAAAACGTATTGTCGAATATTTAGCTGTTAAACAAAAAACCAATAGCTTAAAAGCCCCAATTTTATGTTTCTATGGACCTCCAGGATGTGGTAAGACTTCTTTAGGCAAGTCAATCGCCCGTGCTTTAGGAAGAAAATTCTTTAAAGCCTCTCTTGGCGGTATCTCTGATGAAGCCGAAATTCGTGGACACAGACGTACATACGTCGGCAGTATGCCGGGACGCATTATTTCCGGCATGAAACGTGTTGGTGTTGTTAACCCAGTTTTCCTTCTTGATGAAGTCGATAAACTTGGTTCCTCCTATAAAGGAGATCCAGCCAGCGCCATGCTTGAAGTACTTGATCCAGAACAAAACTTCGCCTTCAACGATAATTATCTTGAAGAACCATATGATTTAAGTAAAGTTTTGTTCATTGCGACAGCAAACTACCTTGAAAACGTTCCTGCTCCACTTCGCGACCGTTTAGAGCTCATCGAAGTGAACTCCTATACCGAATTTGAAAAGATTCAAATCGCAAAGAATTTCTTATATAAGAAACAAATGGAAGCGAATGGTTTAACTAGTAAACAAATCTCCTTTAATGAAGCTAGTTATAAAACCATCATCCAAGAATACACCCGCGAAGCTGGTGTTCGTGAACTTGAACGTTTAATCGGTTCGATCTGCCGTAAAGTTGTTGTGGATTTGTTGACAAATCCGGAGTTAGGAAAAGTCTCGATTACTCCAGAAAAAGTTCACAAATATTTAGGCACCCCAATCTTCGAAAATTCGAAGAAAGAAGAAAACGCCCAAGTTGGTGTTGTTACCGGTTTAGCCTACACCCAATTCGGTGGAGACATTCTTCCAATCGAAGTCAATTATTTCCCAGGTAAAGGAAGTTTAATCCTGACTGGAAAACTTGGCGATGTGATGAAAGAAAGTGCGACAATCGCTTTAGACTATGTGCGCGCTAACGCGACTAAATACGCGATTGATTCGAGAGTTTTCGCTGAAAGTGATTTCCATATCCACTTCCCAGAAGGTGCCGTACCAAAAGATGGTCCATCGGCTGGTGTAGCGATTACCACAGCAATTATCTCCTGCTTAACTAATCGCCCAGTGGATAACAATGTCGCTATGACTGGTGAAGTAACCTTACGTGGTCAAGCTTTACCAATTGGTGGTCTTAGAGAAAAATCATTAGCTGCTCTTCGTAGTGGAATTAAAACCATTATTGTTCCAAAGGAAAACAAGAAGGCAGTGGATGAATTACCAAAAGAAGTAAAAGACAACTTAAGCATTGTCTACATGAAGAATGTTGATGATGCTGTCAATGTTGCCATCTTAAAATAAGATGATTGATTTCCGACGTGTTGATTTTGTTAAATCCGCGCCTAAATTAGCGGATCGCCCAGAAAGGAATCTTCCTGAAATCCTTTTTGTTGGTAAATCAAACGTCGGAAAATCATCACTGATTAACGCTTTAACCGGAAGAAAGAATCTTGCTTATACTTCCTCAAAACCTGGTTTTACCAAACTACTCAATTATTATATAATTGATGACAAATTCTATCTTGTTGATGCACCAGGTTATGGTTATACCGCTAGTGGAAGTCGTGATTTAGATTCCTTCGGTGAAATGATGGAGGAATATTTCTCAAATCCATCATTAAAACTAGTTGTCTTCTTAGTCGACTCACGTCATAAATTAAGCAAAGACGACGAAGACTTTTATTCCTTCTTAAAGGAATCACATCTTCCATATGTGCTCGTGAACACGAAAGTTGATAAGCTGAATCAAAAAGATTCTGCCGCTCTTCGTAAACGGATGAAAAACGAAGTGATGGAAGAGAATTATCTGGAAGTTTCTTCATTGAAGAAAGAGACTTTAGAAAAACTCAAAGCCGAGATTACTCGCGCGATTGAAAATTAAATCATTCATTGTTTATAGACAATGGTTTGATATAATTAAGACGTCGTTGACCAAGAGGTTAATTAGATCGCTTAGTATAGAGAGAAGTTGGTTGGTGCAAAACTTCCTAAGTCCTAGTTATTGTCGCTTGTGAGACTGAATAGGAATATTCCGTAGTTCTGCGATAAAGACAAATGAAGTGCTATAACTTATGTTATAGAATTAAGGTGGTACCACGTGAAAGCGTCCTTAGAGGGAGCGCTTTTTTATTTTATATTAGGAGGACAAGCAATGTTAGATAAACGTTACGATCCAAAAAAAGTTGAACAAGGAAAATACGACTTTTGGAAATCCAAAGGCTATTTTACTGCGGGAGATAAATCCAAAAATCCATTCTCCATGGT
>DGSJ01000030.1 GCA_002393905.1 Caryophanales bacterium UBA4365
TTTTTTATTTTCTTGTGTTATAATAACGCTCACTTGGAGATGTGGCGAAACTGGCAGACGCGCTAGACTTAGGATCTAGTGGGGCAACCCGTGCAGGTTCAAGTCCTGTTATCTCCACCCAAGATAACTCCTTCGTGGAGTTTTTCTTTTTGCTAAATTAAAATATTTGAAAATTTTGCAAAATCACCAGCAAAATTTGGATAATTTCCAAAATTTTCTCTATGAATCTTCCAATCTACATTCGTTATAGAAATAAGAGCGAACTTGTTTCACTTTTTATTTTGCTTTGATAGACAACTTATAATAATTACTTAGATAAATATTTTAAAAAATATTTTTTTGTTTAATAATTAGTAAGCACAGTTTATGAGAAAGATTTTCCGTCAGACTCCAAATATTCTCTCTTCAATAAGAATTCTTCTTGCTATTGCAATCATCTTTATTGAACCAATGAGTCTAGCGTTCTTCATTGTTTATGGAATTGCTGGTTTGACGGATCCTTTAGATGGATTCATCGCACGACGATTCCATCTTGAATCACGAATTGGATCTGTAATTGATAGCGTAGCAGACTGGGCCCTTCAATTAATTATGGCCATTCGTATTCTTCCATATCTATTAGGCATTTTAGAGTGGTGGAACTGGGTCATTATTCTTGTTCCATTCACATTACATATGGTTGCCTATGTCGTGTGCTTTGTTAAATTCCGATGCTTTAGTTCTGTTCATACTTACATGAACAAATTAATGTCGGCTACAGTATTCTTATTCCCATACACATTCATTGGAGAAATCTATTGGTTATATAACTCATACGAAATCTTCTTTGGATGTTTCGCTTTATATGGATCAATCGAAATGAATTTGATTCATTTATTATCCAGAGAATATAGCGAAGATAATAAAACACTTATTCGTGTATTAAGAAAGAGGAAAGAACAACATGAGTGATCAAGAGAAAAGAAGTTTACAAATCGCCACAAGACTAAAAAATGTGCTCGTTGCTATTTTTTCGATTGGTTTTTTAGCTCTTGTTGCTGGCATTCCTTTAACTGTTTTAGATATGTACAGCGTTGCTGTACCACTTCTTACATCTGGAGGAAGTGTTATCTTCATTGGTATTTTAATTTCACTTTGCTTCAATCACTGGATTGATGAAGTTTTAAAGAAAACAAAATAAATCTTATTTTCCTTGCTTAACACATATAAAGTGTTAAACTCTCTCCGGAAAGCATACTAAAATGTCGTTTATTGTAATCCTATCTTTATTTATTCCACTTGTTGGTACTGCCTTAGGTAGTGCTATGGTTTTCTTTCTAAAGAAAGAATTAAACCCAAAAATCCAAAAAGCATTAATGGGATTTGCTAGCGGCGTAATGATTGCTGCTGCTTTTTGGTCTTTACTTTCACCAGCAATTGAATCTTATGGAGACGGTGACTTTCGTAAATGGTTTGTTCCGGCTATTGGTTTTCTTCTTGGTGTTGGATTTATGCTTCTTTTGGATTACCTTATTCCTCATATCCATTTACACGGATCTGAAGAAGGTGTCAAAAGACCAAAACTTTCTAGAACATTTAAATTCTTTTTAGCTGTAACCCTTCACAATATCCCTGAAGGTTTAGCTGTTGGCGTTGTCGTTGCAGGAATGATGAATGGTAATATTAATGAACAAGCAATGCTTGTATTAGCAATTGGTATCGCGATTCAAAATTTACCAGAAGGAATGATTGTTTCCTTGCCTTTAAAAGAAGATGGTATGTCGAAATGGAAAGCGTTTGGATTAGGAACATTATCTGGTGTTGTTGAACCAATCGCTTCATTAATCGCGCTTGGATTAACATCATTAATCGTTGTTATTCTTCCTTACACTTTGGCATTTGCTGCAGGTGTGATGGTTTACGTCGTTGTTGAAGAATTGATTCCAGAAGCCAGCCAGGATGGGCACTCTAATCTCGGCACAATTGGGTTTACCGTCGGATTCATTATTATGATGATTCTAGAAATTCTTCTTGGATAAAAAAACAGAGTTGACCCTCTGTTTTTATTTTAAATCACCAGCATTTCTCGGTTAAAATTTATATTTTTCTTTTTGTTTTGATATGACTTTTGTATTGATAATTAGCTGTGCTGAAACCCCAACAATCACACCAGTAATGATTGCTGACAAGGCAATAATTGGTAGATAGTAAAGGACGTAAGCGGTGGATAAATAAATCATTGCTACGACGATCTGACCAAAGACATGAAACAATGCTCCAATAACGCTCACACCAATAATGGAGAACTTTCTAATGAGTAAGAAGAAAAGAATCATAACACCAAGAGAAAGTAGAGCACCACTTAGTGACATCACAAAACCCATTGAAAGGAATGTTCCTCTTACAAGTGAAACAATTAGTACTCTAGATAGACTAACTAGTAGAGCTTCCCAAATTCCTAACTCATAAAGAACAACTAAAATAACAATATTAGAAAGACCAAGTTTAACCCCAGGTATTCCAATAGATGGAATTAACGATTCTATGATGCCAATAACAATAGCTCCAGCGGTCAGTATCGCTAGAACAGTCATTTTATGAACGTTGAATTTTGATTCTTTCATCATTAAATCTCCGCGTCATGATTACCTTGGCCATTAATCACGATATAAACCTCGTTATAGGCACAAATGATTGGGTGATTAATGTCACTGACTTCACCCTGGTTAACACAGTCTTGGTGTGGGCAGTTTGATTTACTGACTTTAATCTTTCCATCATGAACATGAATGACTAATTCACCATTCTTACCCTTAATCGTGTAATCACGTTCCGTTTTATCTGAAAGATCAATTGTTTCGACAATCGCATCAGAAACATAAACCTTTGCGACTAAAGGTTGATTCGTTTTTCTTGTTAAAAGAATAATTAAAGCAACAACCGTTGCTAAAAGCAGAGGAATAATTAAAAAGAGGTCGTTACGTAATTTCTTTTTATCCATGGAAGATGTCAATGTCCTCGTTTTGATAGATGACTTTGCTATCGCGAATAATGATCGCTTTTACATTAAATTCCTCTTCCATAGAAATTACTTCGGGAAGTGACATTAACATCATTGATGTTGCTAAAGCATCTCCAAGAGTTCCACTTTCAGATAAAACAATACAAGTATCATTAACAAAGGTTGCTTGCCCAGTTTCTGGAGAAATAATGTGGGAGTAACGTTTTCCGCCAACAACATAAAGTTGATGCTCAATGGATGATGTAGAAACACAAATGTTTTTAGCTTTAATAAAGGAATCTTGCAAAGCTTTAATCTTAATAATGTAATTTCCGTCTTCGGATGGCTTTTCGCCAAGTAAGATGGAAGATGTTGTGTCGACAATATATTGTGTGATTTGTTTTTCTTTGAAATAGTTCGCGCACATATCGATGGCATATCCTTTGGCAATACCGCCGAGATCAATTTCGGATTCTCCATTACGCATAACTTGGTTATTTTCACCAAATGTTATTGATGTGTTTTGGAACTTAAGGAGTTCAAAATTTATTTCATCACTTGTTGGAATAGTTCCGTTTGGAAGCTTTTCTTTCCATAATTTGGACAACGATCCTAGGCAAATGGAAAAGTATGTTTCGAGTGATTTTGTAATATCGTCACCTTTTTGTAAACACTTATAAAGGTTTGAACTAACTGTTACTGGATTATTGCTTTGATTTAGCGTATAAACACTAGGAACATCGGTTTCTAAATAGTTATCTGTTTCTTTACTGAAAGTTGATAAAATACCCTTCAATTCTTGGATATTTTCGGTAGAACCTTGATAAATTCGTACACTAACATTTGTATCAAAAAGAGACTGAAAATTCCCTTCAAACACTGTTTCAGCCTTTGCACACGATGCAAGCGAAAGACAGCATAATAAAGGGAAGATAATCTTTTTCATTTATAGATGAACCTTAACCTTTGTGCCATCCTCATTTGGATGTTGGTCAAGGTATTCAATGATTGGTTTAAAGTTTTGGTCTTCTTTACCAGGTTTACATTTGCGTAAGCTTTCTTCTTTACCTGTAACGATTGCTTCCGCTAAACCTTTACATCCAGCATAACCACAAGATCCACAGTTATAATTTGGAAGACGTTTAGCGACTTCATCAATACGCTCATCTTCTTTAACATGTAGAATCTTTTCGGCGATTGCTAGACCAAGACCTAAAAGGAGACCTAATCCAAGTAGAATTAGTACAGCCCATAAGATTTCCATAGACTATTTTTCCTCCTTTTTCTCTAAGATTTGGACGCTATCTTTTTCTTTATAGAAAGCACAAGCATCGTTTGTGCACCCAGCACATTTTTCATCGTTAGGTTTTAAATCTTCACATCCTTTTGGTTTCGGTGTTCTTTGATAAAGAACAAAGGAAACAATGAATGTAACCGCAAGAATTACAAGAATCAAGATCGCGATAATTAAGTATTCAGTTTGGCTCATAACTTAATTCCGGAGAATAATCCTTGTAAACCCATGAACGCAATTGCCATAATCGCAGCGGTGATTAAAGCAATTGGTAAACCCTTGAAAGCCTTTGGCGTATTTGCGCTTTCTAAACGAACGCGGATACAACTAAAGACAACAATAACAACGAGGAATCCAAGTGAGGTTCCAACGCCATTAGCAAGAGCATTTAAGAATGTTAAACCTTGGTCAGTGTTACCTTGGACGACACCTAAAACAGCACAGTTTGTGGTGATTAATGGAAGGTAAATACCAAGTGTTTTATATAACGCTGGGGAATATTTCTTAATAAACAATCCGACGAGTTGAACAAGTGAGGCAATAACTAAAATATAAGCAACAGTATCCATGAATGGAATACCTGCTGGAACGAGCACATAAG
>DGSJ01000029.1 GCA_002393905.1 Caryophanales bacterium UBA4365
TGGTATGATTATTAGCATGAACAACCCTCTTTATGAAGAAGTCTATAAATTACGTGATCAAATGAAGTCTGATCCACGTTTTCTTGCTCTAAAAGAGATGGATGAAAAGCTAAATAATAATGAAGAAGTGATGAAACTTGCTTATCAAAAAGAGATGGCGATTGTCGAATATGAGGATGCTTTAAATCACTATGGAAAAAATAGTGTAGAACTCAAAAAAGCCCAGCAAAATCTGGCTAAATGCAAATTAAATCTCGATAATCATCCTCTCGTAAAAGAATATTATTTAGCTTTACAAAAAGTCCGCGAAATGGATCGAAAAGTGAATGAGAAACTCTTCGATGATTTTAATATGAAGGAAGAAGAAAAATGATTCGGATCACTGGCGGAAAACATCGTTCAAGAAAACTAGTCACTCCAGAGACTACTTTAACTAAACCAACAATGGATAAAGTACGCGCCGGTGTGTTTAACGCACTTAATAATCATTTAGAAGGAAAAGAAGTTCTCGATTTATTCGCTGGATCTGGCTCTTACGGTTTTGAAGCCATATCTCGTGGAGCAAACTTCGTCACTTTTGTTGACCAAACAAAGTTTTCTAAAGATGCTGTCACTAGTAATGCCAATACATTAAAAGAAACAAACTATGAGTTCATTTTTAGTGATGCTCTTTCATATTTATATGAAACGACTAAACAATTTGATCTCATTTTCATGGATCCACCATATAAACTAGACATCATTGAAAAGGTCATTGAAGTGATTGAAAAAAGAAAACTATTAAAGAGCGGTGGAGCGATTATTGTTGAAAGTGAACACGAAATCTCTTTTAATGGAAATTACGTTGATATCAGCCATTACACTTATGGCCTTGCTCACGTGTATATATTGAGGAATTAATATGAAAAGAATTGCTATTTATCCAGGTTCATTTGATCCAATTACCAATGGACATCTTGATATCTTAAAAAGAGCTTCAAAAGCCTTTGATGAGATTATTGTCTTAATCGCCGATAACTCCAATAAACATTGTCGTTTCTCTACTGAAGAAAGACTAGAGATGATTAAAGGTGCAGTTTCAAAGATGGATAATGTTAAAGTTGATTCCACCAAAGGATTAACCGTGAAATACGCTAAGGAACATGGAGCAAAATTCTTAATTCGTGGATTACGCGCTGTTAGTGACTTCGAATATGAATTTACCTTAAATGCCGCAAACGAATACATCGATCACGACATTGACACAGTCTACTTTATGTCGACCACTGGTCATAACTTCATCTCCTCTAGTTATATTGATTCTTTATATAGTAGTGGAGTTGACATTAGTTCGCTGGTTCCGGAATCAGTTGTGAAAATGTATCAACAAAAAAAGTAAGCCCGACGGCTTACTTTTTTTTATCTTAATTATAAATAATTAAACTCTTTCGAATTTGCCTTGATGTGTCCAAGCATCATAGATAAATTCAGCTTTGTTCGCATCAGCATTTCCACTGGTACCAACTTCTTCAACACCAACGAAGACATCGGTGACACCCTTAGTTGCATCTGGGCAGCTAGCGGAGAAATCGACAAGCATAATTGTTGGTGTAAGGAAGTTATCAGGATCAGCTTCTTGAATCGCTTCGATATCGGAACTAGAGATTCCACCATTAATGTGATATGGACTACCCCAGATTGATCCGCCAACTGTTTCGAAGAAGTCAGTGTGATCTTCAAGATAGGAAATAAAGGCTGTTTGTTCTGAGTCAGAACCATCACTCATAACTTCATCTGTAAAGATGGTGACTAAATGGAATGGTTCGTCATTATCCTTGGAGTAGATTGAACTAAAGTTTTCTTGGAAGTATTCAAATCCACCTTTGGCAGAGTTACATTTATCGCAGTCTTCAGCAACAAACATTAAGAAGAATTTGTTGCCTAAGCCGTAGCTAGCATCAATTTTGTTTTGTTGAGCTTCAATGGAATCATAGATTTGGTCAGTAAGTTTAGAGGCTTGGCTGTCCGTTCCATTAGCTAAAGAAACTTGGAATTGACGGTAATAGGTTTCGGCAGAGGAGGATTTTGCTTGAGCATCTTTAATCGCATTGTAAATAGGTTTGATGGAGAACATAATACCGAAAATTAATCCAACGATTAATAATGGTTGAACCCATGCTGTTTCGCGAATCCAACGCCAAATCTTGGCGAAGAATGCTCCAATTGCTCTTAATACGATCATAATTGATAACCCCCTAAACGCGGTGAGTGTATTTTAACACTATATAAATATAGTTGCAACATTCATTTTTGTCAAAGACACTAATGTCTTAATTTTGCTGATTTTTCTATGCTTTTTTCCTAAGGTAGCATACAATAGTTGCCGTAAAGATTATGAAACAGAAACATAACTTAAATGAACGTTACCATTCCTATTTATATAACCATTTATGGTTAAAATTTACTGTTGATTATGGAACAGCTTTTATTGCTTCTGTACTTTCAGCAGCAATTTTTGCCTTTGGAATCGTTTGTTTTTTAAACCCAACATTAACTGAAGGACAAACAACACTCGAACTTGTTTCTGGTGGTTCATCTGGTCTTGCGCAGGTTATTGCATCCTTGTTACGTGTACTTGGTGTGCAAATTGAACCTGGTAATACATTATTTTTCTCAATTGCTTATCTTGTCGTTAACGCTCCTTTAATTGTTTTGGCTTTTAAAGGAGTTGGGGTTCGATTTGCTTCGTTTACTTTAATAAATGTTTTATTCGTCTTCTTGTTCTCAAACATTTTTAAAGGTCAATTCTTCCAAGAAATTGCCACACTAATGAATACAGAAGGTGGATTCCTCGCTCGTGCATTATTTGCTGGTATGTGTACTGGCTTAAGTAGCGCAATCGCCTACAAGTTTGAAACAAGCGCAGGCGGATTTGATATTGTTAGTTATTATGTTTCTTTAAGAAAATCAACAACTGCTGGTAAATATAGCGTCATGATTAACGCTGTGATTATTACAATGTTCTACCTCATCTATGGATTTGGCGGTGGAACTTCATCTGGATTTGCCGGTTATTCAACATGGGCCACAGCTTTTGCTTGTGTCTTCTTCTCTGTTGTTTACTTATTCACTGTTATGCTTGTCGTTGATGCGATTAACGTTCGAAACAAAAAAGTTCAAATCGAAATTAATACAACCAATCAAGAATTGCCTCGTTTATTACTTGCTCGAATTCCACACGGTTTAACTGTTGTAAAAGCTAAAGGTGCATATTCCGGACAAGATCGTTTATTACTTTATTTAGTTGTTTCTTCACTTGAAGTGAAGAGTGCTTTAAAACTTATTAAAGAAGTTGATCCAACTAGCTTTGTAACCATTAAATCATTGATTCAAGTTTATGGTCGCTTCTTTAGTCAAAAAGTTCGCTAATGAGTAAAAAAAGAATTATTTTCAACTGGGTTATTTTTGGATTAGCAATTGCAATCAATATTTTCATTTTGGTAAATGGATTTTTAAATGGAGAAGTTTCCACTAAAGAATCTGATGGATTTTCCAAAGCTGCAGCAGATGTTATTAATTCAGTCGCACAAGACACCATCACCAAAGAGAACTTTCCTGCTTTTGCTGGTTTTAACCGAAAACTATTCGGACACTTCCTTTTATTTACAACAAGTGGACTTACATCAACATTTGCCATTCACAATTTGATCAAACATCCAAAACTCGGAAAATCATATTTCGTTCTCGCTTTTTCCTTTGGTTTTGGAGTAGTGATGGCGACACTTTCTGAACTCGCCCAACTCACCACAAATGGGCGTGCTTTTTCAGGCATTGATATTCTCATTGATTCAGGTGGATTTTTGCTTGGCGCACTCATTGTATTTTTATGTCTTTTCGTTTCTGAACATAAAAAGAAAAATAATAAGGTTTTGCAGTAAAATTACCAGCAAATCTTGGTTAAAATTCGAAAAATCGGGATAAAAAAAGATCCCGTTTTTTATTAATTACTGGGATCATGTTTTTGGCGGAGAAAGAGGGATTTGAACCCCCGCGAAGCTTGCACCTCCTACCGGTTTTCGAAACCAGCCCCTTCAGCCGCTTGGGTATTTCTCCAGCTGGCGACTATTATATCATATCTACTGATTGTTTGTATAAGAAACTGTTTGCCCTATAAACGGTGTCTAATCTTTGATTAAATCGCATTATTTTTACAACATTTGTTGTATATAATTTAATCACGTGTATAATATTTCTATGTCGATTTTAGCTGAGTCAACTCTGGATAAATACCTTCTTATAGGGGGTCTTTTATTTTTAATCGCTCTTTTACTCTTTATCGTTATCTCTTTTATTGTCTCAAAAAGAAGGGATGTCCTTTTTGCTGGAAAAATTCAAGATTCATCCAATTCAATTCGTGTTTTTAGACTCGATATTAAAAACGACAAAACTGATTACTACAACGCTTCTTCGATTAGACGTCGTCGTAGTTCTACATTAACTAATTTCTATAACATGTTCCCATCTAACGAACGTGAACGTTTGATTGACTGGGTTGGTTCTTTACTTGATAAAGATGCGGATACTCCTCAAACATTAGAAATTAGCGTTATTGTTCATCGTAATCGTAAAAAATATTTCACTTTGTTACAAGTAACAAAGATTGATTACGAAAATCAAATTATTCACCTCGAATCCCACTTATTAAGATTCATGAACGTTTCTCGTTCACGTCGTAATAATGAAGGATTCTATAAGTTCTCTACTCAGGCTGGTTTATCAGCAACTTTAAAAGAAAAACCAAATCGTGGCTTTACCTGCTGTGTGAAGTTCTTTAGAACCAATTCCACTGAAAAGATCTCAAGACTTGATTTCGTTACCATTAAAAACGCTCTTGTTCCATTTATTAGTAAAGATCGAATGATGATTGAATATAGCGATGATGAAATCTTTATAACTGATTTTAAGGCATCGATTCGTGGACAAGTTGTTCAGGCCTTACATACAATCGAAGTTGAAACTAGACGTCGTATGTCTGTTCATTCTTCAGTTGATTTTATTTCATATTCGATTGCTATTATTGAAAATAAACTTCTCGATTCTGATTTAGAAAAGATTATTGTTGAAGGTGAAAAATTAGCCAAGAATGCCCAAGAAGAAGGATTAACTTATCTCTTCTATGAAGAGAATGGAGACTCAATTGCACCAGTTAATTCTCAAAACTATCGTACAGAAGTTGAACGTATTATCTATGATAAACGTTTTCAATATTTATATCGTCCAATCTATGATGTCGGTCGTCAAAGAACGATTGGTTATAAGGCTATTATTAAACCATTAGATTCCTTCTTTGGTTCAATTGAAGAACTCAAGAGTTATGCTTATAAAACTAATGATGACCGTGAACTTTTCTCAACAATTGCCCGTAACTCAATCTCACGATTTATCCAGCAAAAGTCCGAGAAAAACCACACTTTATTCTTTGATGTGAGTTATAACGAAATCGCTTTTGTCGCTCGTACGCTCTCACACATTAATGGTATTAAAGAAACGAAGATTGTCATTTGTATTAGTGAGCAAGACTTTATTGATCTTCCATCAATGTCGACTGAATCAGTGATTGCGATGGTGACAAACCTTCGTTCAAATGGTTATGCCGCAGCACTGCGCTTGAAAGATAAGAGTGAATTAACATTACTTCCAAAGATTTATGAATCTTTTGATTACTTTATCATCGATTCGGCTGCACAACTTTCTAACCGTTCAATGAACAGGTTACCAATTTTCCAAAACCTCATCGAGAACTTACTTAAATTTAATAAGATTCTTGTTGCAGATAATATGATCTCTTGGGATGCCGTCGAACTTTTAGTTCGATTAGGTGTTGAAATCGTTTCTAGTGAAGTGATTAGCCCAAGCGATGAAAATGTCCTTCCAATCTCGAAGAAGAACATCCTAAAATTAGAAAAAATGAGTGATTAATATAAAGGAGAGATGTTTATGGCACAAATGAAAAACGACGCTATTACACGTCAAGAAGACGACTTTGCCCAGTGGTATACAGACGTCTGTAAAAAAGCTGAACTAATGGATTATAGTTCAGTTAAAGGTTTTATTATTTATCGTCCTTATGGCTATGCCATCTGGGAAGAAATTCAACATTATTTAGATGCGAAATTTAAAAATGTTGGTGTAGAAAATGTCTACATGCCTTTAGTTATTCCTAGTTCATTATTCCAAAAAGAAAAAGACCACGTTAGTGGCTTTGCTCCAGAAACATTAATTGCCACTAAAGGTGGTAAAAACGTTCTTGATGACGAACTTATTATTCGTCCAACAAGTGAAGTTTTATTCTGTGAACACTATAAAAACATTATTGAATCATATCGTGATCTTCCAAAACGTTATAACCAATGGTGCAGCGTTGTTCGCTGGGAAAAAACAACCCGTCCATTTTTAAGAGGTAGCGAATTCCTTTGGCAAGAAGGTCATACAATGTATGAAAACGAAGAAGAAGCCAGAAAAGATGCTCTTCGCATGCTTGAAATCTATGATGAAATGGGACGTGACTTACTAGCTGTTCCATTCGTTAAAGGTATTAAAACTGATAAAGAGAAATTTGCTGGCGCAAAAGAAACTTATTCTATTGAAGCATTAATGCCAGATGGCAAAGCTCTCCAAAGCGGAACAACACACTACTTTGGTGATGGATTTGCTAAAGCATTTGGAATCTCTTTCTCTAATAGAGAAAATAAACTTCAAGCACCATTCCAAACTTCCTGGGGAGTTTCTACAAGATTACTTGGTTCAATCATCATGGTTCATGGAGATGATAACGGATTAGTTCTTCCACCAAAGGTTGCACCAATCCAGGTCGTCATTATTCCAGTTATGATGAAAAACCCAGAAGTTATTAAGAAAGCTAAAGAATATTATGAAGTTCTTAAGAAAGCTGGAATTCGTGTAAAACTTGATGACTCTGATCGTTCACCAGGTTGGAAATATGCCGAATACGAAATGAAAGGTATTCCACTTCGTTTAGAAGTTGGTCCTCGCGACATTGCTAACGGTGTTTGCGTTCTAGCTAAACGTAACGATGGTCAAAAGCTTGTTACTAAAGAAGAAGATGTGGTGAAGGAAGTTTCTAGCTTAATGGAAACCATTCATCACGAAATGTATCAAAAAGCATTCAAATATCTTCTTGAACATACAACTGAGGCTCATTCCATTGAAGAACTTGGTCAAATCCTTGACCGCGGTGGATACGCCAAAGTCATGTGGTGTGGTGATCAAGCTTGTGAAGATAAAATTAAAGAACTTTATCAAGCCACAGCTCGTTGCTTGCCATTCGACCAAGTACCATTCGAACATAAGTGCTTAGTCTGTGGGAAGAAGGCTGAAAAAGTAGTCTTCTTTGCTAGAGCTTACTAATTAGCAAAAAAAGTGAAAAGAACCAGGATTTGCTGGTTCTTTTTTTGCAATTCTTGAATATTTTACTTTAATAATTCGTAGATTTTTAAGAAGTCATTAGATAGAGGATACTTCTCAATATCCGCCTCTTTAATGAAGAATATTTCGCCTTCTTTGGAAGACTTGATTTGGCCTTCAAATGATTTCGTTTTAAATAGCATCGCGAGATGACGAATATCATCTCCGAAGTTGTTCCATTCGATATATCCGCGTGGTTCTAGGTTAGAAACAGTTAAACCGGTCTCTTCTTTCATCTCGCGAACGACAGCATCGGTGATGTATTCATCATCTTCGACGTGTCCACCTGGAAATGTAAGACCTGGCCAATCCTTTTTGACTCTATTTTCAACAAGAAAAGATCCATCATCCTTATAAACCATGCACATAATCGTGAGTTTGGTTTTCTTTTGGACGTGTGATTTGTCATTCTTAATGAATTCTTCGTTAAACGTGTTTTGAATCATAGACTAATTATCGCATATATCATCAATTGCATTGTCTGCCTTTTTAAGAAGGCTTTCATCGATATGCTTTCCTTCTTCTTGATCATTTACTAAAGGAGATACATAAGTATCTACAATAAACTCTACTATCTCATCTGCATTTTCGTCAGTTATAAGTTTGTATTTTGAAAAAGGATAAACATACTTTTTTAAAAACGTTCTTGTTTCTTCTTTTAATTTGTATTGATACATAATTTCTCCTTTATTTTATCTTATTTCGAATATTTTTTCTTGTTCTATATGCAGTGATTAAATTTCCATTTTTAGGATTGATACAAACTGTTGCATTTGGACCATAATATATGATTGAAGATTTTCCATTTTTATCAATCTTTTCTTCGGAAATATAAATATGTTTGTTGATAGCTTCAGCTATTTCAATTCTTGTAATATGGCGTTCATTCATTCGCTTTTGGCAATGTTTTGTTTCTTTGATTGGTGGTTTATGATTTTCAAAAATAAATTTTACGACTTTGTCATAACCAAGGATTTCAGAAGCCATTTTAATTCTTGGATCTAAACATGAAGAATCAAAAGATGTATATTCTCCGCTTTCTTCCCCATTTCCAGCAGGAATGTATGGTTGTTGGTGCCCGCCAGCACCTTTTTTGGTTATCATAAGATTTCTCCTTTCTTTAAAATTGAAGAAACCTTATAATAATTTTGCAGGAAATCTTAAGATTTCTTCGACGTTAGTACTATTGCAGTAGTATTAACGTTTTTTATTTAGTAACTCATTAATTTTTGCTTGGGCATACATTAGGTTAATTGGGGCCCAATCGTCCATGGAATCAACTATTTCTTTCTCTGTTAATAATTTTTTAAGGGTCTTTCTAATCATTTCTTTTTCTTTTAGCAGACGTTCTTCAATGTTTTTGTTAATAACATTAATGATTTTTAAATCTTTGGTTAGTTTAGAATCGTAACAATCTCCGTACTTTTGTATGTCTTCTGGAAAGAGGGGAAACGTTTGTTTTAAATTGCTTGTATGACAAGTAATTAGGTAATATTTTTTCCCTTCAACATAATTGGCATCTACCGAGAAAAATAACGATAGTTTTAATGCCATTTCTTTTGTTAAAACTTTCTGCCCTTTTTCAATTTTAGATAAATAGGAATAGTCAATTTTTGTATAATTTGACAATTGTCTTAAAGTCAATCCTGCTTTAACCCTTAATTCTTTTAATCTGTTCGTTTCCATATTTAGATTATAACAATTACCACAAATTACCACAAGAAAGAAATGAAAATAAAAAGACTAAGCATAGCCTAGTCTGATTAGTGGGCGGAGCAGATGGGGTTCGAACCCATGCACCGGTAACCCGATCTAACGGTTTAGCAAACCGTCCCCTTGAGCCTCTTGGGTACTGCTCCAGCGATATGTATTATAGCAAAGATTATTTATAATTAAATTAAATGTTTTGTTTTTAAATAACTTAATAGTTGTTTTAACGCTAAAGCACGGTGCGAATAAGTGTTTTTAACTTCTTCTGGAGCGATACCAAAACAAATCTTCGCTTCATTGCTATAAAAGATTGGATCATATCCAAACCCATGTTCTCCCTCAGGTGCTGGAAGAATCTTTCCTTGGCAAACACCTTTAAAGACAACAGGTTGATCTTCAACATTTAAAAGAGTAATCACACAAACAAAGTTTGCAGATTTATCTTCGTAGTCTTTTAACATCTCAATTAGCTTTAGATTAGCAACCGCATTACCGCCATTTTCTGAAGCAAAGCGAGCTGTATGTAATCCAGGGAATCCGTTTAATGCATTCACACATAATCCCGAATCATCAGCGATTAAAGGCATCTTAGTAAATTCTTGTAAAGCTTTTGCTTTTATCAATGAATTTGCTTCAAAAGTTGTTCCATTTTCATCTGGATCAACATGAATACCAAGTTCTTTTGGTGAATGAACTTTGATTCCGTATGGAGAAAACATTTCTTCATACTCATGAATCTTATGGGCGTTATTTGTAGCAACTAATAAATCAAACATTTTATCGATCATCATCAACTAGCATTAAGATGCCAGCAACTAAACTACAAAATAATAGTGTACAAACAGCGAAAGTAGCAGTGGCCTTTTCGCCTCTTTCAGTAACATTAAAGTAGTGAACTGTCATTGGGATCATCCAGCAAAGTGGAATAATCGCAAATCCGCATAATACAGTGGAAATAATCATAAAGACTTTAGCGACTGTGCGAATAACAGGTTCTTCAGCTCTATTTGCTGGTAGACTGCCGGTATTTACTGGACAACCGCAGTTTGCACAGAAACGAGCATCTTCGGCTATCTCGGTGCCGCAATGTGGACAATATTTCATATTCTTTTCTCCAATTTCAACTTAATCATATCACAAAAAATTAATATTAATTTTATTTTCTATCTTTCTTTAGGAATAAAAAAAGTTTCGATCTCTCGAAACCATATAACATTGTCAAGTGGAGCAGATGACGGGAATCGAACCCGCATAATCAGCTTGGAAGGCTGATGTTCTACCACTGAACTACATCTGCACTGTCTGGCGGACCGTAGGGGAGTCGAACCCCTCTCGCCTCCGTGACAGGGAGGCATAATAAACCGATATACCAACGGTCCTCAGTGCGAGATAAATGTTATCACATCTTATTCGTATTGAAAAGAGTATTTTTTAAGAAACGAAACGACGTAATTGTTCGATTGGCATATAAGCCGTTTCGCGTTTCTTTAATTGACCATTCTCAAAGAGAAGTAATGTTGGGATGGCCATGACGCGATATGTACGAGCAATTCCTGGTAATGAATCAACATCAATCTTAATGATTTTAATATCGTCTTCTTTGGAAAGTTGTTCGAGATTTGGTGCGAGTATTTGGCATGGTCCACACCAATCAGCATAGAAGTCGACGAGGACTCGACCATCTTTAATTTCTGATTCGAAATCAGCTTCTTTTTCTAAATGTTTAATCATAGTAACTCCTCCTAAATGAGTAAAAAGATTAAGAATATTATCGCAATATGTAACGGGAAGTAGACGTAAGCGCCATACTTAAACCAGTTCTTATTATAACCAAGTTCTCCGCTATACATAAAGATAAAGATAACAGCAAGAACGGAATATGATTCATGCGCAATGTGATAAATATCAGCATATGGAACAAGACTGATTAAGTAGATAATAAGAACTGTTAAAAAGACCACGAAACACATTAATGTGTTTACAAACACTCTTTCGTAAGCTGTTCCTTCTAAATTATCAACACTATTACCAAAGTTTTTCATCATTACTTTTGCTAATGGATAGGCATAGAAGAATCCGAGAGAAAGTAGTAATGCAAAGATGTTATATCCGCTTCTTAAATAGAACGGGAACCACCAAATCTCAATATCATTGGAGTTCTCTAAAACCATGACAACAAAGGAAAGAAGAATATAGGCAATTGGGATGATTGCTAAGAAAGACTTCTTATTTCTTTGTTTTAATAAATATAAAGTTAATGCACACAAAACCAAATCAATGATTGGAGAATAAAACCCATAAATATCCATGAAAAAGTGGTGGATAACAATCTGCCCGAGTAGAACTACACCGGCTAATATTCCTAATCGAAGAATGTATTTTCCAAAGTTTCTGGTGTGTCTTACCCCTTCCACTAAAAGAAGGATAAATAATGGGAATCCTAAACGACCAATAATTTCTAAAATATCGGCGATTTGCGGTGAAATCCCGTTAAAATACATGAATTTTGCTACGTGATCTAGTGTCATTAAAAATAAGGCAATAACCTTAATCCAGAATGATGAGAAAATGTGGTAGGAAAACTTTTGAGTCATATTAAATAATCGAAATAATAATTGAAATTAAGTTATTTGTAATGTGTGCTGAAACAGATGCAGCAAATCCGTATTGGTCATAAATAAATGTGAATGTAAATGCTGCAACAGCATAAAACGGAATATTTAGTAATTCATTCACCATGTTACTTGATGCAAAGTCAAAGTGAATCAAAGTGAAAACAATAATTGTGACGGCGTATGCCAAATAGCGATTCTTTCTTTTTACACAATCAAATAAGCCAACTCGATAAGTTAATTCTTCACAAATTGGTCCCATTATGCCGAACACAATCAAAGAGATAAGTTGATAATCTTTAACAATCGAATCAAGCGTACTTTGGTTATTGTTAGCGGTAGCGCTAACACCAACAGAATTTAGAAAGATGTTATAAGCAATGTTAAATCCATAAATACATGCCATTCCGATGAGAGCAGCAATATAAGCTTTCTTATCCTTAAATGACTGGAATAGATTTCTTAATCCAGGTTTTGCGGCAAACGTTAAAACAGTAAAGATAATGCAATACGAAAAAGCATTAACAAACATCGACACCGGTGAACTTGTTAAATATTCAACAATTGCTTTCTTGTCTGATCCAAAATCACTTATTGCTTTTAAATAAAACGGAACTTGAAGAAGTGTACCAACAATTTGGAAACCAATAAAACCAATCACAAATAAAAGAATCTGTCTAGCAATTTGAAGACTTGGACCTTTGATTTGCTTGTATGCTGGATTAGGTGATCCGCAATAAGGACAGTATCGACTGACCTCTGGATATTCCTTTTCACAATATGGACACTTCTTGTTCATAATTAAACTGATTATACAATTTAATTTCTAAAATGTATAATTAAACACATGGTAACCATCTTAGAGAGAAGAGAAATAACACTAATTCGTGACCGATCGAGTTTTATCGGCATTTTACTTCACGTTAAAGATGTGAGCGAAGTTAAAAACTATTTAACCGAAATCAAGAAACAATACCCAAAAGCAAAACATTATTGCTATGCCTACTCTATCCACGGACAAAAGAAATGTAGTGATGATGGAGAGCCAGCAAAAACTGCTGGAAGACCACTCATGAATCTACTTGAAAAAAAGGAAATGGATGAGGTTTTGCTGGTGGTTGTGCGATATTTTGGTGGAGTTTTACTTGGTGCATCTCGACTCATGTCAACCTACTTAGAAACCGGTGTTCAAGTTGTCGAAAGTGCTGATCTACTTGAGATTGAACAAGTCTATGTCTACCGAGTCGAATTAACTTATTCCCAATTCGATGAATTAAAACATCTCGCAAAGATGGATTCATTTTCATTGGAAAATGTCCAATATGAAGATACAATAAAAGTTGATGTTTTAGCCCCGGAAGAAATTGGGGAAACATTAGTAAACCATTTCCCACACTCCCATTTAGAAGTCGTGGGAACCAAAACAATTTATCATAGATAAGAAGGTGCAATGATGATTGACGCAAACGAATATTCTACAAGAAGAAATAAAATCTTAGATAAGTTAGAGAATAATTCTCTACTCATCCTTTTTGCCGGACAAGCTAGAAAGAAAAGTGGAGATGCCTCTTTCCCGTTCGATATTAACCGTAATTTCTACTATTTAACTGGAATTGAACAAGAAAACTCTGTTCTTTTACTTGTAAAATGCGATGGAGAAATTAGCGAATATCTTTTTATTGATGAAAAAAATGAAAAGATTGAAAAATGGACTGGCATTAAGATGACTGTCGAAGAAGCTAGAGAAATCTCTGGCATTGAAACAGTCTTAATGCGTTCCACATTTGAAGGAAAGATTGATGCCGCATTCTCAAACAACATGTCTCACTTTGGTCAAATCGACCAAGTTTATCTTGATTTAGAAAAAGAATTAAAGATTGATGAATGTGTTTCCACAGTTCATTTTGCTGAAGAATTAAAGAAAAAATATCAAACCAAAGTCATCGACGTAAATCAGATGATTTTAAAAGAAAGAATGGTGAAATCACCAGCAGAAATCGACTGTATTCGTGAAGCTATTGAAACAACAGATCTAGGAATTCGTAACGCCTTACGTGTCATGAAACCAGGTCGATATGAATATAACTTACGTAACGCTTTTGAATATTCCATTATGGAAGAATACGGAACAACATTAGCTTTTGATACGATCATTGCTAGTGGCAAAAACGGTGTCATCCTCCATTATCCAGAAGCCAAAGATATGCTTAATGACGGAGAACTCGTTTTATTTGATTTAGGTGCTGCTAAATCCCATTATTCTGGTGATATCTCACGTACTTACCCAATTAATGGAAAATTCAGTGATCTTCAGAAGAAAATCTACGAAATCGTTTTAGAGTGTAACAAGGCTACTATTAACTTCATTCGTCCAGGTATTACACTCGTTGAATTAAACGATTTCGCTAAAAACTTCCTTGCTGAAGAATGCTTTGCAAAGGGTTTAATCTCTTCTAAAGAAGAAATCACCCGTGTTTACTACCATAGCGTGTCCCATCATTTAGGTTTAGATACCCATGATGGAACAGATCGTAGTAGTGCTCTAGTTCCAGGAAACGTTATTACCTGTGAACCAGGATTATATTTTGCTGAATATAACATTGGTATTCGTATTGAAGACGATGTTTTAGTAACTGAAAATGGTCGTGAAGTCCTTTCTAAGGACGTCATTAAAGAAGTCAGTGATATCGAAAAACTATTGAGGTCTAGAAATGAATAAGTACATTCTTGTTATTGACCAAGGAACAACATCTAGTCGAGCAATCCTGTTTAATAAAGGTGGCTTAACTGTTGCCTTTGCCCAAAAAGAACTCCCATTAGAATACCCAAAAAGTGGATACGTCGAAGTTGATGCAAACGAACTTTTTGCTGGAGTAGTGGATGTTATTCAAACAGCTTTAGAAAAAGCCAATGTTGGATGGGATTCGATTGCCTGCGTTGGTATTACTAACCAACGTGAAACAACAATCGTGTGGTCTAAAACCACAGGATTACCAGTTTCCAAAGGTATTGTCTGGCAATCTCGTCAATCACAAGGTATTTGTGACCGGATCATGAAACATGAAGAAATGATTCATGAAAAGACTGGTTTAATTATTAACCCTTATTTCTCTGCTTCAAAGATTCGTTACATCCTTGATCATCTTCCAAGAGGTCAAGAAAGAGCCGAATCTGGAGAACTATTGTTTGGTACTGTTGACTCCTGGTTAATTTATAAATTAACAAAAGGCGAAGTACACGCAACTGATATCACCAATGCATCCCGTACGATGTTATTTAACATTAACACTAAAGAATGGGATGAAGACTTATTAAAATTATTTAATATTCCAAGAAAAATGCTTCCAGAAGTGAAATCCTGTGATGCTAACTTTGGTGCAATCTCTCTTCTTGATAAAGATACACCAATTACTGGTGTTATCGGTGACCAACAAGCCGCTTTATTTGGTCAAAATTGTTTTGAACCAGGAATGTCTAAATCGACATACGGAACAGGTTGCTTCATGTTAATGAACATTGGTGAAAAACCAGTTCTTTCTAAAAAAGGATTATTAACAACTATCGCCTGGGATCTTCATGGAGAAGTCTCTTATGCTTTAGAAGGTTCGGTGTTCGTTTGTGGCTCCGCGATTAAATGGTTAAGAGATGGATTGCATATTATTAAACACTCGAATGATGTTAACATCATGGCTCAACGTGTCCCAAACACTGGTGGAGTTTATTTTGTTCCAGCTTTTGTTGGCCTAGGAACTCCATACTGGGATGATGATGTTCGTGGTGCTTTCTTTGGTATTAGCGCCGGAACAACATTAGACCATTTTGCTTTAGCAACTCTTCAAGCAATTGCTTTCCAATGTAAAGATGTCTTCTCTGTCATGGAGCAAGAATCAAAAATAAAGATTAATCGACTTTATGTCGATGGTGGTGTTACTAATTCTGACATCATGCTTCAATTCCAAAGCGATATTTTAGATATTCCAGTTTCTAAACCTACTTGCCTAGAATCAACTGCGATTGGTGCGGCATTTATGGCTGGTTTAGGTTCTGGTTTCTTCTCCTCGCTTGATGAAATTAGTAACGCTCATACAATCGCTAAAAACTTCCATCCAAAGATGAACCAAAATGAGGCTCGAAAATTATATAAAGGATGGGAAATTGCGGTGAAATCTGCGATTAAATTTAAAAATTAATAATGAAAAATATTCTTTCTCACGAGCAATTTATTAATCTCTTCAACCAACTTCAAGTTCGTTCGCAAATCGATCCAGAAGTTGTTTTTGAAGCATATGAAATTGCTTATGAGGGAGCAATCGAATTATCTCAATCAAACTTATTTGGTAAAGCTGTTCCTGTTAATTCATTTCCATTAACACTTTACTTAATTAATGAATTTGGATTCTATCTTGATTCCCACGATGTTGATTGTAAATCACTCAAAGATGATGAAGCAGCGATTTCTCGCATTGTTTCATTAGCAGTGGATAAATACTTTACCAACGAACATCTAAACTACAAGAACACACGTCTAACAACAAAGTATTCTCCAGTTGTTTCTAATCTAGATTTATATCTGAACTTTATGCTTGGAATGCTTTCTCGTTTTCCAAAGAACAATCCAAACGAAACATTAGTTCTTGATGTGATGCACAAAGGCTTCTCAATTATGAAAGCCATTTTAGACCTTGTTGTCGATGGGTTTGGGACAGAGGCGTTCTCCTTATGGAGAACACTTCATGAAAATGAATGTATTCTGCATCTATTAAATAAATACGGAACCCCGATCCAAAATAAGTATGTCCAACACTTAAAATACGGTGTTGCCTTCCGTGGTGGAGTTAAAGATAAAGAAGAAGATGACAAAATCTTTGCCGAACTAAAAGAAGGAATGCACGCTCTTGAATTGAAGAGCAAAGACATGAAGAAATATATCGAGTATGGCTGGTTAACTGCTGTACCAAATTATAATGAAGATCCACAATTCAAGTTTAACTTCCGTGATGGAGTGGAACGTTTAGCTGGATTATCTGCTTACTCAAAACTCTATGAAATGGCGTCTGAGATTTCTCATTCCTCACCAATTCTGATTTATTCAAGAGATGAGTATTACTTAAGACTTACTTTACTCACTGTTTATGAATGTTTCTTCCGCTATGAAAAGATCTTCTCAGAATTCTATTTGTCTCGTATTTCCAAAGAAGAAGCTGACCGATACACGGTGATGAAGAAAACATATTATTCAATTCTCTTTTACATATATGACCGCGAAAAGAAGAGATTTGCAAAAACCTATTCAAAACGTGAGGAAAAATAAAAAAGAACCAGGAATTGCTGGTTCTTTTTGTTTTATCTTTGATTAAGCGCCTTCGTAACAAGATCCGCCAATAAACTCTCTCATTAGGGAGTTACATGGGACCCATTCATCTGGCATATCATCGAAGTATTTGAGCATACGGATGAGTCTTTCAGCAACTGGGAAGTATTTGTCTTCACGATCAACTGCTTCAAGAAGTGGCATCGCGTATTTCTTCATCACACAAAGTTCGTATGAGAGCATGGAGTTATAAACGTAATCAGCACCTTCTTGAGTGTCATAGATCCATTTAAATTCACCACGACGGACACTTGGCCACATACTGAATGTTTCTTCAGCCGAGGCAGCACGGAACTTGTAGTCACGAACTAGACGACGGAGTAAACGAAGATCAGTAATTGATACTGGGTTCACGTTATCAAGGTTAATTTGTGCTTGAGGAGCAATGAAGATTTTGAATTTTTGGTGACGCGGAATGAGTGTTGTCATACGATCATTTAACGCGTGAATACCTTCAATAATAATTGGTTCAGTTGGACCGACCTTTAAAATGCGTCCTGGAACTCTCTTACCAAGTTTGAAATCAAATTTTGGTAATTGAACTTCTTTTCCGTTGATTAAATCAAGCATGTTTTGGTTGAATAATTCAATATCGAGAGCTTCAATTGATTCAAGATCTGGTTTACCATCTTCATCCTTTGGTGCTTCAGCTTTCGTTAAATAGTAGTCATCAATCGAGATACGGATTGGTTTAATGCCTCTTGATAAGAGTTCTACTCTTAAACGGTTAGCAAATGTTGTTTTACCAGAACTTGATGGACCAGCGATACAAATTAAACGAATGTTATCGATGTCTTTGGAAATCATGTCTCCAAGAGTTGTTAACATGCGGTTATGACGAGCTTCACAAAGTTGGATAAAATCAATTACGCCATCACGATGGATGTGCTCATTGATTCCAGCAACAGAGTCAGCACCAGCAATCTTTCCCCATTCATGAGACTCTTTTAGAGTCTTACCAAATGTTGGAGCATCTTCGAATGGTGGAATTTCTCCTCCACATTCACTACGTGGATATTGGACAATAATGCCTGGAGAATAAAGTCTTAATTTATAAGAAGTAAGGTAACCAGTTGATGGAACCATTCTGCTGAACATATAGTTCATATAACCATTACAGTTATAAAGGTGAACAGTTTTTTCTGGACGGTATTGGAGAATGGCTAACTTGTCATCTAAGTGGTGGTCACGATAGATGTTAGCGGCTTCTTCTTTAGTATAAACACCTCTTTCAAGTGGATAATCAGCAGCAATGATTTTTTGCATTTCCTTATCAACTTCTTCAACAAGTTCAGGTGTTGCACGTCTTCCTTCGTTTAAGATTTGAACGAAGACTGAACGTGAGACGTTATAGCAGAATCGTACTTCAAGAGATGGATCCACATTGTGGATAGCCATCGCTAAAACGAAACGAAGTGAAGCTTCATATGTACGAATTGCATCACTGTCTTTGACAGTTAAAAATTCAACATTAGCGTCGTAATAGACTTCATAAGTTAATTCGCGAACACGGTTGTTCACACGGGCACAAACAAAAGATTTGTCTTCTTTATCAAGTAGATCAAGAAGTTTAACTTTTGATGCGAAAGTTTTCTCTTTTCCAAGATATTTCAGTTTGAATGACATTTATATGCCTCCTTTAATATCGCACGATTAATTTTAAATGATTATAAATGTTTATACAAGCGCTTACATACGCCCGAATAGCTATTTTTGCTTTACGAGGGAATATAATTTCAATAAAATTATAGCGTATTTCTTATTTTAATAATTAAGGAGACTAATGAAATGAATTCAAAAGCAATGGTTTACATTCAATCTGGTGGACCAACAAGTGTTATTAACACTTCTTTATATGGAGCAATCAAAGAAGCTCAAAAGCATCCAGAAATCTCCCACATCTATGGTTCACTTAACGGAATTGAAGGACTTCTGACCGATAACATCATCGATTTTGGTAAAGAAGATCCAGAACAAATCGAACTCTTAAAACAAACTCCAGGTTCAATTTTAGGAACCTCCCGTCATAAACTTCCAAAAGACTTCCACGATGAAGAATATGCGAAGATTTTAGAGACCTGCGAGAAGCATAATATTGGTTATGTTTTCGTCAATGGCGGTAACGACTCCATGGATACTTGTTACAAACTTTCTTTACTTTGTAAAGAGAAAGGTCTCGATATCAAAGTTATGGGTGTTCCAAAAACTGTTGATAACGACCTCGCTATTACCGACCATTCATTAGGTTTTGGTAGTGCTGCAAAATACGTTGTTAACACTACAAAAGAAATTATCTTAGACGCTGTTTGCTATAAGAAAGGCAAAGTCTACATCATCGAAGTGATGGGCCGTAATGCTGGCTGGTTAACAGCAGCTGTTGACCTTCTCCCAGAAGAAGCTCGTCCAGACTTAATTTATCTTCCAGAAAACAAATTTGACATGGAAGATTTCCTCAAAAAAGTTGATGCTTTATACAAGAAGAAAGGTAACGCTATTGTTGCTGTTTCCGAAGGAATCATCTTCGAAAGAGATACTTCTAACGCTCGTGTCGACTCCTTTGGTCATATGCAACTTGGTGGAGCTGGAGCAGACCTTGCTAAAATTGTTGAAAATAAGCTTGGTTACCCAATCCGCGCGATTGAACTTTCTTTACCACAACGTGCTTACTCATTCTTAACCTCTAAAGTTGACTCTGATGAAGCAATTATGTGTGGTACAATCGCTGTCCAAAAAGCTCTTGAAGGAATGACCGGACACATGATTGCTATTAAGCGTGTTTCGAATAAACCTTACAAAGTAAGCTATGAACCAGTTGATATCTCATTAATCGCTAATGTTGAACAAAAAGTTCCAACATCAATGATGGTTGATGATACCAGAATGGCTCAATCATTCCGTGACTACTGCTTACCACTCATTCAAGGCGAAATTCCAGTTCAAATGGAAAACGGAATTATTAAATCCTGCGTCTTAAAAAGAGTGCTCGTGAAGTAAGATAAAACTAACAAATAAAAAGTCAGTCCAAATGGATTGACTTTTTTTGTTCGCGTATTTAATATATGCGTATGAAAAAGTTATTCTCTTCTCAAAGCACTTTAGTGCGTTTAGTTCTTTATTGCTGCCTTTTTGGCCTAGTTTTAATTGCCTTATCTTGTATTGGTTTATTCTTCTCTCAACCAGGATGGTTGATTGGCGCATCAATCGGGATGGTGGTCTCAGCCATCAATGTAGTTTTACTTTTCAAAGGTAGCAGCATTGCTTTAAAAAATTACAAAGCCTCGTTATTTTTACTTTTCTATTTCACAAGAATGCTTATCTATGTCGGAATGACAGTTTTATTAGCATATCTTGATATCTCTCAACAAATTCCGGCCTTTAAAAACTCAGTTTTTGGCCTATTAATTGCTTTTGTCCCAATGGTCGTTGTTGTCGCCATTGTAATGACAAGAGAGAAAAAGAACTTCATGAATATTGGTGAATTAAAATAATGCCTTACTCCTCCGAATCATTTAAGAGCTTTAACCCAACCGGCGAAATCATCGTCGCTCTTTTGATCATCGGAGTTTTAATGATTTTAGCCATTGTTGTTGGTATCTTAGCCAAAAAAGCTGATCCAACAAAGAAACCAAAAGGTTTACTTTTACTCGTTGAATGGTGTGTTGAAAAACTTGATGGCACAGTCCACGAGACAATGGGACCAGGTTTTGAGAACTTTGGTGGATTATTGCTGGCAATAATTCCGTTCTTATTCCTCTCATTTACCATTGGAATTACTGGTTTACCAACCCCAATGACTAACATTGCTGTTCCACTTACATTAGCGTTAATCACCTTTGTTTTAATTCACGTTACATCAATTCGCTATACGAGATGGAGATATTTCAAACGTTTTATTGATCCAATCCCAGTTTTTTTACCAGTGAACTTAATCTCCATGTGGGCTCCATTAATTTCGATGACCCTTCGTATGTTTGGTAACGCTATTGTTGGTTGGGTGTTAATTTCTTTACTAAATAGTTTGCTTGGAAATATCTCATCAGCGATTTTCTCATTCGCTCCAGCAGGTCTTAATTCGGTGTTTATTACTCCGATTGTAACCCCAGTTTTCCATGCTTACTTTGACCTTTTCTCTGGATTTATCCAGACGATGGTCTTTGTCTTCTTGACGATGCTATTTATTGCTCAAGAACGTCCAGAAGATGTTGAAACAGAAGTAGCTTTAGCTACTAGAAAGGAGAATCATGCATGAAAGATCCATTAATTGCCATTGCTGCTGGTATCGCTATTCTTAGTGCTGGCGCATCATCAATTGGTGAAGGTTATCTTTGTGGCAAAGCCATTGAAGGTATGTCACGTAATCCAGAAATGTATGGAAAATTACGTTCCTCAATGATTATCGGCTGTGCCCTTGTTGAAACCTGTGGTATTTACTCGTTATTGATTTCAATTCTCTTACTCTTCGTTTTCTAATTTCTTGTCTATTGAAAGGAGGCACTTATGGAACATCTTGTCATTTATGATGACGTTATTACAAAAGAAGGTTTCTTAGAAAAACTCTTCCCAAATCCTTGGGATGCTTTAGCTGTTTTCTTGGCTTTCGTTCTTTTGTTAATCGTTGTTTTCTACTTTGCCTATAAACCAGTGAAAAAACTGATCAAAAAACGTGCTGACTACGTGGAAGGAAAGCTTCGTAACGCTGAACAAAGTGAAAAAGAAGCTGCCGAAAAAGTCGAAGAAGCCCAACTTGAACTAAAGAAATCTCGTCAAGAAGCTTTAGTTATTGTTGAACAAGCCAAAGTTGATGCTGATAAAGAAAGACAAAAAATCCACGCTAAAGCCAAAGAAGAAGCTGATCAAGAAGTCATGCGTGCCAAACAAGAAATTGAACAAGAAATTGAAAAGAGTAAGGATGAAATCCATTCCCAAATCGTTGATGTCGCTTTTGACGCATCAAAGAAAGTCTTATCCAGGGAAGTTAATCAAAAGGATAATGAAAAACTCATTAATGAGTTTATCTCTGATTTAGAACATAAAGAATAATTATGGAATCCGCTTCAACAAAATACGCCAATGCCTTAGTTAGTTTAGCTCGTGAAGAAGGAGCGCTTTTAGAATACAAGAAAGCAACTAAAACCTTCGATGAACTTTTAAGTGCGAACGCTGAACTAAAGAAAATGCTTTGTTCTTATTTTGTTAGTAACGAAGAAAAATATCGTCTGATTGATCAAATTTGTACGGGAATTGCGGTGAAAAATTTCCAAAACTTCATTAAATTACTCGCTAAAAAACACCTTATTTT
The DNA here is from genome assembly GCA_002393905.1 of Caryophanales bacterium UBA4365. Taxonomy (GTDB): domain Bacteria; phylum Bacillota_I; class Bacilli_A; order RFN20; family CAG-826; genus Fiminaster. The sequence continues at coordinate 22,457 of DGSJ01000029.1, forward strand.
CCATTTCCATGATATTGCTAAAGAAATTGTTCTAGGTCTAAATGAAGAACTCCATATTGCTGATGGATTTGTTTATTCCACAACTGAACTTAGTGAGAAGCAAATCGAACAAGTTACGAAAGCCATTTCCAAAAGAATGGGTGTGGAAGTTGAACTTAAAAATCTCATTGATGAACGATTAATTGGCGGAATTAAAGTAGTGGTGCATGACCATGTTTTTGATGGTTCAATCCTCTATAAACTTGATTCCATGAAACAAAACTTAAAAGAAAGGAGAGCATGATGAAAATTAAAACCTCTGAAATCAGCGCCTTAATTAAAAAGCAGATTGAAGACTTCTCATCAAAGGTTGAATCCGATGATGTAGGTACAGTTATCACCGTTGGTGATGGTGTTGCTTTGGTTTATGGTCTTGATAAAGCAATGCTTGGCGAACTCGTTGAATTTCCAGGTCACATCTATGGCATGGTGATGAATCTTGAAGAAGAACATGTCGGTTGTGTTTTACTTGGAAGTGATACAGAGATTAAAGAAGGCGATTTGGTTAAACGAACAAAAGAAGTTGTTAAAGTTCCAGTAGGCGATGAACTTTTAGGTCGTGTTGTCAATGCTCTTGGACAACCAATTGATGGTTTACAAGACATTACTTCAAAGAAGTACCGTGAAGTTGAACGTATTGCTCCTGGTGTCATGTATCGTAAAAGTGTTGATACACCTTTACAAACTGGTATTAAAGCCATCGACGCCATGATTCCTATTGGAAGAGGTCAACGTGAGCTCATTATTGGTGACCGTCAAACTGGTAAAACAGCAATTGCCATTGACACCATCATTAATCAAAAGGATCAAAACGTTAACTGTGTTTATGTTGCGATCGGTCAAAAGAACTCTACAGTTGCCTCCATTGTTGACAAACTTAAAAAAGCTGGAGCGATGAAATATACCGTTGTTGTTTCCTCTACAGCGAGTGAACTTGCTCCACTTCAATACTTAGCTCCATACGCTGGAATGGCGATGGCAGAAGAGTGGCTTGAACAAGGTAAAGATACACTTATTGTTCTAGACGATTTAAGTAAACATGCAGTTGCTTATCGTACTTTGTCACTACTTCTTAAACGTCCATCTGGACGTGAAGCTTACCCAGGTGATGTTTTCTACTTACATTCACGTTTGTTAGAACGTGCATGTAAACTTGATGAAAAACATGGTGGTGGTTCAATTACCGCTCTACCAATCATCGAAACACAATCTGGTGATATTTCTGCATATATTCCAACAAATGTCATTTCAATTACTGATGGTCAAATCTTCTTGATGACCGACTTATTTAACGCTGGACAAAGACCAGCTATTGATTCTGGCTTATCTGTCTCTCGTGTTGGTAGTGCTGCTCAAATTAAAGCGATGAAACAAGTTGCTTCATCTTTAAAAATTGAATTAGCAAACTACCGCGAGCTACAAGCCTTCTCCCAATTCGGATCAGACTTAGATGCGGATACAAAACGAATCTTAAATCATGGTCGTGTTTTAATGGAAGTGCTTAAACAAAAGCAATATGACACTTTTCCTGTCGACCGTCAAATTATTGAATTTTTCGCGGTAAAACACGGTTATCTTGAATCTGTTGAAATCAAAAATATCCATGAATTGCTGGAGAAATTATATCAACACGTTGTTTCTTCACATCAAGAAATCATTGATGAAATTTACGAAACAAAAGTGTTAAGTGAAGCAAACGAAAAAGCACTTAAATCCGTTTGTGAAAAATTCTTTGAGGCATATAAATAATGGCGCAATCTCTTCACAAAACTAAACGTCGAATCGCCTCGATTAACTCGACTAAGAAAATAACCAAAGCGATGGAACTTGTTTCCACCGTGAAGTTAAAAAAGTTCCGTCGATTAATGGAGAACAATGAACGATACAGCAACGAAATTGCTGCACTCATTCAAGAACTTTTTGCACGTCAAATTGATGAAGAAATTGTTTACTGCAAAGAACCAAAAGCTGACAAAGATTTATATGTCGTGATTCATTCTAATTTCGGACTTTGTGCCGGTTATAACAATAATCTGTTTAACTTTGTTAAACAAAACATTGATAAAAACAAATCTGTTTTATATCTTGTCGGCTCAAAGTCACAAAACATTTATACTGAGGAAGGCTATGAAGTAAATAACGATCTTCTTCATTGTACCGACTCAATTAGTATGACTCACATCAATAAACTTGGACGTACGCTTGATTCCTTATTTAAAGAAGGAAAGTATCGTAGCGTGCACCTCGTTTACACACATTATGTCAACTCTTTGAAATTTGTTCCTTGCGACCTCAAATTATTCCCACTAGTAAACGAAGGAAGAAGTGAAGATTATCGATATCCACCAATCTTTGATACCGATGTTAAGACCTTAATCGAAGAACTTGTTCCAATTTACTTAAATGCTATTCTCTTCCAAAAAGTAGTTGAATCAATTGTTTCTGAACAAACGGCAAGACGTACCGCAATGGAAAACGCCTCAGATAATGCTGATGAATTAATTGATCAATTAACACTCGAATACAATAAGGCTAGACAAGCCGCCATTACCCAAGAGATTACTGAAATCGTCTCGGGTCAACTCTAAGGAGGTAAACTTATATGAACGATAATAAAGGAATTGTTGTCCAAGCTGTTGGTCCAGTCATTGACGTTCGTTTTAAAGATGAACATCTTCCTGAACTATTAACTGCTTTAAAAGTACCTTTACCTGGTGGTAAAGAATTAACTCTTGAAGTGGCTCAACATATTGGTGATGACATCGTTCGATGTATCGCGATGGGTCCAACTGAAGGAATTACTAGAGGACTTGAAGCAATTGATACAAAAGCCCCAATTACTGTTCCTGTTGGTCCAGAAACACTTGGACGTATGTTTAACATTTTAGGTGAGCCAATTGATGAAAAAGGACCGGTAAAAACCAAACTAAAGATGCCTATTCACCGAAAAGCACCTGCCTTTAAAGACCAGGATGTTTCTAGTGAAATGCTTGAAACTGGTATTAAAGTTATCGACCTCCTTTGTCCATATTTAAAAGGTGGCAAAGTTGGCTTATTCGGTGGTGCTGGTGTTGGTAAAACTGTTTTAATTCAGGAATTAATTAACAACATTGCTACCGAACAAAAAGGTATTTCTATTTTCGCTGGTGTTGGTGAACGTTCCCGTGAAGGTAACGACTTATATCACGAAATGAGTGCCTCTGGAGTTCTAAGTAAAACCGCACTTGTCTTCGGACAAATGAATGAACCACCAGGAGCTCGTATGAGAGTTGGATTAACTGGTTTAACCATGGCGGAATATTTCCGTGATGTAGAACACCAAAACGTTCTTCTCTTTATTGATAATATTTTCCGTTTCACCCAAGCTGGTAGTGAAGTCTCTGCCTTATTAGGCAGAACACCTTCAGCCGTTGGTTATCAACCAACACTTGCTACAGAAATGGGACAACTTCAGGAACGTATTACTTCGACAAAAGATGGTTCAATTACATCTGTCCAAGCGATTTATGTTCCAGCTGATGACTTAACTGACCCAGCTCCAGCCACAACATTCTCCCATCTTGATGCGAAGACTGTTTTGGATCGTAACACAGCTGCGTTAGGTATTTATCCAGCTGTTGATCCACTTGATTCAACTTCGAATATTCTTGATCCAAATATAGTTGGTGAAGAACATTATAATGTTGCTCGTGAAGTTCAAAAGATTTTACAACGTTATAAAGAACTTCAAGATATCATCGCTATTTTAGGTATGGATGAACTTAGTGACGAAGATAAAGTGGTGGTTAACCGCGCTCGTAGAATTCGTAACTTCTTGTCTCAACCATTCCACGTTGCTGAAGGATTCTCCGGCTTTAAAGGAATCTATGTTCCAGTCAAAGATACTGTTGAATCATTTAGAGCCATCTTGGATGGAAAATACGATTCTTATCCAGAAAGTGCCTTCCTTTATGTTGGTACAATTAAGGATGTCGAAGCGAAAGCTAAAGGAATGAAATAATGACTTTTGAATTAGTTATCGTTACACCAAGAGGATGTTATCTCGATGAACAAGTCGAGTCTTTAAATGTGAAACTAAGTGGTGGATACGTAACTATTCTTCCAAAACATACTCCAATGATTGGTGCGCTTGGTTATGGACCAATGCACATTAAAAAAGATGGCAAAACAATCTACTATGCTCTTCATGGTGGTGCATTAAATGTAACAAATGAAAAAGTTACGTTAATGGTCAACACCATTGAAAGAGAAGACGAAATTGATTTAGAGCGAGCTAAGAAAGCAAAAGAACGTGCTGAGGAAAGACTAAAATCTCGTGGAGATTGCATCGATCTAAAAAGAGCAAAAATGGCTCTTTATCGAGCACTATCTCGAATTAATACGATTAATCATTAAAATTAAAAAAGAACCAGCAATTCTCGGTTAAATGTTAAAGAATTGACGGTTCTTTTTATTTTGAAATCTTAGAAATTTGAATATCAGATAAGCCAGCCTTTTGGTGGACAAATAACGGTCCTGATGTTTCAGATTTTGCGGTTTGATATTTGCTTACTTGCGA
>DGSJ01000036.1 GCA_002393905.1 Caryophanales bacterium UBA4365
CATTAATCCTGGATCGTGTTTTATATACATCAACTCACTACCCACATAACTATGGATTTATTCCAAGAACCTATGCTGGTGATGGAGACCCACTTGATGTATTAGTCTTATGCTCTGAACCAATCGTTCCACTCGCTCTAGTTGAATGTTTCCCAATCGGAATGCTCGAAATGACCGATTCTGGAGAAGTTGATACAAAGATTATCGCTATTGCGAAAAATGACCCAGTCTTCAACTCTTTCCAAGATATCAAACAAGTTCCAGATCACATCCTAAGAGAAATCCAACACTTCTTTAAAGTCTATAAAGAACTTGAAGGTAAAGAGACTGTTGTTGATAAGATTCATGGTAAGGCTATTGCCATGGAAGTTATCGATGCTTGTATTAAGGCTTACGAGAAAAAATTCCCAAACAAAAATTACGATTATAAAGTGAAACAAAATTAACCGAGAATTGCTGAAAATTACCAGCAAATCCTGGTTAAAACAAATAAAACCAAAGAAATAAATCATTCGTAAATTGCCGATGATTTTTTCTTTTTTGAACTTGAAATTATATTGTTTTGATTATTATAAGAACGTTGTTTTCTTTACAAGAAAGCAAAAATCCCGTAATCTATATTCAATGAGACAAGACGAATTTAATGAAGTTAAGGTCACCAACGAAAACCAAAATTTTCGTTATGAATTTACTAACGCTCAAAAAAGTGAGTTCTCTTTTCAAAACGAAAATGATTATAAATCTGTAAGCGATGAGCAACGCGAAAAACCAAACAATGAAGAACGCGAAGCTCAAACGAATAAGAGTGAAAATCATCGCGAAGAAAAGAAAGAACAACTTAAAGAGGAATTAAATAGTGGTAGCGAATCTTCCTCTACCTCTTCTTTATCATCTACTTCCGGATCTTCCTCAAGCACATCAAGTTCGTCTGGTGTAGCTTCATCAACAGCATCAACCATTAGTTCAACTGTCGCGACAGCCGCATCAGTTGTTGCTGTTTCAGCCGTTGCTGTTGCTACAGGCGTAACTGTCATTAAAAACCAAAATGTCTCCTGTACATTTCAAGAATTAAATATTTTCTCTGACCGAATTGAATATTCGCTCGTTTTAGAGAATAACGATACTGATAACTTTAACATTAGTGTCATATCATCTGATGAAAGCTATGAAAGTAGAAAGAAAATTTCTACTGGTGAAAATAGTGGCGAATTCATCGGACTTTCTAGTGGCGCTGAATATCGCATTTTAGTTCAAGAAGAAGGTAATCCATCTTCTTTATATGACCGTGTATTTACAACATCTACCGCTCCTAGTGAAGGAGAAGTCACACTATTTGAACTATCTAAAGAGTTTGATTACGACACCAACATGTTCAAGACAATGATCGATTATGTCGATAATGGTGGAGCCTTATCTGGTTTTGAACTTTATTTAGAAGACTTAACCATCACAAGGCTAAAAGAAGAAATGCCTGAGGAATATCCATACGATAACTTCCACACCTTTGAACTTACAAAAACAAAAGAATATCAAAGCTTCCCAATTGCTGATACGGAAGGTCTTAATCCATACTTCATGGATGCCTCTCACATCTTTAAATATGAATTCAGTTATCTTAAAAATGGTGTTAAAACACCATTCCAGAGAGCTGGTTCCTTCACATTTGATGAAGAACCATATTACAATATCGTTGACTTTAGCATTGTCGAAGAATGCGGCATTGATAGCGAAACCTTTGGCGTTAATTTATCTGTCTCTGATGATGATAATGTTCTTTCTAACTTCGAACTCTTTATCGAAGACCTCACTTTAACAAGAATGAAAGAAGAAATGCCAGAAGAAATTACAGCAGATACTTCTCACACGTTCTCTTTAAATAAAGAAAATGGTACACAACAACTCAAATTCCAAGATTCTGAGCTGAACTATGAACTTCGTCCAGAAGATGAATTTAGATATGAACTCTCATACCAATTAAATGGCAAGAAGAAAGTTCACGCTCAATCAGATTCATTCCGCTTCAAAAATGATGCCTTTATTTCGTTCTCTTCGAATTATCAGATGTCCGAAAATTATACATTTACATACACAACCAACTTTGTTGGTGATGCATCTAACTTCACTAATTTCTATATTGAATTCACCAGTTTAGATGATGGAACAACAATCATTAGAGAGCCACTTAATATCAATGATCAAGAAAACACTATTACTTTAAGTAATGTGCCACTAAAGGCTGCTCAGCTATTGAAAGATTACTCCATACAAAAAGTGACTGGCAATATTAATGGAGAATATTTTGAAGACGAAGCTGAAGAACCTGTAATCTTCACTCTTGAGCCAAATGCCGAACTTGTCTATGGATTTAAAACAAACTTTGAAATTGACGCAGACTATAACTTATACGCCAAAGTTTTAGGTCAAAATAGAACTAAGTACCAAAACTTTGCATTAAAGATTAATAATCCTACTACTGGTGGAACAGATTTAATTGCCTTTGAACCAACATTTGAAGACCAAAAGATCAGTCTTGCTAATATGAATGAACAACTAAAAGACCAATTATTCTCGGCAACCTTCCACGTGGCTTTAGTTACATTAGAAAATTATGGTTATGGTGACGTTACAGAAACTCTTTGGTCAACTGATACACCAATTACTTTCAAAGAATATGTTGCAGATAAATTCAACGACTTTATTCCAACTGATAACTATCAGTTAAACGAGAACTTTGAATTTGAAGCGACATTAAGTTACACCAATGAACACGACACATTCCCTGGATTTATTCTTGATGTTAAAGACACAGTCTTAAATATCTCTGATTCTGTTAGTGTTCCGGCATACATGAATCAAGTTCAATCAATTAGTCTTGCTAATATTGATTCAAGAATCAAAGAACGACTTGGCGTTCATCCATTTCAACTCTTTATTCGTGTTGATTCTCAAAGCTCTGCCCAAGAACAACCTATTTGGGAAAGTCAAGACATCGAATTTATTCCTTATGATGATGGAGTTGAACAAGGAACTGTTCAATCTTTCACCATGGAAAGCGAACTAGTTGATAATCAAAACTTCAATTGTTCTGTCAGATATACTGATTCAAATAGCACTATTACAAGCATGTCTCTTCTCTTGAAAGATGTGACATTAGAACGACAAGGTTCATCAGTCTATGAGTGGGAATATGAATTAGATTTAACAAGTGACACCCAAAGATTCTCTTTATCACCTGATAGCGAAGTTTCCTTTGGTGCGACTGATAACTTTAGTTATCAAATAACCTATGTCTCTGAAGGTCGTCGATACGAACTTTATGAAACTCCACAAGAATTTACATTTGGTAAAGATATTGATTTTGACCTTTTAACTAATAATCGAATCTCTAAAGGTTATTATGCTGGCTTCCAGATGACATTTACTGAATACGATTACATCTACAATGACTTTAAGTTAACCCTCGAAGATGACGAAACACATACTAAATATACATACGATTTAAACAAAATAGAGAATACGCAGTGGCTTAATTTAAAAGATAAGCTCGGTAACGATGACCCTGAAATTTTCACTACCCACACATTCTCTTTAACAGTTGTTGCTGATAAATATGATCAAAATGACCAGCTCATTGAATCACAGGTTGAACTTAAAAATTCTAGTGGCGTTCAATTTTTTATAGAAAACAAATACGAACCAATTTCATTGAGTATCGCCAATAATGAAATTAATATCGATGAGTTCTCAAATCCGTATACAGCAACTCTTGAATTCATACTTGAGTACCTTGACGATGAAGGATTAACAGATCTAACTAGTCCATCTTCTGCACCAATTTATCTTTATATTGATGCGGAAAATGGCACGCAATTTAAATATGAGATAACTAATAATTCACCTAGTGGTGATTCAAAGGTTACTATAGACAGTACCCTTGATTTACTTACTGGCGTGGATGGTACTACCTATACCACGACACAAATTAAACAAGCCTTACAAGAAGCACAATGTACTGTTTCTATCTCCTTAGGAGTAATGTCTGAAACTGGAGGTTATCGTGAAGGTGAACTAGTTGAGATGTTTAAAACAACCTTCACACTTAACATATCAAAATAAAACATAGGAGGTTTTAGGTATGAAAAAGAACAAAACGGGAATAATTATCAAATGGGTCCTCTTTGCCCTTTTGGTAGCCGCAACAGTGGTCATCACTTTGTTCAACAAAGAGATTTTCGGCTTCAAAAAAGTTATTGGTGTTGTCGAAGGAGTCGAAAAATGGGAATGGGATCCACAACCATTCTTCCATGGAACATCAACCAATGCGATTTTACAGTATGTCATTCGTGACTTACCGCTCCACTTATTAAAGAGCATTCAAATCGTTGGCTTTGCTGTGACATTAGCAGTGGTGCTCCACTATTTAGCAAAAGTGAGCTTCCACACGAAACGTGGTGTCACAATTTCTAAATTGATTGTGTCCTTCTTAAAATGGGCTACTGCACTTGTTGCTTTATTCTTCATCCTAGATGAATGGGGTGTTCCAGCTACCGCAACACTTGCTGGTATCGGAGTTGTTACCTTAATCATAGGTCTTGGCTCACAATCATTAGTGGCTGATATTCTTGCTGGTATCTTCATTGTCTTCGAAGGTGAATACGAAGTCGGTGATATCGTCATTATTGATGGATGGAGAGGTACTGTCCAACAAATCGGAATCCGTACTACACGCTTAATTGATGCTGGTGGAAACATCAAGATTGTTAACAACAATGAAATTAAATCCATTGTTAACCAAACCAAAGAACTCTCACTTGCGAAAGTCTATTTCCCATGTGACTATGAAACTCCAGTGGAAAGAGTCGAATCCATTGTCGCTGACCACTTAGATGAAATCAAAGAGAAGATTCCAGCCATTATCGAAGGTCCTTTCTACAAAGGTATCTCTGATTTTGGTGCATCAAACATTAACTACTTCTTCATCGCTAAGTGTGATGAAAATGACATCTACCAAGTTCAACGCGATTTAAACCGTGAACTTCGTATTATGTTCTTCAAGGAAGGTGTCGATATTTCTTACGACCGCGTTGTTGTTCAAAAAGCCGAACAAAAACAAGAAAATGTTTCTGTTAAAGAACACAAGAAAGCCGAAAAATTTGTCGAAAAACAAAAAGAGCTTTCCAAAGATCTAGAAGACCGTAACGATTATTAATTTATCCTTAAATTGCTGGTGATTTTCCAGCAAAACCTCTATATTTATACAAAAAAGTCGCTCGTTGATTTGAGCGACTTTTCTATGCTTTTTTTCTTAATGTTTAGATACAAAATCAGCTAGAAGTGATTCAAATTTAACTCCATACAAATGGGAGTCATCGCCAATTGTTTTCTTAATACATTCGACAACAAAATCAGCAGCACATTTAGCGGAATAGAATAAATCGTTTGTCTTTAAATACATTCCGATAAATGAGGATGAATAGACATCACCTGTTCCATGGAATGAAGTATTAATCTTATCGTGACAGTAGTATTGATATTTCCCATCATCAATCACGACACCTGTTTTACCTTTTTCATAGGAGACACCTGTTAAAACGACAGTCTTAGCTCCAACATTCTTTAATCCAGCAATAATGTCTTTAATATAGGCTTCATCATATTCTTCTTTGTATTCTTTATTAGCTAGGAAGCAGGCTTCGGTTAGGTTTGGAAGAATAATGTCGGCTTCTTTTAAGATAGCTTTCATGTGTTTAACATAATCTCTACCAAAGGCTGGATAAAGTTTTCCGTGATCACCCATGACTGGGTCAATCACAAATAAAGAATCTTTATTCATTAAGTTCTTCTTAATATCTAAAAGATATTCGAAGTGACGATTATCACCTAAATATCCAGAATAAAGAACATCATATTTAATGCCTTCTTTTTTCCAGTGAGAAATAATTTTTGGGAGATCATCACTTAAATCATGGACAAAGAAATCTTTAAATCCAGCGGTGTGAGTCGAAAGAATCGCACTTGGAAGAATGGCGGTTTCAAATCCATAAGCAGAGAGAATTGGTAAAGCAACTGTAATGGAACATTGTCCATAACAGGAAATATCTTGCATCGTAATAATCTTTTTGTTTTGCATATGTATGAATTATAGCAAAGTTGTTTTTTT
>DGSJ01000046.1 GCA_002393905.1 Caryophanales bacterium UBA4365
CAACACTAGCAGCAAGCTTTCTGCAATCCTTAAATGACCGTGTATGGACAATCTTCCTACTTGGTATTCCAATCCAAGCAGCGTTATTCTTGTACGGAAAAATGAAACACTAAAAAAGAGAGGTTTACCTCTCTTTTATTTTCCATATTTTCTAATGTTTTCCAGATGCTGCTCTCGTGACATTTTTACACTAGCGTTTTTAAGTAATGAGTAGATCCGTCCCATCTCATCCACTGAGATAACTTTCTCCGTAAACTGAGACATAAACGATCTAAAGTCAGATAAGTTAATTACGCCATCAATATTAATTGGTCGAGCGTTATTCTGCGCCATCACTATTACAGATGTAATATGAGGCTTTTTACCAATGATATCGTGAATAGCACGAATGTGCGTATCGTTTTGGAAACAAGGGTTACGACGAAGATTTCCGTTGACGTTCCAGTATTTCTCTTGGCGACCACCTTTTACACTACCAGACCAGTTTTTCACTTCAATACAGAAGATTCCGGTTTCTCTGATTTCAATGAAATCAATCTCATGAGACATTCCGTTTGTATCAACTAAATAGGTGTTCTTTAATTCGAAGTGCGGAACCTTGGCAAAAGGTCCAGGGTTAAGGTAGGAATGAATCTTTTCTTCAGCTTCAATACCTCTTAATTTATTTTCGACATCGCGAGAAATATCTTTTATTCTAGCTTTGTTTTCTTCAGAAAGATGAGGTTTTTGCTGGGCTTTTTGTTGTTCTTCGTATTCTTCTTCATATCGACGAATTCTTCTTTCATTCGCTGACCAAATCGAATACATGACCCATGCATCGCCCCAATCAAAATTTCCATTAAATGACATAAGCTACCTCTTACAGTGTTGCCCAGAGTTGAACAGCTGTTTCTAAAACAGAATAAACACAGAAGCCTAATCCAACAACTGGGATAACCATATCAATTAGTTTGTTCTCATAACTTCTTGTGTATGAGAAAAGCATAATAATTGGAAGAATAAATAGGACTGGGAAACATTTGCCTAAACCAGTCGTTTGAACAACGGCTATTGCAGTTTCTGTTGGAATATCTCTTCTTGCAGCAAGAGATCCAGCGCAGATTGAAGCAATGACCGTGTCTAAGATAATTGCAATTACTAAAACAACACACGTTAGAATGGAGAATTGTAGGGAATTTGCGTTTGTTTTTAAATATTCATCATATTCGTCTTCAGTGTGTCCTTTATTTAAATAACGACGTTTTCTAATAGCGAAAATGAGAGTTAAAACCAGGAATGAAAATAAGAGTAATGGAGGTTTTGTGGTTAATAATGGGAAAATGTACCACGGAATAATAAATTCATCGTTGAAGAAAACGTGGAGTTTAACATAGATACATGCAAATTCATAAAGAATTGGGAGTAAGACAAATAAACGGAAAATGATTAGTTTTTTGCCTTTGAAATATTTCTTTGGTTCGTATGTTAAGAATAAATACGAAAGAGAACATAACAATAAATCAATGAAGATGTTTAAATAAACAAACTTAGATGGGTTGGAGTTTAGCAATGTTTCCAAGATCCCAGCCATGAATGGATATGCTTCGTTATCGTACTTTGTTGTGATTGTAAAATAGAAGCGGAACACAATGACATAACATGCGATTAGCATAGCTAACGCCATTAACGCGTGCGTCAGAAGGATCTTTTTCACATCTTTGTGACTTCTCATAATAATGGAGAAATTGGCTACCAAGAACATTGGAAGAGCTAGTGTTCCAATAACAGATAAAACATCACTAGCAGTTTTAAATCCTCCTCCAGCATGTTTAAAGCGAATAAAAGCTGAAAAAACGACCGACATCGCCATGCACATCATAAAAATCCACGCTAAAATACGCATATGACGGTAGGATAAAGGTCCACGATACTTAATATCGTAATCCTGGTTATGAAGATGCCATTTAATTAAATGGAATCGATTCTTTTTGGCTTTTTGAGCTTTTTCCATTGGATAAATTGTAAAGCATCATCCCTTTTTATTCAATATAGGTGATTTCACTTTATTATTAAATAATGTGAATCTATAATAATTGTTATGCAAAAGATTTTACCTATTTTAGTAAGTATTCTTGTGATTAGCGGATGCACCTCATCTCCTAAGAAACATAAACAATCTTCATCAGTTGATGAAAGGTCATCTCAAATTGTTACTTCCGGGGTTGCTCCAACTTCAGAAGGAACAAGTGCGACAAGTGCTACTACTTCCGCCACACCTAAACCAACAAGCGCGCCAACAAGCGCTTCAAAACCAACGCCAACTACAACTAGTAAACCAACATCATCAAGCACACCAGTAAGTCCTCTTCCAGGTGAATACACAATGTTTGATGCTCCTACAAATACACCTATCGAAGTTACAACTACTTTAAGCGATCCTAGTGGTGATTCTTGGTGGAACAATGATTTGAGATATGAATTTCCGACTGAAGATTGGTCTCATATTTATGGACACAATCTAACCACACCAAAATTCTATGATAATGAAGCCGGTGGTTTAAAGATGGATCAAAAATACAAAGGTTTCCAAACTCCTTTATTCCACCATACTGGAGCCAAATTAGAATTTAATATCGGTATTTCTCAAGTTAATAATGCTAGTGGCAAACCTGATACAAGTGTTCCAACAGGTTATTTCTTCTTCTATGACAAAAACGGAAACTACTTATCTAATTTAACTCACACCGTTGAACAAGAAACAATTACCGCTAAAACAACGAATGTTCACTTCTATGTTACAGGTGAGCATACAGTTGATGTGGCCTACTTTGAATTTAGACTTAATGCTCTTACTTTTAAGGGTAGTCAAAACTATAATTTTGGTATTGGAAACGTCAACGTTCATTCGTGGGAAAGAATATAAAAAAATCCAGCAATTCCTGGATAAATTATGAATAATGTCTGCAAATCGCGGACATTTTTTTATTTTAATTAAACTGTTAAATCACCATCTTTTATCCAGCCAAGTTTACGGAATAAAAGATCGATTCCAAAGACTAAAACAAGAGGTGCAGCAATCTCTAAAACAAAGATGCCAACCCAGGTTTGCCATGCACCAACACCCATTGAAGCAATGGTACCAATTTGACCAACTAAGCCAGCTGTTCCCATACCAGCAGCACTACCTAAACAATAAATCTTTAGAGCACATGTTGCGATTGGGCCTAGGATAGCTGAGGCTATAATTGTTGGTAACCAAACAATCGGTTTACGAACAATATTTTTAAATTGAAGCATGGATGTTCCAATACCAATCGAAAACACCATACTAAGCTTATTATCTCTACGAGATTGAATCGCAAAGCCAACCATTTGTGTTGAGCAACCAACAACCGCCGCTCCACTAGCAATCACTAATCCAGCATAATTTGGATCAGCTAAAGCAGCTGCAACACTCATACCTTCTGGAAGAAGGAAGATCATTGCTGCAATAGCAGCACTGCTGATTGGAGCAGTTAAAGCCATACCCATTAAGACAGCAACAATAATTCCCATAAAGAATGGTGTGGCTGTTGTGCCACTATTCACGAGCCATTGCATCGCGTAAGTGACATAGATTAATGGGTAGCGTAGACCTAATGAAACAAGTAGACCAGTTAATGCTCCAGCAAGAGGAACAAGAATAATATCGGCACTAGTCTTCTTATTTAAGACATATTTAAAGAGCAGAACCACCGCTAAACAAACAAAATAGATGGTGAGTGGATCACCGATTTTCATCATATTTGCGGTTGGATGGGCGCTATTAGTCACAAAACCAGTTGTTAATGAGAAATAGGCCGCGACTTGTCCAACCGCGCCTAAAACGACTGTTTGAAGTGGGGTGAGTTTCATGGCAATTGCCATGCCAACGCCAATACCAGCACCAGTTAGGATTTGTAAAACATAGGAAAGACCGTTTTTGCCATTTCCTAAAACATCAAACATAAATTGACCAAATCCATATGTGGAATCTCTAAAGAAACCACCGATTGTGGCAATGATTGTGCCAATAATTAAAGTTGTAAAAAGACCATAAGCCATTCCGTTAAGAGTGGTTATGAAGAGTTCTTTAATTTGCTTTCCAATACTTGGTTTCGTTTCTTGCATGTGAATAATTATTATTCAATCCTAGTTTAACTGCAAGAAAAAAGGGCCGCGAGGTTGAACAGGTTATTTTTGGCGGCCCTTATAGAAACTGTTTGGGTTTCAATAAATATACAACTAATATTTTGTTTTTATTGGATTAAATAATTACATAATCCACTCCATCATAAGAATAGGTATGGATGGTTGATCGTTTACTATCGAGTTTTAGTTTAATTCCGTCGTAACTTTGAGCAGGATTTTCTGCTTGTCTACGGGAGTAGTTGATCGTGATTATAGAGGCATTCTTTTCGTGAATGAAGCTGCGCTCTTTTTCAACGGAAGTTAACTTGTCATCATTAATAAATGATGCGGTAAACGTATTATTGACATTTGATAAGGCAACAGAGTTATTTTTAGCAAGTTGTCCATCAATCTCCATTTGATGACTAATTATAGTCTTTTCATTTAGTTCATGATGAGACAATGTGTGGAGACAAGTATCAACTCGATAGACAAATGAAGTTGAGACAACATTTCGTGTTACTTTTGCATTAATTTCGCATGGGTAACAGTTGTCGTTTAAACTAATTAATCCAACATACGTTCCACGTTCTTTAATCTCAGAGATGTTATCTTTTAGATAAATAAGAGTGTTATTCACACTTAGTTGGTATTTATACATCACGTTATCAAAGCTAAAACGTGTTGAGTCAAAGGAATAATTAAATCCTTTGGCGTGGTTTTCATAATAACTATATGGAGAATAAGCAGCATCAATATCTGTGGCAACTTTTTCAAATTCTTCCT
>DGSJ01000047.1 GCA_002393905.1 Caryophanales bacterium UBA4365
TGAAGCAATCTTCCCAATGCCAGTCCTATTAATCTCCACTTTTAATGAAGATGGTAGTGTTAACGTCATGAACGCCGCATGGGGAACAATGATTGATCGTAACATCGTCGCATTAAACCTAACTGAAACACACAAAACAGTGCAAAACATCAAAGCAAAGAAAGGCTTTGTTGTGCATATTGCTGATGCAAAGCATGTTGTTGAAGCAGACTATTTTGGAGTTGTCTCTGGAAACAGCACCAAAGACAAACTATCTAAGAGTGGTTTAACTTATGTTAAATCTTCTCTAGTTGATGCTCCAATTATTAATGAACTTCCAATCGCGATGGAATGTGAATTCATCGAATTCCAAAACAAAGAATACGGTATCGGTGTTGTTGGAAAAGTCTTAAGAACATCAGTTGAAGAAGATAAATTAGTTAACGGTAAAGTCGATATCGATAAGCTAGAAGCGATCGCCTATGATCCATTCACCTTTGGTTACTATAAAGTTGGTGGAAGAGTCGGTGATGCCTTCAAAGTCGGCCTTAAACTTAAATAGAATTTATTCATTCATGGAAGAACTCGCGTATGCGGGTTTTTCTTTTATTTGACTTTGGTTTATATTAGCTTATAATTAAGTAAGAAAAGTAAGAAAGGTAAGACTATGAAAAAGACAGATCAAGATCGATTTATTGTTAGTGTCAAAGTCGGACCAAAAGGTCAAATTACCATTCCAAGTGAAGCTAGAAAGATGTTTGACATCAAAGAAGGCGAAACTCTCATGGTGATGGGTGATAAAAAAAGAGGCATAGCTTTACTAAAGGCAGATATGTTTTATTCCTTAATGGAGGATCGTTAAGATGGAAGACATTTTAAAAGTTGAACACCTCGATAAAGACTACCCATCATTTTCACTAAAAAATGTCAGTTTTGCGGTGAAACCTGGACAAATCATGGGTTTTATTGGTCGTAATGGTGCAGGCAAAACAACAACACTAAAAAGCATTATGAACCTCGTTCATTACCAAAACGGGAAGATAACTGTTTTTGGTAAAGATATGATGGAAAATGAACTTGAAAATAAACAACGTATTGGGTTCGCATTAAGTGAACTGAATTACTATCCAAACAAGACCATCCGTCAAATCATGAAGGTTACTAAAAGATTTTATAAGAACTTCGATGAAAAGAAATTTTTAGAAGTGTCTAAACTTTTTGATTTAAATTTGGATAAGAAACTGGAAGAACTTAGCAGTGGCATGAAAGTTAAATATTCGGTTGCTGTGGCGTTATCTCATAAAGCAGAGTTATTAATTCTTGATGAACCAACTTCAGGTTTAGACCCTGTTTCTAGAGATGAAGTTTTAGACATCTTCCGTGAGATAGTTAAAAACGGAGATCGCGCAATTCTTTTCTCAACGCATATCACCAGTGACTTAGATAAATGTGCTACCGGAATTACTTATATTCACGATGGCTCAATTATTTATACCGGTACAAAGGAAGAATTCGTCAAATCATATCTCTTTGTCAAAGACAAAACAAAAAACAAAAAACTCGAAAAGGAATACATCTCATCAAAAGAATTAGAAGATCATATCGAAGGATTAATTGATGTAAGTAAAAAAGACGTCTTTGAAAAAGCTGGTATTAAACCAGTTGAACCAGATCTGGAACAAATCATGATCTATTTAGAAAGGAGCAAGAGCAATGAAAGCTTTACTTTATAAAGAATTTAAATTAGCAATGCATCCAATTTGCTATGTGTTCATTTTCGCGTTTCCGCTCATGATTTTAATTCCAAGCTATCCTTTAGCAATTGGATTCATTTATGTTTTAACTTGTTACCCAATCCTTTTCTTGGGAGCCAACAAAGGTCAACAAAGTAACGACTTACTATTTTCTACTTTACTTCCTGTGCGTAAGAAAGATATTGTCCTTGCTAGAATAATTACTGTTGGAATACTCCAGATTGTTTTTATTGCTATGCAATGTGCTCTTTATCCATTAGCTTTAAAGATAAACTCTGAAATGCCATTAGACGTAGCAGGAAAAATTCCTGGAATCGGTTTAGATGGATTTGTATCCATATTAGCGATTGCTATTATCGGTTATGCAATAGCTGATCTTGTTTTCTTTCCAATTTATTATCGAAGAGGCAAATCAATTGTTGCTTCAACATTATTAATGATTCTTGGTTTCGTTTTATATTTAGGAATCTTCACTATTGCTATTCCTTATATTCCAGGATGCGAATGGTACTTGAATTTCCTTTCCAAGAGCGGTGTTGGAGTTCAGTTTATTGTTCTTGCTGTTGCTTTAATATTTTACGCTGCAATTCACTTGCTGGTATATCGCATTTCTTCTAAAGAATTAGAAAAAGTCGATTTCTGAAAAACGAATCAAAAAATCTCCAAATTGCTGGAGATTTTTTGTTTAATTTGATCGATCTTTTTCTACTTTACCTTTTTAGTTAATATCTTTTTAATGATCCAAGTTTGGAAACGATTTGGAAGTGCATTTAGAAATTTTAATAGGAAATTGCGGTTGATTTTATAAACAAATCGCGCTTTTTTCTTTTGAACAATTTTTCCAATTTTCTTTGCTAGTTTCTCTGGAGGAATCTTCTTTGATTCAACAGAATTGACAATCTCATCAAACTTAGTTGCGTTATCTTTATATAGTTGAGTATTTTTCTTAAACGCGTTTAGTTTTGCAACGGAGACACTTAATAATCCAGTATCTATTGCACCAGGTCTTAGAACAACAACCTGATAATCTAAAAGTTGTAATTCCATTCTTAATGAATAAGCATACTTATCAAGTGCTGCCTTGGTAATCCCATAGATACCTGTGAATGGTAATGGATCAGTCATCGCTAGTTCACTTGTGGTAATGATGACTTTTCCTTTTTTATTTAATAAAGGAACAAAAACTTTATTGATTCTAAAAACACCAAATAGATTAATGTCATAAGAACGAACAAAGTCTTCTTCACTCATTTCAATAAGCGAATTCAAATCATAGATTCCAGCAAGATGGATAATTGCATCGAATTTAACCTGTTTACTTTGAATCTCTTCAAAAGCTTGCTCAATTGAATCTTTACTACGAATATCGATTTGATAAAAATGGCAGTGGTCAAGTGGTTCAATTTCTTTGATGTCTAGAGCGTAAACTTCATAACCAAGTGAAAGAAATTGTTTAACTGTTGCTAAACCAATTCCGCCAGAAGCGCCAGTAATTAATACAGATTTCATCATATAAAATATATCACGTTTTCTTTTTCTTTATAAAAGAATGATTTATAATCTATTCCATCATTGGAGGTTAAACCATGTTAAACAAAATTATTTCCATTTTTAAGAAACCTTCCCGAATGATTCTTTTTGTCGGATCAATCGTTGTTTTTGCATTAACTGCTTTAAGTGGTTTTGGTAATATTGGTGGAGATTTCTTCCCAGTCTTTATTGGAATTATTGTACTTGTTGCTAAACTTGCTGCAACAGCTGCTGTTCCAACATTAT
>DGSJ01000013.1 GCA_002393905.1 Caryophanales bacterium UBA4365
GCATTTCCAGCTCGAGAAGCTGTTGTCCAGCTCCAGCAAGTTCAATGGCTTGCGCATAGAACTGGTATTCGCCACGCGCTGGATACGTTGATACGTAACCAACCGCGATAACTTCATCTCCATCCTTAATTGGCCCTTGGATATACTTTGTATATTCGCCAAACATCACTGCTCTAATCGATGAGTTTTCGTCTTTAAGAGTAAAGTAGATGTGACCGTTAGAATAAGGTTTGAAGTTTGATACTTCACCTTTGAGTTTTAAACCACGTAATGAAATATCGGCATCAAACTTTTGTTTGATATAACGGTTTAGGCTAGTAACAGAGTATAAAGTTAAATTCACAAGACGTTATCCAGGATGGCGTTAACAAATTTGTAATCCGATTCATCAAGGTATTTCTTTGATAATCGGACGGCAACATCAATAATGACTCTTTTAGAGTCTTTTCCTTCAATTTGATAGTGAGTGTAACTCATTAAGAGGATTGCTTGTTCAAGGCGGTTTAAGCGAGAGAACTTCCATTTTGGCATCTTCGCTTGGTAGATCCCCTCGATTTCATCAATATGACTTAATGATTTCACCACAACTTGCTTTGCAAAAAGGGAAATATCGTTAAAAGGAGTTTCGAAAATAGACTCCATCATCTCTTCGATGGAAAATTCATCGGACAACGAAATACGGGTCAATGCATCATAGATGCAGACCATAATTAATTCGTTTTCTTTGTTTCGAGAGATCTCAGACATTTATTCGGCTAATCCTTTTTTGACAAATGAAGCGAGATTTTCAGCTGTAAAGCCATAAGCTTTAATTGCTTCTTTTGCTGGGGCGCTGGTACCAAATGAGTCAACACTCATCATGTGATCAGCGTATTTATACCAACCAAAGCTGGAAAGCATTTCCACTGCAAAGACTTTGTCTTTAGTAACACCAAAAACAGATTTTTGGTATTCTTTTGGTTGTTTTTCAAAATCAAACCAGGAAGGCATTGAGACAACACGGACATCAATTCCTTCTGCTTTAAGAAGTTTCTTAGCTTCGCAAGCTAAGGCAACTTCACTACCTGTTGCAACAATAGTTGCATCAAGATGTTTTTCTTCTTTATCAATGACATAAGCGCCTTTAAAGACTTCGTTATATTTGCTGCCTAAAAGTGGTAAGCCTTGACGAGAAAGTATTAAAGCTGTTGGAGTTTCTTTTGAACGAAGAGCAATTTCCCATGCCGCGTATGTTTCGTTCACGTCACATGGACGGATAACGTTCATATTTGGAATGCTTCTTAGCATAGCTAAGTGTTCGATTGGTTGATGGGTTGGGCCATCTTCACCAACAGCGATGGTATCATGGGAGAAAAGGTAGATGGCTGGTAATTTAGAAAGAGCAGCCATACGAATGGCGGATTTCATGTAGTCAGAGAAAACAAGGAAGCATCCAACATAGGTCTTTAGACCTCCATGGAGGAGCATACCATTTTGTGCACTGGCCATTTCGAATTCACGAATACCCCAGTTGACATTACGTCCCTTTGGAGTTTTTGGTGTGAAATCAACACCATCTTTAATATGAGTCATGACTGAACCAGCAACGTCAGCAGATCCGCCCATTAAGAATGGGATCTTATTGTAGAGCTCATTAAGAGCTTTTCCGGAACTGACACGTGTGGAATCAGAATTTTCGGTAAATTTAGGGGCTTTTTTGAAGTAACTAGAGACATCACCGCTTAAAGCGCGTTCAAATTTCTTGGCAGCACCTGGGTGAGCAGCTTTCCATTCATTGACTTTGGAGTCGTAAGCTTTATGGGCTTCTATACCACGTTTAGCAAATGAATTCTTAAATTCATCGTAAACTTCTTGAGGAATGGTAAATGCTGGATAATTAAATCCATAGAAGGCCTTTGCCTTCGCACCATCTTCCTCGCCGAGTGGGTTACCATGAACTTTGCATGTACCTTGTTTTTCGCTTCCATAGCCGATAACGGTATGAACAATGATTAAAGTTGGTTTAGATTTTGATGTTTTAGCTTTGCTAATTGCTTCATCAATCGCTTCAACATCATTTCCATCCATCACTTCTAAAACATTCCATTCGGAAGCTTTGAAACGGTTTTTCACGTTTTCAGAGAAAGATAAATCAAGACCACCATCAAGAGTGACGGCGTTACTATCGTAAATGAGAATGAGTTTATTTAATTTTTGGTGTCCAGCAAGAGAGATGGCTTCTTGAGAAAGACCTTCTTGAAGACATCCATCACCGCATAAAACGTATGTATAATGATCACAAAGAACTTTTCCTTGTGGATATTGGTGAGCAACAGCTCTTTCAGCCATCGCCATACCAACAGCTTGGGCAATACCTTGTCCTAAAGGACCACTTGTCGCATCAACACCACATGTGTGTTTAAATTCTGGGTGTCCTGGAGTTAAACTTCCGAGTTGACGGAAACTCTTTAGGTCATCCATGGATACATTGTATCCAGACACATGAAGCATTGTGTATAGAAGTGAGCTAGCGTGTCCAGCACTTAGTACAAAGCGGTCACGGTTAAACCATGTTGGATCTTTTGGATCACTAACAAGATGACGTGTCCAAAGTGTGTAAAGAATTGGGGCACTGCCAAGAGCCATTCCTGGGTGGCCAGATTTGGCTTTGTTCACAACATCGATACACATGGATCGAATTGCGGCGACTGAGAGTTCTTTTTGATTCATAAATTTTCTCCTTAATTATAAATAATTATTCTTCAGCAATTTTAATGCCGACATCTTTTAATTGAGCTTCATCAACTGGCTCTGGTGCGTTACTCATTGGACATGTTGCTTTAAGATTCTTTGGGAAGGCGATGACATCACGAATGTTGTCTGTTCCACAAATAATCATTGATAAACGTTCAAGTCCAAAGGCAATTCCACCATGAGGAGGAGTTCCATATTCGAACGCCTTGACAAAGTATCCAAATTTACGAGCAATATCTTCATTGGTGAATCCAAGAATGTTGAAGATTTTCTTTTGCATGTCTTGGTCGTAAATACGAAGTGAACCACCACCAGCTTCATAACCATTTATGACAATGTCATAAGCAGCCGATAAAACTTTGCTTGGATCAGTGTCTAAATATTTAGCAGTTTCTGGTGTTGGACGAGTAAATGGATGGTGTAATGGTTTATAAGAACCATCGTGTATATCTTTTTCGAATAATGGAAAATCCACCACCCAGAGTAAATCATAGGTGTTTGGTTTGACATATCCGAGCTCGTGAGCGTATTTTGAGCGGAGTGCACCAAGTGCAAAACACACTGGGTCATGAGCACCCGCAAGAACTAAGATAAGGTCGCCGTCTTTAGCGCCTGTAACTTGCATCAGTTCTTTCATTTGTGCTTCATTCATGAACTTCGCTAAAGATGATTCAAGTGTACCATTGTTTACTTTGTAAACACCGATACCACCAAAGCCGAATTTCTTTGCTTCAAGAGTTAATCCATCAATCACTTTACGTGAAGTTTGTGGAGCCACTCCTGGAATAACTAAGGCTTTGATTGATTCAGCAGATTTGTAGCCGTTAAATTCAGTTTTATTTAAAACATTGGTCACTTCTTTTAAGTGAAGTTCAAAACGAGTGTCTGGCTTATCACTACCATAGACGTCAACTGCTTCCTTATATGGAAGACGACGTAATGGGAGAGCTAAATCATAGTTCAATGTCTCTTTGAAAACTTTCTTTAAGAAACCTTCCATTAAAGTAAGAATTTCATCTTGATCAAGGAAGGACATTTCTAAGTCAATTTGAGTAAATTCTGGTTGACGGTCTTGTCTTAAGTCTTCATCACGGAAGCATCTCGCTATTTGATAATAGCGTTCAAAACCGCCAATCATTAACAATTGTTTAAACAATTGAGGAGATTGTGGAAGAGCATAGAAGCAACCATGACTAACGCGTGATGGAACAATATAGTCTCTTGCGCCTTCAGGTGTCGAAAGAGTTAAGCATGGTGTTTCAACTTCAATAAAACCATTCTCATCAAAATATTGATGGGCCGCTTTCACAATCTGAGCTCTCTTTTCAAGATTATGTCTCATGATTGGGCGACGGAGATCCAAATAACGATATTTTAAACGAACGTCCTCAAGGGCGTCAGTATTATCAGCAATAATCATTGGAGTTGGATTAGCTTTGCTAAAAACTTCAATATTCTTGGCCAAAATTTCAATTTCACCAGTTTTTAATGCTTTATTTGGGACATCCTTTTTGTGAACTGTTCCTTCAACGCGGATAACGTATTCATTACGTACATCAGGCACACTAACGCCTTCTTGTACGGTGACTTGGATAATTCCACTACGATCTCTAAGATCAATAAATTGGAGTGCACCAAGATTTCTTTTTTTACTAACCCAGCCAACTAGGCTGACTTCACGACCCACATCTTTCAAAGAAAGATCTGTATTATAACAACTTCTATTCATTGCCGTGCTCCTCAAAATATTTTAATTCGATTTGTTCGTAGTATTCTTGAAGCATCGTTCTTAAAGAATTAACGATTTCTTCTCCACGAACTTTAGTTTGAATTTGGTTTGAAAGATTCTTCACTGTAAATTCACCGTTTTTCCATTCGTCTTCACCAACAATGATGGCAAACTTGGCTTTCTTTTTGGTAGCTGCTTTAAATTGAGATTTAAAAGACTTAGCTTCAAAAGACATGTCGGTCATCATTCCAGCATAACGAAGTTGGTTCATTAAGACAGCACAATCACCAACGAATTTGGCATCCATTGGCATAATGTAGAAATCCAAACCAAATGTATCTGGTAAATCATGATTGAAATGATTAAAGACGTGGAAGAGTCTTTCTAAGCCTAAAGACATGCCAACACCTTCATAATCTGGACCACCGACATCTTTTAAAAGATGTGCGTAGTGTCCACCACCACCTAAAGCACCAACTTCAGCTAAGCCTTCAATTGGTTTGGCGTGGTATTCAAAAACGATACCAGTGTAATAATCAAGGCCACGAACGAGATTGTCGTCAATTTCCGCTTCGATATTGAAGGATTCCAAAATTGAGATCACTAAATTCAAGTATTCTTTAGCACTATCTGTTAGATAATCACGAAGTTTTGGAGCGCCTTTAACAATTTCAATGTCTTCTGGAACTTTGCAATCAAGAATGCGGAGAGGGTTAATCTCATAACGACGTTTGCAGTCATCGCACATTTGATCAATGTATTTCGCAAAGTAATCTTTTAAAGCGGCACGATAGTTATTTCGACTTTCTTCGTCTCCGAGAGAGTTAATCTTCACTTTGACCGGAACACGAATTGAGTTGAAACAGTGATAACCAAGGTTAATCACATCGGCGTCTAAATAAGCACTTGGTGCGCCAACACATTCGACTCCAAATTGATGGAATTGACGATAACGACCAGCTTGTGGTCTTTCATAGCGGAAGCATGGTCCAAGATAGAAATACTTCATTGGTAAATCAGCTTCCACATAGAGTTTATTGGAAACAATGCTACGCATTACTCCGGCAGTCATCTCTGGACGAAGAGTCACACTACGACCGCCTTTATCATCAAAGGTATACATTTCTTTATGGACAATATCACTGCTTTCACCAACTGAACGAAGGAATAAAGGAGTATGTTCTAAGATTGGGGTACGAATTTCTTCGTAACCAAAAATTGCTGCAATTGATTTACAGCGTTCCTCAATTTCAGTATAAAGTAGGGCTTCTGAGCCAATAATATCGTGTGTTCCTTTGACTGGATTTTCCATAATAAAAACTCCTTTATTAATCGCTCATATTATAGAGAATAAGCTCTATAAAGACAAGTGATTATAAATGGAGTCAAAAAATATGATTAAAATTAATGGAAAACACGAGTCACTTCATAGACGTTTTTAACGTTTAATAAAACGTTCATTACATCCCGAAGTTGGTTCGCATTTCGAACATAAATCGTACAGGCAATCGATGTTGTCATTGTTGATGAATGGAGCTGACAATTAAGTGAAGTCACAGACACCTTTGATGAAGAGAAAATTTGCATCACATCAGTGACTAAATTTGGACGGTCATAACACTCGATTTTAAGGTCGACAGGATATGTTCCATCTTGGAGGTCTTCTTTCCAAAAAACATCGATTAATCGTTGCTTTTCATTAATAATGTTTGGACAGTTTTTCACGTGAACGGTGATACCTTTTCCTTTGGTAATGTAACCAACAATTTCATCACCTGGAATTGGGGTACAACAGCTGCCTAAAGTAATGGCAATTTTGCCAGCATTTGGCACATAAACTGGACAGTGATCATTATCGTTTTTACGAACTTTATCGACTTTGATTTCTTCTTTTGGTCGGACATTTAAAAAGTCGATGATCGCTGCTGGAATTGGGTTCTTATTAGAGACCGCTAAATAAAGTTCATTTAAATCTTTGGCGTTAAATTGTTTAAAGACCTTGTCTTGATTGACGAGACGTTCCATATCGGATTCCCCGATACCAATTGTTTTAAAGGCATCCACCATTGCCTCTTTGCCTTTGTTAATCTTGTCATCTTTCATAAATTCAGCGTTCTTTTTTGCTAAGAATTTACGAATGTGTGCTTTAGCAAAGTTGCTTGTGGCAATGTTTAACCAACCTTCGTTTGGCCCGGTTGCGTTATTGGAGGTTTTAATCTCGACCACGTCACCAGTTTTTAAGGTTGTATTTAAAGGTACCATGGAGTTATTAACTTTGGCTCCAACAGCCTTTTCAGCAACCTTTGTATGAATCTTGTAAGCAAAATCAATTGGCGTTGCACCTTGAGGCAGGTCAATCACTTTACCTTGAGGGGTAAAAACGTAGACATTGGCGTTAAAGATGTCGTTAGAAAGAGTCGACATATATTCTTTGGCGTTTAAGTCTTCTTCACTGATGGTAACGAAGTCTCTTAACCAGTGTAAACGTTCCTCAATTTCTTTTTGTTCACGAGAAGCGTTGTAGTTGGTTCCTTCTTTATATCGCCAGTGGGCGGCAACACCGCTTTCGGCGACTTCATCCATCTCTTTTGTTCTAATTTGCACTTCAAAGATGTTTCCATCGCCAGAAAGAACACATGTATGTAAAGACTGATACATGTTTGGTTTTGGCATGGCGATATAGTCTTTAAATCGACCTGGAATTGGTTTATATGTGGCGTGAATAATACCTAAGATCTCATAACAATTAAGTTCGGATTCGGTAATAATACGCATCGCTAAAATATCAAAAATTTCTTCGAATGAATGGTGTTTTTGATAAATCTTTCGATAAATTGAATAGATTGATTTCACACGTCTTTCCATTTGGAAAGGAATACCTTTTTCGAAGAGGTCATCAGCGACTTTCTTGGAGAATGTTTCCAAAGACTTCATCGCGTTTTTGATTTTGGAGTTAACTAGTTGAGAAATCTCTTCGTACTTTTCCGGCTCAAGATATTTTAATGATAAGTCTTCAAGTTCAGATTTGAGTTGGTTCATACCTAATCGGTGAGCGATTGGCGCAAACACTTCAAGTGTTTCGCGAGCCAAAACCTTTTGTCGTTCAGGAGAAAGAGCACTTAATGTGCGCATATTATGAAGTCGGTCAGCAAGTTTAATTAAGATGACACGAACATCACG
>DGSJ01000057.1 GCA_002393905.1 Caryophanales bacterium UBA4365
AGTGAAAAGGTTTTAGCTGGTGATGTCATGGTTGATGGAAAAGATGTTTCTAGTTTCAGTGAACAACTGATTGAAGAACGTCGTCAAATCTCTGATGATGGTGTTGTTATTTTAGGTGCCGCAATTTCGCTATCTAAAAAAGAAATTCTCGGCGGAATCGATGTGCAAACTAGAGGTTTATTTTATGCGAAAAACTCTGAGGCCATGATCCGTGATATGCAAACTCTCTTCACAAAAGTTGTTTCTAATCATCTAAAAGATGAAACATTTAAAAAACAAGTTGTTGAAGATGAAGTTAAGAACATGGTTTTAAACCTCATCCGACGTAGCACACTTAAAACCCCATTAATTATTGTTGCCCTTGAGGAAGTTGAATAAAAAATGAAGAAGTTAAACATTAAGAGTTCAACAACGATTGTTTTACTTGGCGTAGCCTTGTCTCTTTTTAGTTTAGTTATTCTTCTTTCTCACGGAACTCCTTTTGAATTCTTAACTGTGGCGATTTGTGCTTCGTTTGGTTTTATCGGATTCTGGATTTTAACCCCATTCTTATTCGTTCTTGGTTTATATATTTCTTTTAGAAAGAAACTGATTCAATTTAAGCTCGGATTATCTTTGTGGGGCATCTTCATTGTTGTCTTATCACTTTTAGTGATTACCTCTAACTGGGGAAATACAGAAACAATCACATTTAATAACTGTGTTGCTCTTTTAAAAGAGCATACTCCTTTTGATCCATTTGCTAATCCAAGCATTGGCGGTGGTTTCTTTGGTTATGTTTTAGCTGGAATTTTAAATAGTGCTTTAACCTTAATTGGCACGAGCATTGTTTGTTGGATTTTATTTGTTGTTGGAGTTGTTTTAATCCTTAATAAACAAGTCGTTCTTCTTTTTAAGAAGATCAAGAATCATAAATCGAATCCAAAACATGCTAAAAATGAAAGCCATAATGAGATTGAAGTGATTGAAGAATATGATGGTGATAAATCTTCTTCGTTAGAAGCAAACGCTCCTGAAACCAAGCAAGATGTCGATCAAGCTGTGCTTCGTTCAATGGTCATGCATAGTTTTAATAACACGCATGGTTTCCAAAAAGCGACTTTCTCCTTTGGAGAACAAAAACAACAAACAACTCTTGAACAACCATCATTCCAAGCTGGTCAATTTGTGCAAGAAGAAGCTCCTGCTCCAGTAGTAGAACCAAGTGTCGAACCAACATTTGAAGAGGCTCCAGCACCTTCTTTTGAAAAACCAGCATTTTCTATTGAAAATGAAGAAATTGAAGAAAAACAACCTGAACCTGTGGTTCAACCAACTCCTGTTCAACCTGCTCCAGTAGCTGAAGAACAAAACGTTGATCCACTTCATCGTCCACAACCAAAAGCTGTGGTTACAAAACCATATGCTTATCCCGATAAAGATTTATTAACTCCACATGAAAATGCGGATGATATGTCCAAAAACGATGAATCTTGTGCCGTTCGAACCGAAATCATTAACCAGGTGTTCTCTGATTTAGGTGTTGGCGCAACTGTTGTTGGTCACACGATTGGTCCTTCTGTCACCCGTTTTGATGTGAAAATGAATTCTAATGTCTCAGTTAACGCTATGCTTCGTTATGTTGATGATATTGGTATTCGTCTTGATGGTATTCCAGTCCGTTTTGAAAAGATGGTTCTTGGCAAAGCCACTTCTGGTTTAGAGATTCAAAACGCTATTCGTACAAACGTTGGCTTGTTTGAATCGATTAAAACCATGGAAGAAAGAAACGCTAAGCCAATGGAAATTATCTTTGGTAAGAATGTCTCGGGTGAACTTATTACTGCTAATTTAACAAAGTTCCCACACATGCTTGTTGCTGGCACAACTGGTTCTGGTAAATCCATCTTTATGCACGCGACAATTCTTACGCTTATAATGCGTAATAGCCCAGAATCGTTAAAATTAATGCTCATTGACCCAAAGAAAGTTGAAATGTCGTATTATCGAAACATTCCACATCTTCTTTGCCCAAATATTTCTGATCCACGTAAAGCTAACGTTGCTTTAAATAAATTAGTCATTGAAATGGAACGTCGTTATAACCTTTTCGAATCATCTCGAGTTCGTGATATTGGTGAATTTAACGACTACGCCAAAGCTAATGGCTTACAAAAACTGCCATATATCGTTGTTTTCGTCGATGAATACGCTGACTTAAGCGAAGCTTGTAAAGAAGTTCGAACACCAGTTGTTCGTATTGCTCAAAAAGCTCGTAGTGCTGGTATTCACCTCGTGATTGCCACCCAACGTCCAAGCGTCAACGTTATCGATGGTGTTATTAAAGCAAACGTCCCAGTTCACGTGGCCTTAATGACCTCAAGTGCAACCGACTCCGTCACGATTATTGGTGAAGGCGGCGCTGAAAAGCTCCTTGGAAATGGTGATATGCTCATTGAATGTTCCCTTGTTTCACGTAGTACAAAACCACGTGTCCAAGGCTGTTTTGTCGATAGTAATGAAATTAATAAGGTCTGTGACTTCATTAGAAGTCAAAGCCAACCACAATTTGATCCGTACTTTATGGATTTAGATCATGACCCAAACGAACAAAGTAGTGATCGTGGTGGTTCAGCGACAGATGCTGAAGTAACTAAAGTTGACAAAAACATGGAAGAAGAAAAGCTCTACGAGGTTATCAAACAAGACATTTCTGACCGTGAATATTGTTCGATTTCCTTCTTAACAAGAAGCTATGGCATTGGTTTCCCAAAAGCTGGTCGACTTTTCGCCAAACTTGTCCGTGAAGGATATGTTGATGCTCATGGTGATGCTCGTGGTTCAAAAGTTTTAATCCGTACTCCAAGAGACAATCAACAAATTGGATCGATTGAACAATCCGAATTTATTCCTAACGACCAACTCGAAGAAAGTAATGATGAACCAGTAGAAGATTCATCTTACGAAGATCAAACTGAAAATTATCCAGAAAATGAATAGCTTTTTAAGTAGTTATCATGAAATTTGTATACCAAACCAGATTGTAGAATCGGGTTGTTCTCTTTTAGTCGATAATGAAGAAAGAGAATGTTATTTCACAAGCAAAACTGACAGATTTTCTTATTTTAATATTGCTGGAAACGATGAACTCTTAGGTAAAAACCTTGTTCTTGTTTATGATGGAAAAGAAGAGTATGTTGATGTTACCAAATTAGCTCTTCTATTAAATTTTGATGAGATTTATGCGGTGGACGAAGAACTTGGTCCAATCTGTTATGACAACTATACTATTTTTAGACTTTGGGCGCCATTTGCATCGAAGGTTGTATTGTCATTAGACAATAATCAATATGAATTACGTCGTTCAGATCGTGGCGTTTATGAAATTCGTGTTGATGGAGATTTAGATGGTAAACTTTATCACTACGATGTTGTGATTAATGGAAAAAAACACCGCGTAACCGACCCATACGCCAAGTCGAGTAATGCTAATGCTAAAGGATCAGCAGTCATCAATTTAAAGCGATTATTGTCGGGTTTTGTTAGTGTTCCTGTTGAAAAAAGCTTTTCTAAATTAAAAAGTACGATTTATGAACTTCATATTCGTGATTTTACAATTCATAAAGGAACAAACATTATTCATAAAGGAAAATACCTTGGTTTAACCGAGGAAAATTGTCATACCAAAGAGAATCATCCTTGCGGAATCGATTATCTGAAGTTCCTTAGTGTGAGCCATGTTCAACTTTTGCCAGTGCTTGATTTTGGCTCAGTTGATGAAGAAAGTAATGAATATAACTGGGGTTATGATCCAATTTCGTTTTTCTCGTTAGAAGGTAGTTATTCAACTAACCCAAATGATCCACATGCTCGAATGGTGGAGTTTAGACAACTTGTTGATTCCTTACACAAAAATGGCATTCAAGTAAACCTTGATGTGGTCTATAACCACATGTATCAAGGCGAAAAGGTGAATTTAAACATTATCACCCCACATTATTTCTTTAGAGAAGAAAATAGTAAGTTAGCTAACCACTCCTGGTGTGGATGTGATTTTGCTAGCGAAAGAAAAATGGCTCGAAGATTAATCAAAGAATCGATCGATTTCTTAATGAATTTTTATGATGTCGATGGATTCCGTTTTGATTTAATGGGTTTAATTGATTTAGAAACAATTAAAGAAGTTACATCACTTATTCTTTCTAATAAGAAAGATGCTCTAATTTACGGTGAAGGTTGGGATATGAACGCGACCGGATTTAGAAATGAAAAGTTTGCGACGATGAGAAATAGTCACGAACTTCCAGATGTCGCTTTCTTCAATGATACGTACCGTGATATTTTCCGTGGACACGGAAGTCACGCGAAACTTGATGATCTAGGATTCTTATTAGGAAATAAGGATTATCTTGATGGATTTAAGTTTGCTTATCTTGGATCATCAGAAAATTTAACATTTCCGAAACTTTTTGATCACCCAAATCAATCAATCAACTATGTTGAATGTCATGATAATGCCACCATTTATGACGTTATTAACGAATCAACTGAGGATATGGATGCTTTACGACTAGTGAAATTATTTAATAAAGCTATCATGTGTTCAGTGGGTATTCCATTTATTCATATGGGTCAAGAAATCGGCTTAACAAAACATAATCAACGTAACACCTATAATCTTGGCGATTATTATAACCAAATGGATTACAGTGTTCTTGATAAACGTTTTGAAATGGCCCAATCATTTAGACATTATGTTTTAGCTCGTCAACACGCCGATTATTTGGATAATCTTGATCTTGATAAAGTTTCATTTGCTTCACCAAAAGATGGAGTCTTAATCGTGACTTGGGAAGGTGAAAAATGTTACCAGTATTGCTTCAATGTTACTGATAAACAATATGCGTTAGAAAACGAGAAAGGATTCTATAATTATTCTTTAAAGAATAACGGAACTCCTCAAAACGTTATTTATCTCCCACCTTTCCGTTGTACTTATTTATTAAAGGATTAAAAGTTGTTATGAGAAAATTCTTTATTTATTTAAAAATTGTCTTGATGTGTGGACCAGCGATTATTTTTAACTTTTTCCGTTATTTAAAATACACTCGTCACCCAGAAAAGTATTCTTTTGAAAAACGATACGGTATGGTTAGAAAAGAAATTCTATTCGTTTTACGTCGTTTCCATATCGATTATAAAGTAGAAGGTTATGACATTCTAAAGAATGCTAAAAAACCAGCCTTATGTATTTCTAATCACTATAGTTTTATGGATCCTGTGATGCTTATTGCTGCTAGTGAACGTCCAATTACTTTCTTATCAAAGAAAGAAAATTTAAAAATGCCATTCGTTGGTCAAATTTTAAAGATGCTTCAAGCTTTCACTATTGACCGTAAAAATGTCCTTTCTCAAGTTCGTACCCTCCAACAAATTGCTGAACATTTAAAAGACGAAACCAAACCACATGTGTTCATCTTTATTGAAGGAACACGTAACAAAAAACCTGAGGGAGAATTACTCGAATTCCATCCAGGAACTCTCAAAATTGCCTATAAGGCAAATTGCAATATTGTTCCTGTAACAACTTATGGAACATTTCGTGTTTTAAAACTCAATTCGTATCTGAAGAAATATCCATTCCTTTGGAA
>DGSJ01000053.1 GCA_002393905.1 Caryophanales bacterium UBA4365
AAGGATTTTATTACGATATTGATTTTCCAACTCCAATCACCGAAGCTGATCTTCCAAAGATTGAAAAGGAAATGCATCGTATCGCTTCAAGAAACGAAAAATTTGTTCGTGAAGAAGTCACTCGTGAACAAGCTCTCGAACTTTTTAAAGATAACGAATATAAGATTGAATTAATTAATGGTATCGAAGGTCCAATCACTATTTACCGTCAAGGAAAATGGTTTGATCTTTGTGCTGGCCCACACGTTGAAAGAACTGGTCAAATTAATAACTTTAAGCTTCTTTCCATCGCTGGTGCGTACTGGAGAGGCGACTCCAAAAATAAGCAATTAGTTCGAATCTATGGTACTTCTTTCGAAAAGAAGGAAGACCTCGAAGAACACTTACGTATCCTTGAAGAACGTAAGAAACGCGACCACCGCTTACTTGGTAAACAACTTGGTTTATTCATGCTTTCTGATTATGGTCCAGGACTTCCATTCTGGCTTCCAAACGGCATGATTATCCGTACCGAAATTGAAAATATGTGGAAGGAAATCCATCGTCGTTATGGCTACATGCTTGTCGATACTCCAATCATGCTTTCTAAAGAACTTTGGATTACATCAGGTCACTGGGATCACTATAAAGACAACATGTACACCACCATGGTTGATGAAAATGAATTCGCCATTAAACCAATGAACTGCCCAGGAGCAATTCTTTGCTATAAGAACGATTTACATTCCTACCGCGAACTTCCTCTCCGCTATGCGGAACTTGGTCATGTCCACCGTCATGAAGCTAGTGGCGCACTTAATGGTCTATTCCGTGTGCGTTCATTCACACAAGATGATGCTCATACATTTGTTCGTCCAGATCAAATTGGAGAAGAAATTATCTCCATCTTAAAACTTTATGATGAGATTTATTCCATCTTCGGTCTTAACTACAAGATTGAATTATCCACTCGCCCAGAAGAAGGTTATATCGGCGATATCAAGATCTGGGATGAATCAGAAAGAATCCTTGAAGAAGTCTGCCGTAAATCTGGAAAAGAATTTAAGATTAATCCAGGAGATGGTGCCTTCTATGGACCAAAACTTGACTTTAAAGTCAAGGATAGTATGAATCGTATTTGGCAATGTGGAACAATCCAACTCGATATGAACCTTCCAGAAAGATTCGATGTTACTTACATTGATGAAAAAGGTGAAAAGGCTCGTCCAGTGATGATCCACCGTGCTTGCTTCGGCTCAGTTGAAAGATTCGTTGGTGTTATTACCGAACACTTTGCTGGTGCTTTCCCACTTTGGATGGCTCCAGAACAAGTTCACGTTTTACCAGTTAACGATGAATTCCATCTTGAATATGCTAAGAAAATTGTTGATGAATTATCCGCTAAAGGAATTCGTGTCAAACTCGATTCTGCGGAAGACAAACTTGGATACCGTTTACGTAATACACAAGTGAAGAAAATTCCATACACTTTAGTTATCGGCGATAACGAAAAGAATGAAGGAACTGTCACTTATCGTCACTTCGGAACCAAGGCTCAACATACTGTAAAACTCGAAGAATTTGTAGAGATGATTCAAAAAGAAATCTCCAGCAAATCCCTACCGGTTTACGAAGAATAACCGAGAATTGCATAGTTTTTGTAAAGTCAGCGTTTAACGTTGACTTTTTTATTTTTATATAGTTTTTGCTATACTTGTCTCATGAAAAGAAAATCACTTCTATTAGGTATTGTTCTTTTTCTGTTGGCTTCATGTGGTAAAGTCTCGCTAAGACGAAGTACATCCACTTCAACATCGACCACCACTCGGCCAGCACCCGGACCTGGATTTTATTTTCTTCCACCACGTTTAGAAATTGATTTAAAAGATGGGTCGACAGGAGAGATCTATGTATTTAATTCATATGCTGGATCAGAATCAATCTCATGGGTTATTCCTAAAACTAGCATCATTAGTTTTGAAAAGATTGAAACAAAAAGTAACGAAAAAAATACATATCATGCTTTCAATACCGGAGCATTAACCATCTCCGCAACTTGGAGAGACAAAGAAGTAAAATGTGAAATCAATATTGTGAACACTGCAATCAAGAAAACAAGCGGAACAGAAAAGATTTCTATTTATGCGGTAAACGACTACCATGGACACGTTAATGAGACTTTTAGTCTCAAACATTATGGAACTTTCATTAAACAAAAAGTTAATCAACCAAATACACTCTTCCTTGACCAAGGTGATACTTGGCAAGGTTCTTTAGAATCAAACTACAATCGTGGTCGAATGATTACCGATGTTTATAATGCTGCTGGAATGTCTGCAAGAACTATCGGAAACCATGATTTTGACTGGGGAATTAATGCACTTGTTGAGAACACCGCTGCTAGTTATCATGGTTATGTAACACCAGTTTTAGCATCAAATGTCTATGATTTTGATTGGGACAGTAAAATAATTGGCACAACTCAACAATCACAAATTGGTCGTGAATATGTCACATTTACGCTTGAATCGGGAATTAAGGTTGGCGTTGTCGGGACAATTAGCGACTCTTGTGAACCAGACATTTGCACACCAAACATCATGAGTGTTGAATTTGTGAATATCATAAAAACAATCCAAGATATTTCTGACACTCTTCGTATTGAAGAAGGTTGTGATCTAGTTATTGCCTCGATGCACGAAGGCTACTTTAACTACATGGGTACAGAACTAAGTTCCATTTCACCACTTTCACATAAGAAGTATGTTGATTTGGGTTTAAACGGGCACACACATCAAAGAGAATATTTTGAAGAAAATGGCGTCACTTTTGCCCAGTTTGGTAACTACGATAACTACATCGGAAAGATTAACTTAACATATGATTATGTTACCGGTGAGATTAGTCAGACAGATGTTTATACATTAGATACAACTTCTTTATTAGATGATGTTCCAACAATTGATCCAGAAATAAATAAAATAGTTGATCACTACAACGAGCAAACTGACGTGATTGGAAAAGAAGTTTTAACAACACAATTACAAGGTGAATTTGACCGATATGGAGCAATGCCTAATCTTGTTTGTAAAGCCATGTATGAAGAAGCAATTCGCCAAGGATATGATGTTTCATATGCTCTTTGTAATATGTCACGTATGGTTTTAGAAGGACCGGTTGTTACTTATGCCTCCTTATACGAAGTTCTGCCATTTGATAACATTTGTTACATCGTTGAAATGAGTGGTCAAGACGCTTATAACGAAATGAATGCGCCTGGTAGTTTATTTATATACAGGGGAGACAATGAAGAAGCACGACTTCCGATTGACTCCAGTAAAGAAAAATATACTTTTGTAGTCCTAGACTACATTGCTCTTCATGCCGGAGTTAATCGAGAATATGATTATATCCCAAGCGCAAACCCAATTGCGGAGCTAAAAAAGAACGGAATTTCCTATAATTATCGTGAAGTGACTGCTGATTATATGCGTCGCCAAACTGGTGTAATTAGTCGTAGTGACTATTCCTCCTCGAACATCCGTCACGATCGAAGTGAAACGAGCCAAGAAATGGTTATTTCGTAAAAAAGATTTGACAACACATTATATGTGTAGTTAAATATTCCTGCAAAACGTAGAAAGAAGAGCGCCCTAACGCTTCTCACCAGATCGATGAATCGATTGGTATACGCTACTAAAACTTATCTAATTTAGTTATGTAGAACGGGCGCACTTCGTGCCCGTTTTTATTACTTGTAAAGGAGATTAAAGTTATTAACTATCCAATCAAACAAGGACCACAACGTCCAAACAAGCAAAATGCTGATCTCATCAATGAAAGAGTTCGTTTCCCAGAAGTTCTCTTAATTGGACCGAATGGAGAACAACTTGGTCGTATGTCTTC
>DGSJ01000003.1 GCA_002393905.1 Caryophanales bacterium UBA4365
AACATCATTAAACAATACCAAATCGGTGTTTTCCCAGACCACTTTGTTGGTCAAACACAAAATCAAAACCCAGCTCGCGAAGAGGATGCCATTAATACAAGAGTGACATACACCAAAATCTTTGACTGCTCTAACTCTGCTATCTGTAACTATCGTAACGGTGGTACCTATGTTGCCCATTGTCAATTTGACCGTTTTGGTGGTGCTCCAATCCTTAACGCTGGTGGTGAAGACGCATACAATTCCGGAATTACATTCTTCGGTGAAGATATTGAATATAGCAACTTCATTACTGGTGGTGAAGTTTACTTCGCTGCAGTTGGCGCTGCTGAACAATTTAGTAAATTACAAGCCTTCAATGCTGCTTTTAATGCTTATGGAAAATCTATTCTAAAAGATGGTAAGATGAACTTAGTTGAACTCAACATGGATGGCGAAGACTATGTTGGATCACCAAATAGATACTATTATGGTGATGTTTATCTTAACTATGGTTCGGATAAGGAAATCAAATGTACAGTCGGAGATGATGCGAATGATGCATTTGAATTCTATAAAGAAAAGAATGGTGAAAATTCAGTATTTGCAACAGAAACTGGTGTTGTCTTCTATTATACTAATGACAATAATATACCGTTCAAGAATACTGACGAAAATCCAATGTTCGCTATTACAGGTGATTATGTTTCGATTTTATTAACTGCTGGAGCTACTACAATAAATGCTACATTCCGTCTTTACGATTTAGCATAATTTGGATTAAACATTTACAAGAAGAGGCGACATATGTTGCCTCTTTTTTCACGCAAATGTGATAATATACACGTATGATAGTTGTTAAAAATCTAGTCAAAAAATTCAAATCCCCAAATAAAGACGAAGAAGTAATTGCGTTAGATCATTTATCTTTAACTTTACCTGATAAAGGATTTGTTGCGATTTACGGCGCTTCTGGATGTGGTAAATCTACCCTTTTAAACGTCTTAGGTGGATTGGATTTAGCTGATGAAGGTGAAATGATCGTTAATGGCCGTAACACCTCTAAATTCTCAAAAGGCGATTGGAACTCTTATCGAAACCAAGAAGTTGGCTTCATTTTTCAAAACTACTATCTCTTGCCTCACCTAAATGTTAAAGAAAACATCGCGATTACCTTACAAATGTCTAAACAAACTAAAGACATGGATCAGAAGATTCATGATGCTTTAGTCGCAGTTGAACTACCAAAATATGGAAAACGTTATCCAAAGCAACTTAGTGGTGGTCAACAACAACGTGTGGCGATTGCTCGCGCTTTAATTTCTAACCCAACAATTATTCTTGCTGATGAACCAACTGGTGCTCTTGATGAGAAATCTAGCAAGATTGTTATGCATATTTTAAAAGAGATTTCCAAGGAACATCTCGTCGTCATGGTGACACATAACGAGCGTATGGCGAAAGAATACGCTGACCGTATGATTGAGATCTCCTATGGAAAGATTTTAAATGATGAAAATCTCCAAAAAATACCGCAAATCTCGGTTAATCGTGAACCTTTAAAGAGAGTTCATCTTCCATTTTCATCATCATTTAAATGGTCTTGTAGGAACGTAATAAAGAAAAAAGGAAGATCAATTCCAATTGCGATTGCGACGGCGATTGGTCTAGCTTCTGCTGGTCTAGTTTTATCAATGACTAAAGGCGTGAATGACTTTGTCGCGCAAGCTCAAAAAGAAGCCATCGGAGACTACCCAGTTTATGTTTCTTGCTATCCAAAATCATCTAGTGAATCCAATAAGGATAACTTGGTCGAATTCCCTGATGTTAACGAAATCATCATTGAAAAATCTGATTATGAAGTTCAAGAACACTATATTTCAATGCAGAAACAATTCATGGATTACATGGATGATATGCCAAAGGAGTATTACGCTGGACGACAAACAAACGAATCATTAACGTTTAACTTATTTACTTCTCCATCTACTGGATCATATAAAAAGGTGTCTTCAACATCTTATACAATGTCGATCGCTCCTTATACCAAGAAAGCTGAAGAAGGTAATGATGCTTATAAATTCATTAAAGAGCAATATGACGTACTTGCTGGACATCTTCCAGAAAGTGATACAGATTTAACCCTTGTCTTAGATACATTTAACCGTATTGACCTTGGTTATTTAACCAACATGGGTTTTGATACATCCGGCGAGAATATCACCTTTGATGAAATCCTTAACAAAAAGGAATACCGTGTTGTTTCCAATGATGACTATTTCATTCAACACGATGAAACAAAAGAAGAATATGAAGGAAAACACTATTACGAACCAAAAGGTGACTCGGAATACAAAGATCTCTATGAGAATCATTCTGTCCATGAAATGAAAATTACAGGAATCATTCGTCCAAAAAAAGATTCTCCAAACCCACTATATAAGACAATTTTGTTATACAACCCATCATTCTTAGAAACAGTTATTAGACCACTCAATAGCGATTCACAAATTGTTAAAGACCAGAAAAAATATGGAATTACTTATAACACCCATTACAAAGAGCGTGAGGCTTTTAAGGATACTTATGTCAACGGCCGTGCTATTACAGCTAACTATCAATATGAATCGAGATTAGTTGATATTGGCTCATCAAGTCGTGTCACCGCGATTTACTATTACACAGCAACATTCCAACAACGAGCCCAGATTGCTGACTACATTGATAAGTATGTTAAAGGCATGGATAAGGATTCTGATATTGTCTTAAAAACAAAAGACTATCTAGAAACTGTTACAGCAGCCTTCTCTTCAATTGCATCAACATTCTCGTCAGTCATGTTAATTTTCTCTCTTGTAACAATCCTTGTAGCAATGATTTTAACGGCAATTCTCACATATATTTCGGTAAATGAAAGAAAACGAGAGATTGGATTACTAAGAAGTTTAGGTGCACGGCGTATCGATATTTCGCTCATGTTTATTATTGAAGCAACCATCATCGGAATTGTCGCTGGATTACTTGGAATTGGCCTATGTTTTGGTCTAGCGCCAATCGTTGCCAAAGTCGTTGTCTCATTAATTTCAGCTGCCGATTTAAGAATCTTGACTCCAGATGCCGCAACATTCTCAACAATCCAACCTTGGGTTGTTCCAACATTATTTATTGCCGCCATTCTTATTGGCGTTGTTGCTTGTTTACTACCAGCAATTGCTGCTGGACGTAAACGTCCTGCCGAATCACTGAAGGAATAACAAATGAAATTTGACCGTGTAAAAGGAAAATGTGTTGACCTCTCCTTTGAAGGAAAAGGTGTGGTGAAGCTTTCTTATGGAACGGTTTTTGTTGATGGATTATTTCCAGGTGAAGAGGCGGAAATTGAAATTCAATATAAACGCGCTGGAAATTATTTTGGTAAAGTCTATCGCTTGATCAGTAAATCCATGGATCGAATTCAACCTCGATGTGGTGTTTGTACAGCCTGTGGCGGATGCCAACTACAACAACTTTCTTATCCTGCTCAGTTAGTGTATAAACAACACAAAGTCGAAGATGCTTTAAGACGTCACGATTTGAAAAATATTCGGGTTTTACCTGTGATTGGTATGGAAAATCCTTATCAATACCGTAATAAAATCCAAGTTCCAATTGGTCGTGATCCACATGGACATATTGTTTCCGGATTCTATCGACAAGGCACACATAAGATTATCCCAATTGACCAATGTATGATTGAGGACGAACGTTCTTCAAAGATTATTTTTGCAATTAAACAATTAATGAAAGAATTTAAGTACGCTCCTTATGATGAAGACCAACAAACAGGCTTAATTAGACATGTCTTAATTAGAACATCTAAACATTATGATGAGATTATGGTGACTTTAGTCACTAGACTTGACGAATTTAAAGGCAAAAACAACTTTGTCAAAGAACTTGTAAAACGTTGCCCAAATATTTCTACAGTTATTCAAAATATTAATCACCGAGATACAAACGTTATTCTTGGCGAAAAAGAAAGAGTCTTATATGGTAGTGGACAGATTAAAGATTCTATTTTAGGAGTGGACTTTTTAATCTCTTCAAAATCATTTTTCCAGGTCAATCCTATTCAAGTTGAAAAACTATATCAAACCGCGCTTGATTTAGCAAAAATAACCAGTAATTCTCAGGTATTTGATGCTTATTGTGGAATTGGAACAATTTCATTAATTGCTGCAAAACATGCACAAAATGTCGTTGGAGCAGAGATTGTTAAAGAAGCAATTATTGATGCTAAGCGAAACGCTAAATTAAACAAAATTAATAATGCCGAATTCTTTGTTGGCGATGCTGGAGAAATTTATTCTAAACTCCGTTATGAAGGAAGAAACTTCGATTGTGTTTTTGTTGATCCTCCACGAAAAGGATTAACTCCTGAATTTATCGAATCTTTATTAAAAGAGGAACCTCCTACAATTTGTTATGTTTCATGTGACCCAGAAACACTTGCACGTGATTTAAAACTACTTTCTCAAAAATACTCGATTTCAGATATTCAACCAGTAGATATGTTTCCAATGACATTCCATGTTGAGACTGTAGCATGTCTACGACTAAAAGATTTATAGGTGATGGCAGTTGTAATTGCTCATACCAACTTATCTTGAATTGCACAAATCAATTTATAAAAATAGAACAGCTACTCACAAATTGAACTTGGAATAAATTGCATAGTTATGTTGAAGAAAAGTAAACATTTTGCTATACTTTTTATATGGAAAAGTTAGAGATTGAATTAACACAAGATTTTATCAAAAACAACATATACATTATCAGAGGACAAAAAGTAATGTTGGATTTTGATTTGGCCGAAATATATGGATATGAAACAAGCAAGTTAAACCAACAAGTTAAAAGAAATGCTGACAAGTTTCCAGATGATTTTATGTTCCAAATTACCAAAGAGGAACTAAAAACAATCATGATGTCACAAAATGTGATATCAAGATGGGGAGGAACTAGAAAGCTTCCATACGCCTTTACTGAACAGGGCATATATATGTTGATGACAGTTTTAAAAGGTGATTTAGCGACAAAGCAATCTATTTTGATTGTGAGAACATTTAAAGCTATGAAAAACTATATAATCGCAAACCGTCCTTTATTACTTAGAAATGAAATTGATTTATTGAGAGATCAAGTCGAAGAAAACTCTAATTCAATTAAAGAAATAAATAATAAATTAGAAATTGTTATGGACAATTTTATTGACCCTTCTAATTACAAGGATTATTTAATAATGAATGGTGAAAAGATAGAGTCAGATATTGCTTATCAAAAAATATATTCTCTCGCAGAAAAATCTATTTTCATTGTTGATGATTATATTGGAATAAAAACACTCGAACTTTTGAAAATATGCAAACCTAGTGTCAAAATAGTTATTTTTTCTGATAATAAGGCTTGGCCTAAATTATCGCAATTGTTCGTAGATGACTTTTTGAGCGATAGAAAAGATATTTCTCTATTTTTTAAACAATTAAACAATAAAGTTCACGATAGATATATTGTTATTGATTACGACTCAAACACTAGAATTTTTCACTGCGGTGCATCTTCGAAAGATGGCGGAAAGAAGATAACAACGATTATGGAGATAGAGGAAGTAAAACGATATAGACATTTTATTGATGATATAATGAATAACGATAATTTATTACTACCATGAAAGAACTAAAAGACAAGATAAAGGAAATACGCGATAGGGAAGAACTTAGCCAAGATGAAATGGGGCGTAGAGTTGGCTACACTAACCGTGCCAGTATTAACAAAATAGAAAAGGGAAACGGAGATGTTCCTTTTGATAAATTATTAGATTTAATTAATGAATATCTTCTTGAATTAGAAGATTTAACAAATAAAGAAGTAGTAGGATATTCATTGAGAGATTTAGTGGAAGATGATTGGAGACAGTTGATACTGGTATATAAAGATGTAATGTGCATCCCATTTTTTAATTCGGATAATTGCCACGGCGATATTTTTTACTATTCAACTGAAGCTAAGATGAAAAACGCAATAAAATTTTGGCAAGACTCAATGGAAAAAGGTCATTTTGTTCGAAAAGTTATTGAGGATGCTTCAAATAATAGAGCGGTTGGTACTATAGAATACTTTGTAAGAAATAATGAGCCAAATTATAACAACACAATTGTTTTAAGAGTGGATGTTCATCATTATTATGAAAAGAAAAAAGCATTAATTAAAGTATTTAAAATTGCTATTGAAGAAGCTTTTTCAAATGCAAACTGTACATCATTAATAACTAAAGGATGGGATTATGCGATTGAAAGAAGGGAAGCGCTAAAATTCCTTGGATTTAAAGAACAAGACGACGATCTCATTGGGCATAATAAGGAAAAATACTCAAACTATTGGTTATTGAATAAAAAAGATTAGTTTTGTTTTTTAAGCATGATATACATAACAGGCGATACACATGGAGATATTGATTATAAGAAACTTCTCACGTTAAAAGAGAAGAATCTTTCTTATGGTGATTTTCTAATTATTTGCGGCGATGCTGGAATATGTTGGTCGCCCCAAGAGCTTCAACATTTCTTAAACTTATATAACGATATTGGGTGCACAATTATTTTTGTTGATGGGAATCATGAAAATTTTGAAATGCTGAACAATATGCCTATAGTGGAATATAAAGGCGCGTTAATGCATCAAATAGATGAACATATTTTTCATGTATTACGTGGCGAAATAATGACATTAAGTGGCAAAACCTTTTTATGTATTGGCGGTGCTGTTTCTATCGATAAAATGTATAGGACACCGTATGTTTCTTGGTGGCCTGAGGAAGAAATAACGTACCACGACATCGATAATGCATTAAATAACTTAGAGAAGATTAATAACAAAGTTGATTATGTTATAACTCATTGTTGTGATACGAGCACTGTTTTAAAAGCCTTTCATTTCAGAAGGGATGTTTGCACAGACCAATTGATGTTTATAGACAAAGTTGTGGATTATAAACATTGGTTTTTTGGTCATTACCATTTTGATATTAACATATCAGATAAAAAGACTTGCTTATATAACAATGTCATAAAAATTATATAGCAAACGATCGTTTCGCCGACTCGCAGAACAAGCTTTTCGCGATATGCATTTAAAAGAATTAATCTTAATATCGTTATTTATTTTATGAAGTGGGTAAATGTGGTGTCTTCTTTTTCTGGAAGACCATATTTCTCTTTTGCATCTTTTATAGCTTTCATTAGAAACACCATGTTTCTTGTTACTACTCTTGCGTTTTGTAGACCTTCTTCATCTTTTTCAATTTGACCTTGTTCTCTACCAAAGCCATTATTCCAATATCGTCCAGAGGCAATCGGCATTTGATTGATCGTGAAGTATTTATTTAATTCATCAAATGTCGCGGTGGTTCCCGCACGTCTTGCTATAGCAAATGCCGCACCGACTTTAAATCGTTTATCAAAATGAGAACTATAGAACAATCTATCTAATAAAGAAATAATTGAACCATTCGCCGAACCATAATAGACCGGAGAAACAATTACTAAACCATCAGAATCTTCAAATCTTTTAGCTAAATCATTCACATCATCTTTAAAAACACAATGACCATGTTCATAACAATAA
This sequence comes from Caryophanales bacterium UBA4365, assembly GCA_002393905.1. Classification (GTDB taxonomy): domain Bacteria; phylum Bacillota_I; class Bacilli_A; order RFN20; family CAG-826; genus Fiminaster. The sequence goes on from DGSJ01000003.1 coordinate 7,642, forward strand.
TTACACGCCATACAGCCTCTAATAGCTTTAGATCCTATTTGATACTGATCAACTTCTACGCCCTCTTTATTAAAGATGTTATTCATCTCATTAATTAATCTAGATGAATTACCATTAAGAAGAGGACTACCATTAATAATTAATACTTTCATCAGTCTTTTCCTCCACTAACTAGTATGATTTTACAAGAAATTGGCTTTAAACAAAACACACTAAAAATTATTTTTATTAACTCACTTACTCTTTCTTCCGGATCTTTATAGAATGAAGAAAAATTTTTGGAATACTGCATATAAAATGACAAAAAAATATGGAGAAAGATATTGTTGAATATGCAGAAAAAAATATTGCAAATCACTCCGACCAAATATTACAAATCACTCCGACGAAAGATTGCGAATTAATCCAGTGCACATTGTTTTTTATTGCTATGTACTGCACTGAGCAGGACATATCAAATTAGCACAAATCTCCTTTATTTTGTTATATAAAGAAGATTACTTATATCTAGGATTAGATTTAATAATTAGACTCATTAAGTCTTGAGTTCTATAAATTAAATCGCTGTTTACCACCATACGTTTATATATATAACATTTTTGGAAAACAACCACTTTTTAATTTTTTGGTTCAATTTCAAAAAGTAAAAAAGCCAAAAATTTAGTAGCACCTTGAAACAATTTTAAGCTTATCTTTAAAACATAAAGAACAGCTAAAAACACCCAAAATCCTCATCGTAGAAAATTATTTGTACTATTTCTTGTAATTGCACACTAAAAATTATAAAATAAGGTGCATATGAAAGATAACACAAACTATTCAAAACTTGAAAAGGTTTTTAAAACCAATGGTGGATATATCACTCGTGAAGATGTCGATAACGCTAATATATCATCATGGTTTCTTTCCGATTTTGTTAAAAGGAACAACCTCAATAAAATTGCTCCTGGCTTTTATGCTAATGATAAATACATTGTTGATTATTA
>DGSJ01000055.1 GCA_002393905.1 Caryophanales bacterium UBA4365
TTGCCTTTATCGCCTTTAATATGCTTACTATCCCATGCTTTGCCGCATGTGCTACTGCTAGAGGCGAACTACAAAAAGGAACATTTAAATGGACACTCCTCTTCTGGATTGTTGCTTCATTTATTGGTGCTTCCTTCGTCTACTGCTTCTTAAGCATGTTTAGTACTGATACCCTTGCTTGGGCCATTCCATGCACCGCGGTATTTATCGCGTTAGGTGTCTTAACTGTTTTCTATCTTCGTCATTACGAAAGAAAACAAGACTCTAAATTAGCTTAATTACTTACACATAAGTAAGAGAAAGGAAAAAAGTAATGTTTCAAAATCAAAATACCTTATGGATTGAAATCCTCGTTGTTGTTATCACATTAGCTTTTTTCCTTCTCTTGCTTGGAAGATACATCTACAAAAAGAAAAAAGGTCTTCCAACAGGTGAGTGTGCGTCCTGTGCTTTGAAAGGTAAAACCCTTCTAAATCAGTACCACAAATGCTACTGTAAGAAATAATTAATCTGGATTAGGCTGATCGACTATGGTCAGCCTTTTTATTTATATTTTTGTTAGTAAAAACTAATCAGTGGTATAATAACTAACAATATGAGTGGAAATGCCATTTTTAATGCAACTGTTTGTATTATTGGAATTGGAATTCTTTTTATTCATGCCTTAAATGTCCTTGTGAAAAAGAACCGTGGAAAAGATGGAACTCGTCTATTAAACTTCCTTCTTTTTACAGTTCTACACTTTGCGACTTATCTCACATTCACTTTAATTAAAGCGAAGTATACAAGTGATCCATTCATTATCTCGTTTTATACCGTTTTTTATATCTTTAATAACATTGAAGCTCTGCTTCTTTATCTTTATACGATTGAATATATCGATTTAGAAAAGATGACGAAGCAAAGATTAAATGTAGTTAATTTCGCTCTTTTTTCCATCTTCGTTATTTTAGATATTGTGAACATTTTTACAGGAATCTTCTTTACTTCTGCAAATGGCGTGTACACTCGAAGCAAAACAATGCTGATCTCCCAAGGATATCAATTCATCTTATTTATCATTATCTTTGTGATCACCGTGTTTAATAAGAAACTTAAACCTCGTGAAAAACTCGCGTTTGGTTCATATTGTGTACTTCCTTTAATCGCGATTATCTTACAGAACACTTTTAAAGGATACGCAATTGCGTATCTCTCCATCATTATCGCGATTGAAATGCTCTTTTTGTTTTTAAATGTGGCAAGAAATATTCAATTAAGTGAGGCGCAGGAAGAGAACAAAGAAGCCCAGATTAAAATTATGATGTCGCAGATTCAACCACACTTCATCTATAACTCTTTATCTTCTATCTCAACCTTAATCCCAATTAATCAATATAAAGCCCAGAAAGCCCTAGATGACTTTACCGAGTATTTACGCCATAACTTATCTAGTCTCACTCAAACAAGTCTCATCCCGTTTGACGATGAACTTCGTCATATTCAAACATATGTCTCTTTAGAGAAAGTTCGTTTTAACGACCGTCTAAATGTTATTTATGATATTCAAACAACGGACTTTTATGTCCCACCTTTATCTCTTCAACCTTTAGTCGAAAATGCGGTGAAACACGGCATTTTAAAGAAGGTTGAAGGAGGCACTCTTATCTTCAAAACATTTGAAACAATAGAAGCATATGTTGTCGAAATTAAAGATGATGGAGTGGGTTTTGATCCAAAGGCAATCGACTTTGGTTCAAATAAACATATTGGAATCAATAACATTAAAAACCGTTTAAAAAGTATGTGTCACGCAGATTTAATCATTGAAAGTGAACCAGGTATCGGAACAAACACAACTGTCAAGTTCTATAAGGAGAAAAAATGAGAATTCTACTAGTTGATGATGAAGAACTTCAATTACTACGTCTAGTTAACACAGTCAAAAGTGTTCTAAAAGATGAAGAGTTATTATCTTTCTCTAACCCTGATAAAGCGCTTGAAGAAGCAAAAAAGAATCGAATTGATCTTGCTTTTTTAGATATTGAAATGCCGCACTTAAATGGCATTCAACTCGCTAAAAAACTGAAAGCTATCAACCCGCAAACAAAGGTCATTTTTGTCACCGCCTACGATAACTATGCCCTCGATGCATTTAAGGTTCATGCTTCGGGTTATGTGACTAAACCAGTCAATGTCGATAAGATCAAAAAAGAACTCGAACAACTCGAAGGTTTAGTGGAACTTCAACCAACAAAGAAAATCCAAATTAAATGTTTTGGGAACTTTGAAATTTTCTATCATGGTGAACCAGTCAAATTTGCTTATCAAAAATCCAAAGAAGTTGTCGCTTATCTAGTCGACCGAGAAGGTTCAATGGTTAATGTTAATGAACTTAACGCTGTCCTTTGGGAAGAAGATCATAAATCTTATTTAAGAAATTTAATCGCGGATATTAAGAACTCCTTTAACGCGATTAACTGTGGTGATGTATTTATTAAAAGACATAACGAATGCGCCATTGATATCAACAAAGTTGATTGTGACGCATTTGAATATAAAAAAGATAACCCAGATGCCGTGAGAATGTATCGCGGGGAATACATGATTCAATACCCTTGGGCAGTGTTCAAGGACGAATAATCTATTATTAGTTTAATAAAGTGTGGCACTTTTGTGGCACATCTTTGTTTATTATTTTTTTGTGTTGTTATTTTAATAAATAATTCGGGAGGATATTTATGAAAAAAATATACGGTTTATTACTTGGTGGAGCAATGGCTCTCTCATTCGCGGGAGTTATTGGCGCTACCTCGGCTACAAAAGACGTTAAAGAAGTTAAGGCTGATGATGCTGTGCTCATGATCGGATCTCACGACTTGATTGCTTCACCAGAATTTTCTAGCGGTGGAGGAACCGCAAAATACGATAGTTCAACAAGAACACTCACTTTAACCAATTTCTCTTATGATGGTGAATGGTATTCATATACTAGTAATTCTTATACTGGATTTTGCGTTAAAGGTCTCACAGATCTGAAAATTAAATTAAGTGGTAACAACGTCATTAAAGGCAAATGCAACATTGAAGATGAATATGCTAGTGTTGCTGGCGGTGTTATTTTGGCCGACACAACAATCAGTGCCCTCGATCCTACTGGAGAAAAGCCTTCATTATCATTTGTCGCTGCTCATTCTACTGTGATGAGCGAATATCGCAATGTTTACGGAACTTATTGCTATGACAGCTTAAGTCTTTCTGGTGTTGTTTTTAATTCCTATACTGAATCTCCTGCCAAATATTCAAACTATGGTATCTATGGTAGTAGAACCACTGAAACTTTAACTATTTCAAATAGTATCACCCGTTTTGAGGCAAGTACTTCCAGCGATGCCGATTATGGTTTTTCTGCTGGCCTTGGGGCATTGTTTGGCTTAGACTTTTCCGGTTCCACAATTAGAGCAATTGGAGGTAACGCTAAAGAATCCAATGGAATTGTCATTGGTACACTTAATTGTCCAAAAATAAATATTAACGAAAGTAATGTTGAATCAATTGGTGGAACGGCAACAAATGAATCAACCGGATTTGTAATGCAAAGCAAATTAAGCATTTCCAATTCAAGTTTTGTCGCAACTGGAGAAACTTATGGTCTTAAAAGCAAGCAATCAAGTACCCAAACTGTGACTATTGGAAATGATGTCAAACGCTTTACTTTGAGCGGTAAGGTACGAGCTGCTGCCAGTAATATTAAATTAAAAAATGCTTATGCTGGCTATGGGTGGGAAAATGCCGATGGAACTGGTGATCCATCTGTGATCAATGTAAATACTAGTGGTGCAATTTATAACTTTAAACGCATTAGCTTTGGTAAAATCTCTTATACTGCGACAGCTTCTGAAGCTGTTGCATATGATGGAAATTCTCATCTTATGATGAGTGTCACTGTAAGTGACCCATCTGATGGCTATGTTGTGAAATATAAAAAAGATGGTCAAACTGATTATTCGGAATCTCTTCCATATGAAAGCGAAGTCGGAACACATACTGTTTACTATCAAATTGAAGCAAATGGCTATACACCTGTAAGTGGATCAGTTAACTTTACCATTAATAAGGCCTCAACCTCTTGGACGACACTTCCTGTTGGTGCAGTTGGTCTTAAATATGATGCAACTGAACATAATTTATTAACAACTGAGGCTGTCGCTTCAAGTGGTACTGTGTCTTATACATTAAATGGTGTTACAACAGCTTTTTCTGATCTTAAAGCGACAGATGCTGGAACATACACAATCATTGCTCATGCTGATGTGGATGATAATCATGAACCATTAAATGATATTGAATTACATGTCGAAATCGAAGGTGCTGATTTACTTAATGTTAAACATACAGTTACCGGAACAAAGGAATATAATGGCGAAGAGCTAATTCCTGGCTTCTCTCGTGCCGCTTCTACATATTATGATGACCCAATTAGTTGGTTATATTCTTTAACCGAAGATGGCGAGTATACTACAACTATTCCAACATTTACTGATGCTGGAGATCATATTGTTTACTGGAAAGTTGTGGCTCCAAACCATAAACCTCAAGGAGGAAGCGTTGTCTTCACAATTACTCCAGCAAACTTAAGCGATGTTTCTGTCAGCGTTGAAACTTCTGAATTTGTTTATGATGGACAAGCAAAACAATTATCTGTCCAAACAACAGGAACAACAGTTGATGAAACTGCAGTGACATTTAAATACTCTTTAAACGAAGATGGCGGTTTTGAAACAACTCTTCCAACACTTACTGATGCTGGAGAATACACAGTTTATTGGAAAGCCGAAGCGGCGAACCATAATACTGTTACAGGTTCATTTGATGTAACCATTAATAAAGCTGCATCTTCTTTTAAAGAAGAACCAAGTGCTATTGCAAGTTTAGTTTATACCGGTGAACCACTTGAACTTGTTGAAGCTGGTGAAACCGATGATGGCGTTATCAAGTATTGTGTTGGTGATAAAGAAGGAACCTACTCCGATGCTATTCCTAGTGGAACTGAACCAGGCACATATGTTGTTTGGTACAAGGTTGAAGGCGATTCTAACCACCTTGATTCAGAACCAAAATCAGTCACTGTAACAATTGGTGAAAACGATAAAACAAGTCTTAATAAAGCCATTGAAAATGGCGATCAACTTCATGATCTTATCAAAGATAAGAATCCAGAACTTGAACAAGCTTTAGCTACAGCTCTTAGTGAAGGTAAAACTGTTCGCGCTGATGCAACAGCATTACCAGAAGATATCGCTGATGCAACAGCAAAAATCAATGAAGCTTGCGTTAGCGCTGTCGAAAAACTTGTTGAATCGATTGGTGAAATTAAAAATGATGAACAATCTAAAGAATCTATCGAACTTGCTCGTGCTGCTTATGAATTATTAAGCGACGAACAAAAGCTTCTTGTTCCTGAGAAGACCTTAGCTGATCTTGAAACTAAAGAAGCCGAATACAAGAAAGTCTCTTCTGGCTTAGCCTGGTGGGCAATTGCTCTGATCGCAGTTGCTTGCTTAGCGGTTGTACTTGCTCTTCTTTATGTCTTAATGTTCTATGTCTTCCACAAGTGGATTAAACAAGACAATAAAGCTATTAAAGTCTTCAAATGCGGTCATAAGCATGGAAAAGCTCGACTATTCACTAAATCACTTAAAGTGATGTATCGCTTTGATGAAGAAGTCTTCAAAACAAAAGAAGAAGCATTAAAATAATTATTTATAATTATTAATTGTTAAGAAAGGAATTATATCAATATGAAATATCCACATGCTCAAAAGGGTGTGAACTTACTTTGGATTGGTGCCTTAATTAGCATTATTGTTTCTGTTGCTGCCGTTATTGGCGCCATCCTAACTGGTTTCTCTTTTGATAATGACATTGTCAAGAAAGCTGGCTTAGGTGTGATTGGTGGTGCAGGTATTGCCGCATTAGTCGTCTTTATTCTTGAACTTATTGGTCTAGTTGAGGCTAAAGAAGATGAAAGAGGATTCCGTTTAGCTTTAATTGCCGTATTTGTTAGCATCATTTTAAGTATCATCGGAGGCATTTTTAATGCTTTTGATAAAGATGTGCTCAAATTAATTGGTCGCATTTTTAATCTACTCTCTAGCATTTCCTCACTCGGTTCATTAACCTTTATTTTCGTTGGCATTATGAATTTAGCTGGTAAACTAAATGATCAAAAAATGGTCGCCAGAGGCCGTCGTTTGATTCACATCATTTGGTTTGTCTTTATTTCCTCGATTGTCTTAAGTTTTGTTAGTGTTGTTTTACCAACAAATATTGGCGACTGGGTGAAGATTTTAATCGGTGCATTAGCTCTTGTTAGTGCCATCTTAGAACTTGTCGCAACAATTCTTACTTACGTCTATTACTACAAAGCCAAAGAAATGCTCAAACAATAAGAATTATCTTATTGATAAAAGGTGCCAAATGGCACCTTTTTTCTTATTTAATTACACTTACTAGAACGTCTCGAACTTGTTCTAGAAATTCTTGTTCTTCTTTCTTAAATCGAGAATAAATTGGAGCGTCAACATCAATCACTCCGATGAGCTTTTCTTCCTTAATCAACGGAACTACAATCTCGCTTTTAGATAACGAAGAACAAGCGATATGTCCATCAAAGAGATTGACATCATCAACAATGATTGTTTTTCTTGTTTCTGCACTCTTCCCACACACTCCTTTTCCGAGTGGAATTTTGGTACATGAAACATCACCTTGGAATGGACCTAGAACAAGTTCATTATCTGTTAAAAGATAAAAACCTGCCCAATTGACATTATCTATTTGAAAAAGAATGGCAGCAGTGTTAGCTAAATTACTAACTAAAGGAAGATCCTTTCTTGTAATTGATTCAATTTGTTTTAAAAGAGTTTCGTATTCATTCATAACGTGTTGTGTTCATTTTAACATAACAAAAATGTTAAACACGTTTTTTCTTGTTTTTTTCTTAAATTATCTTTAAAGTTAATTTACTCAGTTTTGAGTAAGGAAACATCTATGATGAAAAAGAAAACTCTTGGTATTAGCCTCATCCTTACTGGATTTGCTTTAACTTTAGGGGCTTTTTTAGTTCCATCAAGTAAAGCGGAAGAATCGTTAGGTTACTCAACTTCAACTCTTCCTACAACAATCGACTTAAATGACACAAGTGAAGCCAATATTCGTTCGTATTATTCTTCTCTTAACAACAAATCTCAAAGTGAAAGACAGGGTAATAATTTATTAAAGAATTTGAAGACTATTCTTAAAAATGGTCAAAAATATTATTCCTATGATAGCGGTAACGCAATTTGGCAAATTTATGAAATTGCCGATCGTGATTGGGCTAAATCTCCAGCTAGTTCTACGAAATATGGAACATATGATTCCTCTACAAACAAAATTACCGGATACACCTATGGTACTGGTAGCGGATCAAGTGCTAAAAACAATCCATACATTCATGCTTTATACATTAACCGTGATGTAACAAACCAAACAACTGCTTGGGATGATCACGACCAAGACCAATGGGGCATTAACCGTGAACACGTCTGGCCAAAAGCTGAAGGCTTTGAAACAAGTGGTGCCGGTGGTGCTCGTGGTGACCCAATGCACTTGATGGCTGGTAATGGCTATGCTAATAACATCCACAGTAATTACTATTATGGTTATGTAAAGACGTCTGGTTCTTACACTGACTGTGGCAGTAAATACTCCAACCAATCCGGTAACTTAAGAGGTACATCAAAAACATTAAATTCTGGAACAGTCTTTGAACCTCAGGATTGTGACAAGGGAGATATCGCAAGAGCCATTTTCTACATGGTTGCTCGTTATAACTACCTTTCAGGCAGTGATTCTGACGGTATTAACTCTAATAACCCAAACCTCGCTTTGACCCAATCTCTAAGTGACTGGGCAAGTAGTGGATATACATCAACAACTTCTAATCCAGGCAAGATGGGAATTATGACTGATCTTTTAGCATGGCATCATGCAGATCCTGTTGATGAATACGAAATTCATCGTAATAACCTTTTGTATACAAACTACACAAATAACCGTAATCCATTCATTGATTTCCCAGAATGGGCTGATTTCATTTGGGGCAGTGTGAACTATAATGGTTCAACATACATTTCCCATAGTACAACTCCAACTGGTTATGCTACTCCAAGTAGCGATACGATTAACGGCTATAATGGTGGTAGTACCGATCCTGTTGCTGTTACAGGTGTTTCGCTAAACAAAGATTCGGAAACCATCACTATTGGTGGTTCTGAAGCCTTAACAGCAACCGTTTCTCCATGGAACGCAACTAATCGAAATGTTACTTGGACTAGTAGCAACACAGGTGTTGCAACTGTCAACTCAAGCGGTCGTGTCGAAGCTGTTGCCGAAGGAAATGCGACTATTACCGTTACAACTTCTGATGGTGGATTTACTGCCACATGTGCTATCACTGTCACTGCTTCAGGTGGAGGCGGCGGTGGAACTGACCCTGTTGATGATGTAATGATGGCTAAAGGATTTGGAGGCTATACAACCAACTCTTATTCTGCTGCTGGAACTGACTATACAGGCAAAGCAAATATTACTAATAATAGTGGTGCTACCTATGCTATGCAGGTCTTTAATGGCTCAAATGGGCAAGTTCGTGGAAACCAAAACACAGGAAGTGCAAATTTTAGTTGTAGAAACACAACTACATATACAGATTACTACATTTCTCAGGTTAGTTTAACAGTTAGTACGGCTGGCACACTTGATGGTTCAACAACTGATCGAAGCGTTGTTTGGTATGGTACGTCAGCATATGTTAATCCAACAACCGCCCCGTCAACTGGCACAAAAGTTGCCGCAAGTCCAGCATCTTCCGGACAACAAACTTTAACCTGGTCAAACTCAAACACAAATTATAATTACTTTATTCTTTATAACTTAAAAGCTGCAAGTTCTCCAAAATGTGATGCTGATAATAATTTAGTTGTTACATGGACACCAGTTCCATCGGGTGATGTTACTCTTGATAGTATTTCACTTGACACAAGTGATGCTCCAACAACATTTAATGTTGGGGATACATTTAGCTATGAAGGATTATCTGTAACTGCATACTATGATGATGGAACAGATGAGATTGTTACACCAACAAGCGTTTCAACACCTGACTTATCTAGTGCAGGTCAAAAGACTGTCACAGTTTCTTATACTGAGGGTGGTGTTACAAAGACTGCTACTTATACAATTACGGTTAATTCCGTTTCATTAGTTTCGATTGAAGTAAGTGAACCAAAAACAGCTTATTATGTTGGTGATACTTTTGAAAAACCAACCGTTACAGCAACATATTCGAATGGTTCTACTTCCGATGTGACAAATGAAGCAACATTCAGTGGATACAATTTATCTACTGCTGGTAATCAAACAATCTCGGTTAGTTATACTAATGGAACTACTGTTAACACATCATATTCTATTACTGTTACTGCTTTAGCAGTAACTTCAATCGACATTAGTGGATATAAAACAACTTTCAAAGTTGGCGATACATTCACTTATGGCGGTACTGTTATTGCTCATTATAACAATGGATTAACAGCCGATGTGACTAGCCAAGCAACATTCAGCGGATATAATATGTCAACCGCTGGAAGTCAAACTGTCACAGTTAGTTTCGGTGGACAATCAAATTCATATTCAATCATTGTCAGTGATAGTGGTGGCGCAACTGATTCTACTCAGTTTGAATTAATTAATTCAACATCGGACCTAGAAGTTGGTAAGAGTTATTTAATTACAAATGGAACAACCGGAACTGTAAAAACTATGGCGGTTACTTCCAACTCTAATAACCGCAAAGCAACATCATTAACTGTTTCTGATGGAAAACTTACTCGAGGATCATCTGCGTTAAGTGTGACTTTGGGTGGTTCATCTGGTTCGTGGACTTTTGCTACTGAAAACTATGCTGGAACCGATGGTTATTTAGCATCTGCAGATGCTAGTGCAAGCGGATCTCCAAATTATCTTAGGGTTATTAGTACAGCAGGAACTGCAACAATTAGTTTTGATGGTGATGCTGCTGTAATTAATTTAGGACCACACGGATCAAGAACATTACTTCGATTTAATAGTAGTGGCGATAGTAATAATGGAATTTTTGCCTGCTACTCATCCGGCCAATTACCAGTTTATTTATGGAAAGCTGTAACACCTAAGGTGTTAGATTCAATTTCTATTAATACAACAAATGTTCAGAAAACATTTACTGTTGGCGATACGTTTAACTATACTGGATTAGTTGTTACTGCGAATTATACCGATTCAACAAGCGCAACGGTTTCACCAACAAGTGTTTCAACACCAGACTTATCATCAACTGGAAATAAAACAGTAACTGTTACTTATACTGAAAACAACGTTTCTAAAACTGCTCAATATAACGTTACCGTAAATTCAACTCCATCTATTTCATGGACGGCACCAACAATTAATGTCTATTCTGGTTCCACATTAAGTGGATCGGATGTAAATGGTTGGTCAGTAACCTATAATGACGGAGCTGGACATCAGACTGTTTTAACATATAGTCAATTAACGATCAAACTCGGTGGAACAACTATTGCAATTCCACATACATGGTCTACTGATGACGATGGCAAAACTTTGACCGCGACCTACAATTCATTAACCACAACTGCTTCTAGCGCTGTTCAAGTAACACAAAGTGTTAATACTATTACAGCTGCTGTTACTGAAAATTATGATTATACATTTGAATCAAAACAATTCTCAGCCGCTGGAAGCGTGGAACTTGGCAGTCACTCATGGACAATGTCTGGAACAGATGATGGTAGTCCATACTTTGGATACGATTCTACAAAGGGTCAACAATTTGGTTCAGGAACACACCCATTCTCTGATGTTTCTTTACAATCATCTGATTTTGGCGGAACAGTCAATTCTGTGACTGTTTATACTTCTGGTGCTAGTAGTATTAACGCTACTGTTCAAGTTAGTGTTGGAGGAACAGCCTATGGCTCTGCTCAAACAATCACTAACACAAATACACCATATACCTTTGATTTAGGCGGTAAATCAGGAACTATTTCAATCGATTATGTTAATAGCTCATCAAAGGCAATTTACATTAAGGAAATTGTTGTAAATGCAGTTGGGCCTTCGTCTAATATTGCTAACTCCATAGATCACATTGCTGCTCAAAGAGTTGCAGTGAAGTTTGCTAAAGCATTTAACGCAGCGATGGATACTACTTCCGGATGTACAACAAACTTATCATCCGCTTGGTCAACATGTTCATCTGCTTATGATACGTTCCTTTCTGAAGCTTCTGCTTTAGGTTCAGCTGAAGAAGCATACGCTAAAGACTTAATTAAGTACGCTACTGCTCAATATTCTCATGACAGTGGTGAAGCTTGTATTGAACGTATGATGAAGACATATGAAATCTGTGTCCAAAAACATGGACAAACAGGCTTCATGAATGAACTTGTTGAACTTGGAAAAGCTCCAACTTCAGTCACAACACTCACATTAAATAACGCGACAAATATCACAATTATTGTTGTAGCTAGCGTCATTATGATTGCTGCTGTTGGAGTATACTTCTACATTCGTCGATATAAACAAAAATAACCAGCAAATCCTGGATAAATTATGCAAAACAGGCGTAAAAACCTGTTTTTCTTTTATTTAAAAATAACCGCAGATCTTCACTATTTTTTTGTGTGAGAATAAATCATAGATTTGACTAAAAAATATTTGGGACTATAATCATTCGGGGAGAAAAATATGCAACTGATTAAAAAAGCCTTTATTACAAACTGCATCCTCATGGCTGTTTGTGCGTTCTGTCTAACTTATGACGCTGTCGTATTTCAAGCTTGTTATGAGATGCTTCATAGTGGTGAATGGACTTCAATATTCGCAATCTTTATTATCCCATTCTTTTTCATTTGTTCATTAGCATGTTTGATTATGGGTGGTATTCAAATCTCAATCGCTATTCGTAATATTGTTAAAATCCGTACCTGGTACACAATTTTGATGCTTGTCTTATCAATCATTGTTCTTGTTGCGCCAGCCGTACTTGTTTTGTTATTATTTCTTCTATAATTTACCATTTTTGGTATAATTATAAACATTAGGAGGAGCATTTAATGGCCAATAATGCAAAGGGATACCTCAACGCTGGATTAGGTGACTTAGTTAACCTTATCCTCGCTATCATCCCATTCACATCCTGGTTGCTCGGTGCAATCACCAGAATTCAAAGAGGACACTTACTTGCTGGAATTCTTCAATTAATTCCACCAATTACCTTAGTCTTCTGGATTCTCGACATCTTAAGTGTCGCGACCAACAAGGATCTTACTTTCTACGCCTAATCGTAAAAGTAAATAAGGAATTCTCCCAATCGGGGGAATTTTTTATTGCTTTTTAACCAAAAAATGCCTTTTTATCGCAATTTTCATAGAAAACTGCTATAATCTTAAGTACATGACTAAGGAAGAAAAGAACGCTCTAAAACTTGATCGACGAAAAATATTAGACGAAAACCGTATTTTTCATCGACGTATTGATGAACTCTTCGCCAAGAAGTATCGTACATCAATTCGTTTTGAGAATGCTCTTGTCATGGATGATGGAAAAGCCTACATCAATGTTGACTTAACCAAGATTGAATCCCCATTCTCCGAGTTCTCTTATAACCGTAGAATGAATCCAGAAATCTATGACTACATTAATAATGAAGCATTCTTTTTAAGAGTTTCGATTCCTCTTGTCATCCGTTTTGATGATGATGGAAAGTATTCTCAAGAAATGAAAGACAACATTCGTAAGACTGTTGTTCGTCACTATAACTTAGAATATGAAGATTGTCGTTTAGCCTACCGTAAGAATATGTGGAGTGGATTCTTCATTCTTGGTTTTGGCATCATCTTTCTAATCACTTACATTCTTCTTTCCATCTTTGGAAGTTGGAATTCCGTGTTAATGGAACCACTCCTCATCATCTCATGGGTTTGTATCTGGGAATCTATTAATAGATTCTTCTTTAGTGGTCATGAAAGAAAAGTGGATGTTTATAACGCTGGACAACTTGCCTTAGCAGAAGTTAGCTTTGGTAAGCCAGTTCGTAAAGAAACATCCTTAAAGGAGAAAAAGTAAAATGGAACTTAAAGGAAGTCGCACAGAAAAGAATTTAGCCTTTGCTTTCGCTGGTGAAAGCCAAGCTCGTAACAAGTACACCTACTTTGCTAGCAAGGCTAAAAAAGAAGGATTTGAACAAATCGCTGCTATTTTCTTAGAAACAGCTGAAAACGAAAAAGAACACGCCAAAATGTGGTTTAAATACCTTCAAGGTGGTGAAATTAAATCCACAGCTGAAAACTTAAAAGCCGCTGCTGAAGGTGAAAACGAAGAATGGACTTCAATGTACAAAGAATTCGCTAAAGTCGCTCGTGAAGAAGGCTTTGAAAAGATTGCTTTCGAATTTGAAGGTGTCGCCAAGATTGAAAAAGAACACGAAGAAAGATATCGTGCCCTTCTCGACAAAGTCGAGGGTGGAAGAGTCTTTATCGCCGAAGACGTTGTTGTCTGGAAATGCCGTAACTGTGGCCACATCCACGTTGGTAAAGAAGCACCAAAGATTTGCCCAGTTTGTGCACACCCACAAGCGTACTTTGAATTACGCGCGAAAAACTTCTAATAATTAATCATTGATTATTATTGATGTTTCATTAATAATATAAATCGTTGTTTTAAGTAACCTCTAATCTATTCTTCGTAGTAGATTATTGAATTTGCTGGTAGTAAAAAGTCGAACAGCTGACCAACCCCGACCTAGTTGGGAAGTCTACTGCTCGAACAGCGCTACCAGACAAATCTGGTCTGGTAGCTCAGCTGGTAGAGCAGTAGACTGAAAATCTACGTGTCGCCGGATCGTCCCCGGCCTAGACCACCAACAAAAATGAACCCTTGATACGAAAGTGTTGAGGGTTTTTCTTTTGTTTAAAAATAGCACTCTCACTAAGTGAGTGCTTGACTCTCTCTCTCTCTCTCTCAGTAGAATAAAAGAAAAGGAGGATTAGAATATGTCACGTGCATATGCTGTCAGTGGTGCAGTCATCATTTCGGACGATGGCTCCACTGTTAAATATCACCCACAATGTCCAAAATGTGGTCATGTTATGGAAGGGACAACATGCTCCGGCTATGTAGGAAGTAATACAAGAGCAAATCTTGGAGTTACAACATGCCCAAGATGTGGTGCAACAATAAGCACTCAAATTAATAGAGATTGTTAAAAAATGAAATATGCTGTTCTATTCCGAACACCAAAATCGCAGCTAATTTGGGTTACTGTTGAAGCAGAATCCGAAATTGGCGCAATAATCAATGCGAAAGGCCTTGTTTTTGGTGGCGTTCCAGAAGGATCAGAAGTTGTTAGAGTTGAAAAAAGCGCCTTTCAATAATATAAAGGAGAAAATATGTCGAATTTGAACATAGTTCTTGCAGAAAGTATTGCAAGTAAGAAAGATGAAATTTTTAAATTATTAGCTTTGGCCTATTGTGAATATGCCGTTAACAAAGTGGAAACTAAAGAACACTTAGGCTGTGGATTTGAAAGCGAAGATGTTGCTAATGCATTTTGTAATGATGATCGTTTCCTTATTAAATTGAATTCTAAAACAAGTTTTCAAGATCCTGTTACTAAAATGGTTAAGGAGGAAGTTAAATTCGTGCCATTTAATGTTTTTAGGTTATTTTATGATGAAACACCAACAATTAGTTACTTCATTGAGAAATATCCAAAAGAAGCGGCATATCTTTTGCCTTTAGTGAAGAGATTTAATAGTGATGAATTTTCCAATGGTTTCAAGGTTGAATTAAAAGAATTCACACCAAAGAAGCTTTTTAAGAAGGGCAGTTATAAAGCTGTAGCAACCAAAAAAGAATGCTTTGTTGATTTAGAAAAATTTGCTATTCAAGAATTGGATAAAAGAGATTTGTCTTTAAAATTCATTATGTTGGATGATATCTATTTTGTACCACAAGATGAAAAGGTTTTGGATAGTTGGGACAGCAAATCTGAATATAGAAACGATTTAAAAGATCAAATGGATGGATATGAACTCCTAAAAAGTAGTTCTATTACATTAGTTGATCAATCATCTTCTTATAAAACAGAAGAAGCTGCTATTAAAGGCATTGCTGATGATAGTTTTATTCAAGCAGTTGTTTTTGATAAGAAATTAGTTAAATAAATATAGTTACTTTTTCAAATAGACAGTTACTCGTATCTAAATAGGTCTACAAAGACAAAGAATGAAAGACGTGATGAACGTCTTTTTTCTTTTGGTGGATAGGCGGGACGAAACGACGACACGTAGATAGAAGAAGACTGCTCTACAAGTCTCACAGCAAATTTTAATAATTGTGTGCGCACTATGTGCGCAATTTTTTATTATCAAAAAACAGTGCAAAAACACCCCTTATTTTACGAATTAAGTTAATAAAGGCTTAATTGCCTAGAAAGGAGTAAAAGCATGAAAAATTCAGGTATTATTGGTTACGAAAACGGTATGCGAAATGAAACCGAACTTTTAGAAGCAATCAATGGTAAAAAACTACCTGAACTTTCGAAACATCTGCAATATATTGTTCGCACGATGTTTAAACGTGCAGACATGTTTGACACAGTCTATGTTGAGAAAGTTCCTGGATTTGCTAAACCAGATTTAAAATTTATCATTGGTGATGAAGTTCATTACTTGTCTGTCAAACATGGACAAAGTTCGCAAGTGCACTGTGAAGACATCCAAACCTTTATTAAATGGTTACGTGAGAACGGCATGAGCGAACATATCATTGAATGCTTCTTAAAGTATCACTATGCCGATGGAACTCTTGATGGATCTGGAAAAGACCGTATGAATCAAAACAAAGTTATGGTCTTTTATGAAGATGAAGTCAAAGAAATCAATGAAGCTTTTAACGAAAATCGTTTCTTTGTTCGTGACCTGGTAAAACGAGTTGTTTTTGACGGAAATGATCCAAGCAAACCTTCCGCTGATTTCATCTACCATGGTGATATTGAAGAAGGTGAAATTTGCTCGATGGAATCGGTATTAAAGTACTCCAAACAAAAACGATGCGAGAAACTAAATACACCTCATATTGGTCGCATTTTAATCCGTCCTTATGCTCGTTATTTACACAACCAAGACACTCATCCAGAAAAGCGTCATAAAGTCACGTTTGATTGGATTAGGTTAGAGTGGGATCTAGAGTACATTAAAGAGTGGGGTTATTAATTTTCTTCTTACTTTGTAAGCGCTTATCACACGTATTTTATTGAATATAGTCTCCTAATTATTAATAATTAAAGAGCGTTATTATAGAAAAGGAGATTGTTATGGCAAAATTACAATCCCATGCTGTGAAACAAATCACAGAAATTGTGGAACGTTATAAAGACGAAGAAACACCATTAATGATGATTCTTGAAGCGATCCAAAGTGAATATGGTTATATTCCTTTAGAAGTTCAAGAACTCGTTTCAAAGTTAACAGGTATTTCTGTTGCAGAAATCTATGGTGTCGTAACGTTCTATTCATTCTTCTCACTTAAACCTAAGGGCAAATACGTCATCGGTGTTTGTCTAGGTACAGCTTGCTATGTTAAAGGTAGTCAAGCCGTGATGGACAAATTCTCCGAAGTTTTAAAGATTAAACCAGGAGAAACCACCGATGACGGATTATTTACTTTAGATGCACTTCGTTGCATCGGAGCGTGTGGTATCGCTCCAGCGATTTCCATTAATGGAAAAGTTTATCCAAAGATGGAAGCAAAGAAAGTCATTCCTCTAATTGAGGAATATAGAGCTCTCGCAGCAAAGGAGGCCTAATCAATGGAAAAGATTCTTAATGAACAACAATTACATGAGAAAATCGAACATTGCTCCTCTTGCCTAGAGAAAAAGTTTAGTGGAGCTGATGGTAAAAAACACCTCGTTGTTTGTGGTGGTACCGGTTGCCTATCTTCGAACTCTGGAGAAATCTTAGAAAAATTAGAAGCTCTCATTAAAGAGAAACACCTCGAAGACAAAGCCACAGTTAACCGTGTCGGTTGCTTTGGCTTCTGCTCCCAAGGCCCATTTGTCAAAGTCTTCCCAGAAGACCGTTTATATCGCGCTGTTAAAGTTAGCGATGTTGAACGTATCATCCAAGAAGACGTCATTGAAGGTAAATGTATTGAAGATTTACTCTACGTTGATCCAAAAACCAAAGAAAAAGTTGAACGTCAAGACGACATCAACTTCTACAAGAAACAAAAACGTATCGCTCTTAACGGTTGCTCCATGATCAACCCTGAAGAACTCGAAGAAGCCTTTGGCTTCGGAGCTTTCAAAGGCTTAACTAGAGCTCTTCATATGAGCCAACAAGAAGTTGTTGATGAAATCCTCAAATCTGGATTAAGAGGTCGTGGTGGCGCTGGCTTCCCAACTGGAAGAAAGTGGCAATTCGCTCTTAATCAACAAAGTGAAGACAAATACGTCATCTGTAACGGCGACGAAGGTGATCCAGGAGCATTCATGGATCGTTCGATCTTAGAAGGTAACCCAGTTGGTGTTATCGAAGGTATGATGATCGCTGGTTACGCGATTGGCGCTAAAAACGGTTACTTCTATGTTCGTGCTGAATACCCAATCGCGGTGCAACGTTTACGTTTAGCGATTAAAGAGCTCGAAGAAGTCGGCCTTTTAGGTGACCACATCTTAGGAACTGATTTCTCCTTTAGATGTCACATCCGTTTAGGTGCTGGCGCATTCGTCTGCGGTGAAGAAACCGCCCTCCTCAATTCTATTGAGGGAAAACGTGGTATGCCTCGTCCAAGACCACCATTCCCAGCCATTAAAGGTTTATGGCAAAAACCAAGTATTATCAATAACGTTGAAACTCTAGCTGACGTGAGTTGGATTATGCGCGAAGGCGCAGAAAAATTTGCCTCCATTGGTACCCAAGGTTCCAAAGGAACCAAGGTCTTTGCCCTTGGCGGTAAAGTCAATAATGTCGGCTTAGTCGAAGTTCCAATGGGAACTACTCTTCGTGAACTCATTTATGACATCGGTGGAGGAATCCCAAACGGAAAGAAATTCAAAGCTATTCAAACCGGTGGTCCATCCGGAGGATGCCTCACCGAAAAAGATCTTGATACTGAGATCGACTTTGATACTCTTGTCGCCCGTGGATCGATGATGGGTTCTGGTGGCGCCATCGTCATGGATGAAGATAACTGTATGGTTGACGTTGCGAAATTCTACATGGAATTCATCGTTGATGAATCATGTGGTAAATGTTCACCATGCCGTATTGGAACCAAACGCATGCTCGAAATCTTAACAAAGATTTGTAACGGTAAAGGTGAAGAACAAGATCTTAAAGATCTTAAAGAACTCGCCTCGATTACTAAAACAAACTCTTTATGTGCTTTAGGTCAAACCGCTGCAAACCCAATTCTTTCGACCATGACTAACTTCCCAGAAGAATATGAAGCACACGTTAAAGAACACAAGTGTCCAGCTGGTGTTTGTAAAGCAATGCTTCATTATGAAATTAATCCTGATAAATGTAAGAAATGCTCTTTATGTGCCCGTAACTGCCCAGTTCAAGCTATTAGCGGTGTTGTTGGCAAAGAAGCATTTAAGATCGACCAATCCAAGTGTATAAAATGTGGATTATGTATGTCCAACTGTCACTTTGGTGCCGTCGAAAAGAAATAGGAGGAAATAAAGATGGCTTTAGTCAATATTAAAATTGAAGGAAAATCCTACCAAGTCGATAGTTCTTTAACTGTCTTAGAAGCTTGTCGAAAATGTGGATACAACATCCCATCTTTATGTAGCTTCCATAAAGGAAGATGTTCATTAGCATCTTGCCGTGTCTGTTTAGTTGAAGTTGTTGGTGCTCGAGGCCTTGTTGCTTCTTGTGCTGCTCCAGTAACAGAAGGAATGGAAATTATTATTTCCTCACAAAAAGCAACAGATGCCCGACGCAATAGCGTCGAGCTCATCCTTTCTAACCACCAAAAGAACTGTCTACAATGTCCAAAAAACGGACAATGTGAACTTCTTGAAGTCTCGAAAATGGTTGGTGCTCGTGATGGTAAATTTATTGGTGTACAAACTCCAGCAAGCATCGACGAAGTCGCTCCAGGCATTATCCGTAATAGCGGAAAATGTATCCTTTGTGGACGTTGTATCGAAACTTGTAAAGAACTCCAAGGTATTGGCATCTTAGGTTTTGAAAAACGTGGATTTAATACTTTTGTTGCTCCAGCTGAAAACCGTAGCTTTGCTAAATCCCCATGTATGCAATGTGGTCAATGTGTTCTTGTTTGCCCAACTGGTGCCTTAATGGAGCACGATGAAATCCACTTAGTGGATGAAGCCAAACGCCAAGGCAAATTCATTGTTTGTCAAGTCGCTCCAGCTGTTCGTTCAGCTATTGCTGAAGAATTCGGCGAAAAGATTGGTACCAACGGTACTAAGAAAATGATCGCCGCACTTCATAGACTCGGTTTCAACCGTGTCTTTGACGTCAACTTCGGTGCTGACCTCACTATCATGGAAGAAGGCTACGAACTCATCGAAAGAATCAAAAAAGGTGGAGTTCTTCCACAAATCACATCCTGTTCACCAGGATGGATTAACTATATGGAATACTTCTATCCAGAAGTTATCCCAAATATGTCTACCTGTAAATCTCCTCACCAAATGCAAGGAGCGATTACCAAGTCATATTTCGCCAAAGTTCATAACCTTGATCCAAAAGATATCTTCGTGGTCTCGATTATGCCTTGCACTGCGAAAAAGTTTGAAAAATCTCGTCCAGAAATGGAAGTCGATGGTATTAGAGATGTTGATGCTGTCTTAACCACACGTGAACTTGGACGTTTGATTAAACGTGCCGGTATTAATTGGAAACTCCTTCCAGAAAACGAAGAATTCGACCAAGACCTTCTTGGCGAATACTCTGGCGCAGGTGTCATCTTCGGTGTCACCGGCGGCGTTATGGAAGCAGCACTTCGTACTGCTTACTTCGTTTTAACTGGTAAGGAACACGAAAAGATTGCCTTTGAAGCTGTTCGTGGTCTAGAAGGAATTAAAGAAGCAAGTATCGACATCAATGGTACAACCATTAATGTTGCCGTTTGCTCTGGAATGAAAAACGCTAAAGTGCTCCTTGATGATGTGAAAGCTGGTAAATCTAAATACCACTTCATCGAAATCATGGGTTGCCCAGGCGGATGCATTAACGGTGGTGGTCAACCTTACGTTAAACCAATGTTCCTTCCAAATGAAGATGATGACATCTTAGAAACATACCGCGCTAAACGTGCATCGGTCTTATATAGTGAAGATGAACGTCAAAAAGTTCGTCAATCACACAATAACCCAGATATTCAAAAACTCTACAAGGATTATCTTGGTGAACCATTAAGTGAGCTCAGTGAAAAACTACTTCACACCCACTATAATGCGAACCGTGAAAAATTCCCACGTTAATAAAGAAGGTGCTTAAGCACCTTTTTTACTTAAGAAAGGAGAATTATGGAATACATTGTTGAAACAAAAGATTTAACAAAAAAGTTTCCAAATAAACTTGCTGTCGACCATGTGAGCATGCACATTGCTCGAGGCGACATCTATGGTTTTATTGGCAAAAACGGTGCTGGTAAAACAACAACGATGAAACTACTTCTTGGTCTATTAAGACCAACAAGTGGTGAAATGAGTTTATTTGGTTCAACTAAACTCGATGAAGGACGCATCAAAATCGGCTCTTTAATCGAGGAACCAGGTTTATATAAAAACTGCGATGCCATCGAAAATATGAAACGTTTCGCCATTCTTAGTGGTGGAGATATAAATGAAATTAAAGAAATTCTCGACCTTGTTGGTCTTAGTGGTGCTAGTAGACGCAAAGTTAGAGAATATTCTTTAGGGATGAAACAACGTTTAGGAATCGCGATTTCACTCCTTGGTCATCCAGATTTACTGATTCTTGATGAACCAATTAATGGTCTAGATCCAGCTGGAATTAAAGAAATCAGAGATACGATTCTCAAATTAAACAAAGAAAAAGGTGTCTCTTTCTTAATCTCGAGCCACATCTTAGATGAACTCGCCAAGATTACCACTCGTTATGGAATTATTAACGATGGTCGACTGGTTGAAGAAATTGAAGCTGATGTCTTAAATGAACGCTGCCAAACCAACCTCAAAATTAGTGTTGATGACGTGAAAAAAGCTGAAAGTATTCTCAAAGAGAATAATCTTCTAGATAAATATGAAACAAGCGATCATGAATTAGTCATGTTTGATCACTATGAAGAAGCAGCAAAAATTAATGAATTATTAGTCAAAGGCGGAGTAAATGTGAGTGGACTTAGTCACTCCGATATGGCCTTTGAAGACTACTTCATAGAAAGGATTGGACGATAAAAATGAGAAAACTACTTCGTTTTGAACTTCGTAAAATCCTTCGTTCCAAGGCTTTCTATGTTTGTGTAGCTATTTCAATTGGATTTTTAATTCTTACTTTAGTAACTGCTAAGATTGCTAACGATGCTTTGGAAGCAGTTGGTCAACAAAAACTCACTCTTTCCGGAGTCTTCTTTGCGAAAGGTGCAATATCCAGTGCCTCAATTGGCATGATTAGTGCCATCTTTATCGCGATTTATGTTTGTGAAGACTTCACTAGTGGCACCATGAAAACCATTATTGCCAAAGGAAATGATCGTACCAAAGTCTATTTCTCTAAATATATCATTTCTGTTTCAGCGGTAATTATTTGGTCAATTGTATCTGTCCTAGTTGCTTTCCTAATTGGATCAGCAATGTATGGCAATAGTGAAGCTTTAAAAGATAATGTGGCTGTCATTATTATTGGTCAATTATTAGGTGTCTTAGCTTATCACTCTTTATACTTCATGATTTCTTATTCATTCACTAAAGTTGGTGCCTCAATTGCTCTGAACTTATTAGGGCCACTTGGTGTCAATTTATTACTCAATTTTGGTGATACTTTAATCAAGAGTGATTCCTTCAAATTAACCGACTATTGGATCGATGGAATTGTTGGTAATTTTACGGCCTCAACAACCAATAATAAACTAATTATTTCTGGCATGATTTTACTAATTGTTTATTGTGCTGCGGCAGCTATCGGTGGATGGCTTATTGCTCGACGAAAAGAAATTTAAAAATCACCAGCAAAACTAAAAAATCAACCGAGAATTGCGGTTGATTTTTGTTTTTTATTGAGTTTAGAAATTAACGGTGTTTTGCATGGAAAGTGACACCAATCGCGTTTGGTCCACAGTGACTTCCAGCAGTTGGGTTAACAACGGTATATTCGATGTTCAAATCTTCCCCAAAATGTTCCTTCATCATCTTGCCAAATTCAGTGGCAATATCAAGGGCATCGCTATGAGCAATAACAACTCGATGATCCTTAATATGGTCTTCTAATTCAATAACATAATTAAGAAGCATTTGGAGAGTGTTTTTGTAACCACGAGATTTGGCTTTTGTGGTCATTTTACCGTCATCGCCAATGTAGATTAATGGACGAATTCCGATAATGCCACCCATTAAAGCGGCAAAGCCACTAACACGGCCACTACGTTTGAAGAATTTTAAGTCATCAGCGTAGAAATAGAAGGCAGTGTGATCAACAATTTCATCCTTCATCGCTAAAACTTCTTCAACTGTTTTACCTGATTTTAGCAAATCGCCGATGGTACAGCAGATGTTATAAGAACCTAATGTGATTCCTTTGGTGTCAATGTGTTCAAATTTTCTATCAGGATATTTTTGTTTTAATTCTTCTAAAGCAAGATGAAGAGCGTTAAATGTTCCGCTCATCGCTGCTGAGAAGTGAATGTAAAGAATATCGTTTCCCTTTTTAAATTCTGGTTCGAAATATTCTTTATATTGTTCTGGTGATAAAGCTGATGTTGTTGGAAGAATACCATCTCTTAATTGGTTATAGAATTTTTTATAGTCAAATTCTTTAAAATCAATGTATGGAAAGACTTCTTTTCCATCGATTGAATATGGCATCGAAATGAGTTTAAATTCATATTTGGAACATAGTTCCGGTGTCATGTCACAGTCACTATCAACAAAGATTGTATACATATTTTCTCCTTAGTTAAAATACGCTAACCACTATAAAACAATTTTTTATTTTTTCAATACTATATTTTTGTTACAATGGTGTTACGAAAGGTAGGTAGAGACTATGAAAACATTATCTCTACAAATCTTATAGTTCGGGAATTATTCCCGTTTCATACAAAATATCGCCGTTTGGTGGTATTTTTTCTTTTTGATTAAATATCCTACAAAACACGGATAATTTGAAAAATATCCGTAAATTGCTGCTTATTTTTCTATATTAGAGTGATAGCGTTTTAATTTTGTAGGTAAGTCCTACTTTGTTAATCGCAATTATTATAACCCTCCATATTTAATTAGATTAAACATTTTCATTGTTTCAAATTTCATTTCCCTGGTATCTAAGACGTATTTCACGATATCCTCGTAAGGTTGTGGCATTGATACGTCAATAGGTTCGGGGATTTTTCTATATTTATGAACTAATATCACCTTAGCGTTCATAGTTTTAGCTTCTCTAATGAGAGATAACTTCTCGATAGTAGATGGTGAGAATCTATTTGCGTATTTGCCAAATCTAGGTGCATATATATGAGAATTTTGTCCTTCTTGAGAACATCCTAGATATTCTTGATCCAAGTACGATTTAAACGATTTAGGATTTTTAATAAGAATGTTTTTCAATTTCCTAGCATTATCATCATCTATCTTAACTAGTTCTTTAATAAGGTAATTTTGGAAGTTCTCATCATTTAACGAATAGTCGTCGACATAAACATCTGGTAATGTATCTTTTAATGTTTTATAGACATGAAACTTATCTGGAACATATCTAGCTTTGCAGCAAGATATCGATTCATTGAAGTTCTGTATATATGTAGCGAAGTCTCCAGATATAAATATCTCTTCATCAGGAGATACTTTGTATCTATTAATTAATATTTCATTTAATTTGTCTTTTAAATCACGTAGTTTAGATGAACTAATAACTGTTTTGTTAAGCAACTTATACGTTTTACCAATTAGTTCTTTTCCAGCGAATATCGTTAGTGTGTAATATTTCTTTTTGTTTATAGAACTAATCATTCCGATGAATTTTTCATCAATTTGAACATGTATCTTTAAATCTTTTCTGTCTATATCGATATCAAAATAAGTTTCTAATAACACTTCATTAATTGTTTTCCAAACAGTGTATTTAGATATAACAAATTCATTAGATAGATGTTCTCCAACCTCTTTATATGACATGATGGAAGCTAAATCTAATATCTTGAGGATTAATTCGTTTGTCATTCTTTTAGATTTGGGTATTTGGAGTTTATTATCTAAAAGATAACAATACTCTCCCATAAACGAATCATAATAATAGCGACGTTTAAATCTTAATATTCCATAAGAAGAAAGAATCGTTCTTTCATCGAGGCGGATTAAAACAAATCGCTTATGATCGATTAGTGAATATATTTCTTTATCGTATCTTTCTAAAGCCAATTTAATGGCTTCTTTGTGAATTTGTTGAGATTTTAACAGAAAACTATCAAGTGTTTCGTTAGCAAGTGGTACAATGTTCATGGAAAGTCTCCTTTGTGAGTGTGGTAACTAACATTGTAAGACTTTCTTTTATTTTTGTTACCTACATAAAACTAACGGTATCTATTAGAGTTCTTAATTTGAAAAATTATAGTGAGACATATATAATAATTTTGATGAAAAAAGCAAAGATTTATCTTCTCTCGTTAGTTGGATTACTTTCGTTTTCCGCTTGTAACGCTAGAGGCTCTCAAAAAGGAATTTCTAAGTCAGAAGCACCCAAAAGCGAATTACCTCCGGCATATGAAGAAACCTGGGATAATTATGACGAGAGATATAACGGTTATAGTTTTAAAAATAAAATTGGAATGGAATTGATGACAGAAATTCACAATTATTTTATTGACCAACATAAAACATATGTAACATATGGAAATTACTGGTATTATATAAACACTGCTGCCGATCTAATTCCAGGAACTCAAAATAATGAGCTTTTTTATACTGGAAAAGCTTCACCTAGAACTACTCATGATGGTCAAGATCGTGAACATGTTTGGCCATGTGCATCCTCTAATGGATTATGGTGGAGAAGTAGTGACTATATCGAAACAAACATTGAGAAAAAAGGGAATAGCTACTGGGGCGGTGGAAGCGATCTTTATCACGTCCGTCCTGCCACTTCTCGTGTTAACCAATCTAGACTTAACGCTTCGTTTTATCAATTTAGTGATGAAGAAAAGTTGACTTGCTCTGTTCTTCAAGATGGTGGACCATACAAAGTTCTTATTAACGATAAAGCTACAAAAGTTGAAGTAGATGATGCTTATAAAGGCGATGTGGCTCGCATTATTATGTATGTTTTTACTCATTACTCAAAATTAGGAAATAAAAACGTTTATTATTCTGAGAGCTATAAACCTGTTTATTCTTTAGCAGAAGCTGTTATACCTAGTTCAGAGCACACACCTGATGTATGTGGTCGACTTGGTCTGTCTGATATTCTTGCTTATAAGAACATTAATGAATGCTATGAAATGCTTTGCATTTGGAATCGTATTGATCCTCCTAGCGAGGTTGAAGTAAATCGCAACAACTATGTTGAAACGATTCAAGGCAATAGGAATCCTTTTGTTGATTATC
>DGSJ01000023.1 GCA_002393905.1 Caryophanales bacterium UBA4365
GTCAATCCCTTGTTGATGAAATTCGCTCATTCTATAAGAATGTCGAAAAAGAAAATAAAGGAGAGTACATTGTTTTCTTTGCTAAAACAAAAGAACTTGCAGTAACAGTCTACTCCTCTAAGAAAAGCGATGAATTCAAAGTGGTCTTCGTTGGAGAACATGCTTTAAGTGAAGCCAAACGTTTTGATGAAAACGCTGATCTAAGTGAAAAAAGTAAACTAAGTAACGAAAAATTTACTCAAAAAGCACCGACAAAAGCCTGTTGGTTATCCTTAAAGGACCAAATTGGTTCAGACGAAGTTGGAACAGGTGATTTATTTGGTCCAATTTGTGTTTGTGCGGCTTATGTCAAAAAGGAAGATATTCCACTACTCAAAGAACTTGGTGTAGATGACTCTAAACGTCTCACTGATAAACGAATTCGAGAGATTGGAGAAATCTTAATTAAAAAGATTGATTATTCACAAGTTAGTTTAGATAACGTCAAATATAACCAGATTAATGAAAAAGGTCTAAATATGAACGAGATGAAAGCAAAGATGCATAATCAAGTTTTAAAGAACTTAAAGAAGAAATATCCAAACGTTCAAATGACAATTATTGATCAGTTCTGTAGTGAAGATACTTATTATCGTTATCTATTTGGTGAACCAGAAATCGTCGATAAGATTACGTTTAGAACAAAAGCGGAATCCTACTTCCCTTGCGTTGCTGCAGCAAGTATTATTGCTCGGTTTAGCTTCCTACAAAAAATGGATAAGATCTCTGAAAAATACGGAGTCGACATTCCATTTGGTGCTAACGCGAAAGTAACTGAATTTGCCAAAGACTTTGCTAAAAAGTATGGCGTTGAAGAATTAAAAAAGATCGCCAAAGCGAACTTTAAAAATTTAGCTGAGATTATCTAATTATTTCAAAGTCTTTAAAAAATCTTCGAAATAAGAAGGCATTGGAGAATCAAAATCCAATGCTTTTTTAGTGCGTGGATGAATGAATTTGATGTAGTGAGCGTATAAAAGTTGTCCATCATCATAGATGAGACGGTTTCCTTTTCCATATAATGGGTCACCAATGACTGGATGACCAATATAGTTCATATGAACTCTAATTTGGTGTGTACGACCAGTTTTTAAAACACATTCTACTAAAGTAGAGTTGGAGAATCTTTTTAATACTCTAAAAGACGTTTCAGCCTCTTTTCCGTTACGAAGATCCACCGCCATCTTTTGTCGGTTTTGTTTATCTCGACCAATTGGAGCAATGATTTGTCCATTGTCTTCACTAATGACACCTAAAACTAGAGCATAGTATTTTCTAGAAAGTGTGTGATCAACTAGTTGTTCTTGAAGTTTAACGTGGATGAAATCGTTTTTTGCGACAACAAGTAATCCGGCAGTATCTTTATCGAGACGATGAACAATTCCGGGACGGAAATCGCCATTGATTGTGGAGAGGTTATCACTATGGAATTTTAATCCATTAGCGAGTGTTCCACTTTTATTTCCAGCACCCGGATGAACAACTAATCCTTTTGGTTTATTAATGACCATCAAATCGTCATCTTCATAAACAATGTTAAGTGGAATATTTTCGGCGCTTAAATCAGTCTCTTCTTTTGGTAAATCAGCGACTTCAATGACGTCATTTTCTTCGACTTTATATGAGGCTTTTTCAACCTTGTTATTGACCAAAATTAAACCATTATCAAGATAGCTTTTGATCTTGGTTCGTGACACGTCTAAAAGTAGTTCAGAAAGAGCCTTATCTAAACGTGTATTTGCTAGCTTTTGATCAACAACAAATTTGTTCATTTATTTACCTTTTTCAGTTTCTTTTACTTCTACATTTTGACCAGGATTTGCTGGTGATTTTTCAATTTTATCCGCGTTTTGCTGGTCTTTTTTGAGTTTGAGTTGTGCTTCTTCATTTTCGCCTTTTTTGAGGGCATCTTTAATGATGTCAATGATAAGTAAAACAATAAGAATTCCTACACCGACAACAAGGGCAGAGTCAGCAATATTAAACGTTGGGAATTCACCAGTTGGAAGATAGAAATCTAACCAGTCGACAACACCAGAAAAACCGGTTGTACTTTCCCAATAAAAACAACGGTCAATAAGGTTACCTAATGCACCAGCAATCATGAGGGCAAAAGCAGCTCTCATCCATCTAGTCATCGACTTCATCTTTTTAATGAAATAGGCAAGTAATCCAGCTGATAAAACAACAGAAATAACGATCCATAAAACACGGCTTGAGCTACCTAAAGACCAGGCCGCTCCTTCGTTTGTGGCAAAGATGATATAAAAGAAGCCTTTAATGACTTCGATTCTTTCACTACTTCCGGCATTAGCTGCACCAAAGTGGTTCACGACAATCCACTTCGAAACAATGTCTAATACAAAGACAAGAGCAATCAGCCACACAAAAGAGAAGAAGAATTTCTTCATATTCTCCTTAGTGAAGATTTTCTTAAAGAAAGATTTTATCTTATCCATCTTATTTACCTAAAGCGTGTTTACAACGAGCACAGACTGATGTTTCTTCATCCACTGCATAAAGTTCATCAACATAGTTCCAGCAGCGTGGACATTTTTTCGCATCAATGTGGTGTGCTTCAATATTTCCTTTTTCAACAAGTTCAACTTTAGAAACAATGAATAAACGGGCAAGTTCACTTAGATCATCACATAAATGTGATTTAACTAGGAATTCGCTCTTTGGAAGCACAAGTAATGCTTCTTGAGATGAACCAACTAGACCTTGACTACGAATTGTTTCAATCGCTTTATTCGCTTCAAAACGAAGCTTCATAAATTCTTTATATTCATCAAGCACTTCTTGGCTATATTCGTGACTTTCCTTTGGATAATCAAGTAAAGCAACAGATTTACCATTATAGTCAGGCATATTGACATGAACTTCTTCCATTGTGAAAGGAAGGATTGGTGCAAGTAGACGCATTAATGTTGAAGCAACTGTATAAATAACGCTTTGTACTTGTCTTCTTCTTGGTGAATCCACCGCTTCACAGTAGAGAATGTCTTTGGCAATATCAAGATAGAAACTCGAGAGATCTGTTGACATAAATGTCATAATGCGAGTTGTCGCATTAATGAAGTCGTATTCATCAAAATGATGAATGACATCATTTTTAACATCTTCAAGAGTAGCTAAAATATAGCGGTCAACTGGAGAATATTCCTTGACCATGTCTTTAGCTGGATCAAATGGTTTAGCTTCACCATTAGCTAAGTTACCAAGTAAGAACTTAAAGGTGTTACGGATTTTACGGTATTGGTCAGCAACTTGTTTTAATAAGTTTTCGGAGATTCTGACATCTTGTTGATAATCAACAGTTGCCACCCATAAACGGAGAATATCCGCACCAAAGATGTTACACATCTTAAGTGGGTCAACACCGTTACCTTTGGATTTATGCATTTGCTCACCGTGTTCATCTAAAACCCAACCATGGGAAACAACGCATTTATATGGGGCTTTATCGTAGCAAGCAACTGAGACAGTTAGACTAGAGTTAAACCATCCACGGTATTGGTCACTACCTTCTAAATAAAGATCAACTGGGAATGGATGGCCGTTTTTGACCATGACAGCGTCAAAGCTACTTCCGGAGTCAAACCAGACATCCATGATGTCTTTTTCTTTAGTGAATTCTCCATTAGGAGAATGGGAGTTTTTATATCCTTCTGGAAGGAAGAAATTGGCATCCTTTTCGTACCAGATGTCGCAACCATATTCATTAAAGACTTTGATGATGTGGTCAAAGACTTCTTTTTCAATGATTGGAGTTTTGTCTTCGTTGTAGATAATTGGGATTGGTACACCCCAAATACGTTGACGAGAAATACACCAGTCGGTACGGTCTTTAATCATGTTCGCCATTCTTTCTTTTCCCCAGGCTGGATCCCATTTGACAAGATTAATTTCTCTTAAGAGTTCATCTTTGATCTTGCCAATGGAGCAGAACCATTGTGGGGTAGCACGGAAGATTAAAGGTTTTCCAGTACGCCAGTCATGTGGGTAGGAGTGAACGATTTCATCACATTTAAGGAGCGATCCATTATCTTTGATAATGTCGAGAACAACTTTGTTGGCGTCTTCATAGAAGAGTCCAGCCAGTTTTTCTCCACAATCTTCAGTCATTCTTCCCTTATCGTCGACTGGACAATATGGTTGAATGTTATATTTTTGGCAGACAGTAAAGTCATCCACACCATGTCCTGGAGCGGTATGAACTAAACCGGTACCGCTTTCGTTTGTGACGTGTTCTCCAACAATAATCACGGATTCACGATCATAGAATGGGTGTTTGGTTTTCACAAATTCAAGGTCTTGACCTTTAAATGTTTTGATTTCTTGGCACTCAGTTAAGCCAAGTTCTTCAACTAAACGATCCTTGAATTCTTTTAAAAGAATTAAGTCACCTAAATTGGTATGGAATAAAGCATATTCAAAACGTGGGTGAACACTAATGGCGAGGTTAGCTGGAAGTGTCCATGGAGTTGTTGTCCAGATAACAGCTTTACTTCCATTAGGAACAACGCCTTTTCCATCAATGACTTCAAAAGCCACGTAAATGGCGTAAGATTTAATATCTTTATATTCAATCTCTGCTTCAGCTAAAGCTGATTCACTAGACCATGACCAGTAAACTGGTTTTAATCCTTTATAGATGAGGCCTCTCATGGCCATCTTCGCAAAAACAGAGATTTGGTTCGCTTCAAATTCTTTGTTTAAGGTGCGATAGGCATTATCATAATCACCAAGAACTCCTAAACGACGGATTTCTTCTTTTTGTTTAGCGACTTGGCCTAAAGCATATTCACGGCAGTATTTTCTAAATTCACTTACAGGAGTTGTTTTACGGTTAATACCTTGTTTAATAACCTGGTTTTCAATTGGTAAACCATGTGTATCAAAACCAAAAATGAATGGCACATAGTAACCAGACATGCTTTTATATCGAACAATCATATCCTTTAGGATACGGTTCAGCATATGACCACAGTGAATGTCGCCATTGGCGTATGGAGGACCATCGTGGAAAGCAAATTCTTTGTTTCCTTCTCTATTTTTGAGCATTTGTTCATATAAATGTTCATCCGCCCATTTCTTCACTAGGACTGGTTCTTTAGTGTTTAAATTACCACGCATTTCAAAGTTTGTTTTTGGCATGAGTAATGTTTGTTTTAATTCCATAAATAAACTCCTTTAGAAACGCAAAAAGCGCTCTTATATAAGGGCGCTTTCACGCGGTACCACCTTATTTCTATTAATTTATTAATAGCACTCGTAAATTCTTTAACGGGAATAACGCGAGAGACTTACTATTAGTTCAGTCTCTAACAACTAGAAGTGATATTTATTTATTCTTTGTGTTAGGCTTCCACCATCCCTAACTCGCTATAACTAGTTTCTAAATAACGTTGTCTTCTAGGTGACTATTAGTTAGTCAATATTTCGATCCTTAAGGAAGTTTGGAAGGAATCCTTTTTCTTCCTCAATAGGTTGTTCTTCACTACTTGAACTTTCTTCAGTAGATTGTTCAACAGGTTTTGTCTCATCTGCTTTATAAGCAGGTTTGACTGGTTTATCGTATGTTGGAACAGCGGTAAAGTCGAATTCCTCGGTGAAGTCACTAGCAATGACACTAACTAAAATTTGATCTGTGAGTTGGTCATTAATCGAGACACCGAATTTAATATCGACGGTATTTCCAGCGGCTTCGATAATACGATCCACTGTTTCCTGAGCTTCATATAATGAAACTTCAGAACCACATGTCACCGCGCAGATGGCACGACGTGCGCCATTGATGCTCGCCTCAAGAAGTGGTGAGTTAATCGCATTTTGTGCGGCATCTGCTGCACGGTTAGGACCACTGCCCATACCGAATCCAATTAATGCGATACCAGAATCTTTTAAGGTATTTTTCACATCAGCGAAGTCAAGGTTAATGAAGGCTGGCATAAGAATTAAATCTGTAACAGTCTTCACGCTTTGGGCGAGTATGCGATCGCTTTCAGCGAACGCTTGTCCGATTGGCTGAGTGCCATTGACCATTAATAGTTTATCGTTACTAACGATAATAATGGCATCAACAGCATCTTTTAATTCGTTTAAGCCTTCGACAGAGTTCGCGATTCTCTTTTTACCTTCAAAGGTAAATGGTCGAGTAACAATTGCCACTGTGAGAGCTCCGCTATCTTTGGCAGCACGGGCAATAACAGGCGCAGCACCTGTACCAGTGCCTCCACCCATACCAGCAGCGATAAAGACGAGATTTGCTCCGGTGACAATTTTGTTGATTTCATCAATGCTTGCTTCAGCAGCTTTTTTACCAACGCTTGGTTCACCACCAGCGCCTAAGCCACCAGTGATTTGTTCACCAAGAACAATACGGTTTGGAGCTTTGGATGTTGCTAAAGCTTGACGATCAGTATTCGCGACATAAAATTCGACACTCGAAATATTTTCGTCAATCATTCTGTTAACAGCATTATTTCCAGCACCGCCAACACCAATGACAACGATACGAGCTACTGCTTCAAAGTTTTCAAGATCGTCCATAGTTTTTCTCCTTTATTCTTCACTAACGTTTAACACGTTCAATATTATTGACTTTATTACGTTGGTCACTTAATGCGCCTTTATAATGTGTAGCGCACATTAATCCACCAACAAGTGCGATGTATTTTGGATGACGTACACCAATGACGTCGCTATCAAGGAATTTTACTTCTTGTTCGGAGTAGCGTTCCTTCATCATTTTTTCTAATCCACGAAGTTTTGAGAATCCACCAGTGACAACTAATGGAAGTTTTAAGACTTCTTGTGGGTAATCTTTAAGCATCGTCATTAATGCATTATCGATTTGTTTGAAATAGTTATCACGGAAGAAGAGTTCGATCACGTGATCAAGGTCTTCTGGATAGTAACTAGCGTTTTCACCTTCTTGGTTCACTGAGTTTAATAGACATGGTTTGAAGGCTAAGGTATGTTCAAATCGACCATAAACTTCTTTTAGGTTATTAGCTTGCTCTTCAGTGCAGTTAAACTTTTCCGCGATGGCAAACGATAAATCGTTTCCGCCAATTAAAATATGAGTTGTCGCAATTGGAGCGTGGTTACCAACAAGAGTAATGTTTGTAATTTGGGCACCCATATCGACTAAGATATAGTCTTTGTTTACGCCTTGTTCACGAGCATACGTTGAGATAGCGTATGGACTTACGCAGATACGACGGACTCTCATACCAGCACTTTCGACTAGACGCTTATATGTGTCAGCGTATTTGCGCAACATGACATGCACTTTTGCATGAACATGAACAGAGTTAGATGTATCTCCTATAGGAGGTTCGATGGAATATCGATCACCTTCTAAGCGGAAATAATCTGGAACAACATCAACAATGACTTTGTCTGATTCAATGGATTCTTTTTGAACTAGAGAAATAACGTTAGAAATGTCGAGCTTTTCAATAATGGATGATGGAGAGACGACATTTGTGGTTTTCTCTGATTCAAAGATTTCTAATCCGATTGGAGGAATGACTAAAGTTACATCATTGAGTTCATATGTTAGATGAGTTCTTTCATCGTTAATGGTTCTCAGTTCAGAAAGAATTGAAACTAGTTTTTGTTCATCTAAAACTTCTCCACGAGAAATTAATCCGGAGATTGGACTTTCCACCTTTTGAATAATGACTGGTTCTCCATCAATTGAGCCACCAATAATTAATCGAATAAAAGTGTTAGAGATTTCAATGATTGCGACACGAGATTCCATATTAATACCTAATATATTTTATATATTGAAGACTAATATCGCAAGAAAAAGATAAATAAAAAGGCGAATATTTAATTCGCCTAATGTCGTTCTCTGTTAATTATTTCACCAAAACTATGTTGCTATTAGCAACTTTTGAGTGTGCTCTAATGGCTAAAGGAATACCAATTGAAAGAGATAAGGTGAGAGCCAAAGCTAAAACAATCGCTACTCTTCTAATGACGAAGTAACGTGGATTCTTATGATGTTTTTGCAGTTTGTCTTTCATCATTTCACCCTTTCGATTGCGCGTAGTTTTGCCGACTTACTTCTTGGATTAGTTTCTCGCTCCTTTTCACTTGGAAGAATAACTCTGTTATTCACTAACTTAAAGTCTGGTTCATCTTCCTTAGTTGGAAGAGCAAAAACATTCTTTCGTGTTCCTTCAACTTTACTGACGCTTTGGAACATCACTTTTGTAATCCGATCTTCCAAACTATGGAAGGTGATTACAGCAATTCGACCACCAATGTTAAGAACTTCTAAGGCATCTTTGAGAGCATCTTTGAGAGCTCCTAATTCATCGTTTACTTCGATGCGTAGAGCTTGGAAAATTTGCTTTGCTGGGTGACCTTTTTTTGCGAGTTCTTTTTGTGGTTTACTAGCCTTAATTATTTCGACTAGTTCCAAGGTGGTTTCAACCGG
Source organism: Caryophanales bacterium UBA4365 (assembly GCA_002393905.1). Classification (GTDB taxonomy): domain Bacteria; phylum Bacillota_I; class Bacilli_A; order RFN20; family CAG-826; genus Fiminaster. Next base: position 8,501 of record DGSJ01000023.1, read on the forward strand.
TTTTTGCTGGCGTTTTTCGACAATTTTACGAGCAATTTGGTAGGAATATTTATCCTCGCCATATTCTCTAAAAATCCTGGTCAATTCACCAACAGAATATGTATTTACCACGTCAAATGCGGTTAATTTTTGACGGGTATCCATTCGCATATCTAAACGCGAATTTTCTCGATAAGAGAATCCTCGATTTCCTTCATCAAATTGAGGTGAGGAGACACCTAAATCAAGAAGGATTCCATCAACTTTTTTAACACCTAGATTTTCTAGGTTTTGACGGAAGTTTCGGAAGTCATCACGAATGATCATAATCTTCTTAGAAAACTCTTCGAGATTTTTCTTTGATTCTTGAATCGCTTCATCATCCTTATCAAAGGCGTAAAGATGACCTGTTGTTAAGCGTTTTAGAATCTCTTTGGAATGACCACCACGACCAAGTGTTAAATCAACATAAATTCCGTCTTTTTTAACATTGAGTGCATCAATCGCTTCGTTTAATAAAACCGAAACGTGATTACTCATGGTGACTCATTTCCGCATTATTTTCATAATGCTCTTCAGCTTTGGAAGAATATTCTTCCCATTTATCAATTGACCATACTTCAAAATGGTCAATAACTCCGACTACTTTAACACTTTGGGAGATATGATATTTTTTGGCCAAAGTAGTCGGAATTACTACACGGTTAACCTTATCAATTTCTAGACAAAAAACTGATGAAAGGGCGAGACGAATGTTTTCTCTTTCTTTAGAAAGGTTGAAATCTTTCGCCTCAAGTTTGGAGACAAGTGCTTTAAATGATTCTTCTGGATAGATAGCTAAACATCCATCGAATCCTTTGAGAATGTAGAGTTTGTCAGAAAGACCGCTTAAAAACTTACTTGGAATAACAAGTCGGTTTTTATTGTCTAATTGGTGGTCATAACTTCCAAAGAACATACTTCTCCCACTTTCTCCCACTTTGATAAATCAATTATACAAAAACAGTAATACTCTGTAAACAGAGAATAAAAAAATCTCAGAATTAACCGAGATTTGATGGAAAAATTTGTAGTAAAAATCTCTATAAGATATTTCCTTTATGGTTATGTTTTTCATCAAATTACGTATAAACCAATCGGCAAAAAACGCAAAAGTTAGGTAAAGTTTTACGAATTTTGCCGATTGAACGCCAATGTAAAACATTGACTATTTTGACTTTTATATTGTACTTTTGATTAAAACTAATAAATTAGTTTAGAGAATATGTGTAAGGGGTGTAATTAGAATTATGTCCCCAAAGTACATTAGCGTACTCTGGATGATCCACAAATGGGTTACGACAACCATGAATTGGTGCGCAGCGATCAGAAACTGTTAATTCCCATTCACTCACTGGATCTAATTGACTCCAGTACGATAAAAGTTTCACCGCATAATCGGTAAATCCGAAATTAGCATCATTCTTTCCTGTGAAACATAAACCAGCATCATCGTCTTGTGTCCAATTATATGAATTGGAGTAGCGAGCAATGGCATAGAAATAAATTCTGGCAAGATCGCCTTTAACTGAATCATCAGGTTCAAAAACAGGGTGATCAGTAACTAACCAATCTGGATCAGATGTTCCTTTTTTGCAGAAACCCTGAGCAGATTGTTTATCGATTGTTTTAACCATTCCAAAGGAAAAGTTGCTTCTCATTCCATTTACCCAACCATCAGTTGGAATAACGATGTATGGATCAGCTCCTTGGTTACTTGTGGATTTTCCCCACCAAGATTTTGGAATAGAGTGTTCACGGTTATAAGCATCGCCTTCTCCAGAATAGGAACCAGCTTGATCTTTTCCAGGAGTAAAGTTAGTGATGCAAGAATAATAGTCAAACATTTTTCCATCAGCACGGATGTAAACAGTTTTATATGTTTCCCATAAATCGTTGTAACTACCGGATTGTCCTTGAGAAGTATAGCTTCTTAAGGCACTTAAAAGACCATCCTTATCATGGTTGTTATATGCTTTGTCACATTCTTCATAGCCTTCTGCTGGATGTGGCTCAGGTGGAACATATGAAGTTGATGGAGGAACAGGTTTTGAACCGGATGTTGGAGTAACACTGCTTGTTGGTCCAGGAACGATTGAAGTTGGAGTTTCACCACTTGTTGGTCCTGGTGTTACGGAAGCGCTTGTTGTAACTTGTCCACTAGAGGAACTAGTTTTTTTCTTCTTTGGAGTGCTTGGTTTACAAGCGGTTAATAGTAAGGCAATTAAGCTGATAATAAAAAGAGTAGAACTTTTCTTCATGTATACTATTATAGCACTCTTTCTATAAGAAGTTTGATATTAATAAAAAGAGTAAACAAAAACCCCACTTTTTTGAAAATTAGTGGAGTTTTGCGGTGATTTTAATCTAAATCTAAATCTTTTAATTTATCAAATCTTGGGTCTGTTCCTTCTTCTTTTTCTTCGTTAAATTCGTCTTCAGAAATAACTCGGAAATTTTTACCTGACTCTGGAAGTTTGGCTCCGGGAGCTTTTGGAGAAGTTGGAACAGCGGCACTAAGAAGGTTATAAATGTATGGATCTAAATCGATGAGATTACCCTTATAAATTTGGATGTCATCTCCGCCGTCATCATAACTTGAAAAATGGATTTCATCACTTTCATGAAGTTTCGAGTCAAATGGTTTTAAGGTGTATGAACACTGTAAAACAACATCAGCTTTAATCTCTAAATCGACATCAATAAAGTCTTGATATCGATGAACTTTCGCCTTAGCAAGAAGTTTTTTAACTTCTAGTAGAGGTGGAAGAAGACGAAACTTCTCCTCGTTTAAGATAACCTCTTCTTGAAAGAGATTTTCTTTTGTTGAAACTAGTTTAGAAACATCAATTTTCATTGACGAAGTTTTGCTCCAAATTTAACGATGACAGCTTGTTTAATCTTTTCTTCAACAGCGCTTAATTCTTGGTCGTTTAGTGTCTTTTCAAATGACCCAATGGAGACTGAAAGAGCTAAAGAATAGAAGCCTTCATCAATGTGTTCCCCATGATAAACGTCGAAGACATTAACATCGCGAATTAAAGTCTTATCAACCTTACGGATTTCACTAATTACTTCTTTTGAAGTAACATTGTTTGCTAAAACGAAGGCAAAGTCTCTAGAAACAGTTGGATAGCGGGAGATTTGTTCCATTGTTACTGGAGATGTTTTAGTCGCAAAAACCGCTGCTAAATCCATTTCAAGAGCAATGACTTTATCTTTACCAAAACCGTATTCTTTAGAAACACTTGGATGAAGTTCACCAAAGATAGCGATGACTCTTCCATCGACTTTCACCACTGCCGATTTTCCTGGATGGAATTCTTTTTCATTTGCACGTTCAAATTGAGCACGTTTTCCATCAATGTGATAAAGTCCAAGAACTTGTTCCACAAGTCCTTTCATGTGGTAGAAGTTATATTCTTCGCCACTAACATATTGATGACGGAGATCATTACCACTTAAGGCGATGGCTAAATGAATTTGTTTCTTTTGGTTTTGACCATAGATGTCACTTACTTCAAAGATGGCTAAATCATTATTGCCGTGGTTTTTGTTATATAGAAGAGTATTTAAGACACTTGGTAATAAGTTTGTACGGACATATTCATGTTCGTCGGTGAGTGGGTTCATTACTTTATAAGGTTCAGCCTTATTTAAAATGGCGAATGAACGAACTTCTTTCTCTCTAATGAGAGAATAAGAAATAATTTCGTCTAATCCAACGCCTCTAAGGTAGGAACGGACAGAGCGTTTATTTTGTAGATCTGGTTCTAATCCACCTAAGGAAACTTGGACAAATGGAAGCTTACTTTCAATGTGTTCGAATCCTAAGATACGAATGACTTCTTCAGAGAGGTCGGCTGCTTCACCAATATCAATTCTTGACGCTGGAATATGACAGACAATCTTGTCACCTTTTTCTTCCACTTTAATAAATGCGGATTCAAGGGCTTTCTTGATTTCTTCATTATTAAATGAAGTACCTAAGCGTTTATTGATGAATTCATATGAAGATTCAATGACTTTTTCTTCGTATTTCTTTTCTAAATATGTTGTGACTGGTCCAACTTCTTTGGCATCAGCTAAAGAAAGAAGAAGATCAGTTGTTAAATCCATTACGTAGTTATATTGGTTTGGATTAATACCTTTAACGAATCTTTGTGAGGAATCACTAGATAAGTTCAGGCGAATCGATGTTCTTCTAATCGAAGCATAATCAAAGTTAGCAGCTTCAATAACGATGTTTTTGGTATTTTCATCCACTGCACATTCAAGTGCGCCCATCACGCCACCTAAGCACATTACTTTTCCATTAGATGTAATGCATACATCTCCATCTTGTAGAGCGTATGATTTTTCATCTAAAGCAACAAATTCTCCTGGACAGTTGTCCTTGACAACTAATTCTTTCTTAGGAAGCTTATCGAGGTCATACATATGAAGTGGTTGACCAGTTAAAAGCATGATGTAGTTACCAATATCAACAATATTATTGATACTTCTAATTCCAGAGGCCATCAGGATGTCTTTCATCCATTTTGGTGACTCTTTAGTCACAATTCCTTTCACCACACGGCTAGAGAACTGTGAACAACGTGGAGTTTCACTACTAACTGGGCAAACTTCTTTGGAGTTTTCTTTAACTTCCACAGATGGAAGTGATGCTTTACGGCCAAAGAGAGTTTCGATTTCTTTGGCGACATTAAGCACGGCATACATGTCGCTACGGTTAGCAAGTAACTTCAGATCTAAGACGGTGTCATCAAGACCTAAAAGATGTAAAACATCTTCACGTCCTACTTCAGTGCCACTTGGAAGTTCTTCAATACCTTTAGTTTGTTCTTCTTTGAGGTACTTACCATCGACACCAAGTTCAAGTAGAGAACAACACATTCCTTCTGATTCGTATCCTCTAATTTTTCCTTTATTAATTGTGCCTCCAGGAAGCTTTGCGCCATCTGTAGCAACAATCACTTTCAAACCTTTTCTCATGTTTGGTGCACCACAAACAATGTGGAGGGCGCCATACTTTGGACCACAGTTTACTGTGGTTAAGTGAAGGTGATCGCTATCAGGCATGTTCTCACAAGTGAGAACTTCACCAACAACGAGTTTACTTCCTTGAGCAAGTTTTTCAATGGATTCTACTTCCACGCCAGCAAAGGTAAGTCGATGAGCGATTTCTTCTGGAGTTAATCCATCTAAATCAACAAATTTTGAAACAAAATTTAATGAGACTTTCATTGTTCTTACCTCCTAACGACGTTTGAATTGTTCGATAAATCGAACATCACTTTGATAGAACTTACGGATGTCGTCGATTTTGTATCGAAGCATTGCGACACGTTCAATACCAATACCAAAGGCAAATCCAGAGACTTTTTCTGGATCATAGCCACTCATTCGTAAGACATTTGGGTGAACCATACCAGCACCTAAGATTTCAATAAATCCGGTACCTTTACAGGTGGAACAACCTTTTCCACCACAGTTCATACAGGAAATATCTACTTCCACACTTGGTTCAGTGAATGGGAAGTATGATCCACGGAATCTGACTTCACGTTTTTCGCCAAACATCTTCTTTACAAAGAGTTCTAATGTAGCTTTTAAATTAGCTAAGCTAATTCCTGGGCCAACAACTAATCCTTCGACTTGTCCGAATTGATGGGAGTGTGTCACATCATCGTCATCACGACGGAAGCATTTTCCAGGGCAAATCATCATTAATGGTTTGCCATTTTTTTCATCCATCGCATGAGCTTGTTCTGGGGAGGTGTGTGTTCTTAATAATGTTCTTGGATCAATATAGAAACTATCCTGCATTTCTCTAGCTGGATGAGATTCAGGAATATTCATGCGTTGGAAGTTATATTCATCACTTTCGACGTCTGGTCCTTCTTTCACTTCATAACCCATCGAGACAAAGATATCCATGATTTCATCTTGGACAAGATAGAATGGGTTAATTCCACCAACTTCGTAGTTAATGCTTGGAAGAGAGATATCAATCTTTTCTTTCTCGAGTTTTCTTTCTAAGATTTTCTGATTAATTTCATCAGCTTTCTTTTGGAAAGCTTCTTGAATAGCATTTCGCGCGTTATTCACGCTTTGACCGAACTTTGCTTTCTCTTCTCCAGCAAGTTCTTTAATGTGGCTCATTAAGCCATTTAACTCACTTTTCTTCGAAAGAAACTTTTCTTGGAACGACTTTAAAGATGATTCATCAGAAATCTTGTTTGATTCTTCAAGAATCTTCTTTTTTAGTTCTTCCACTTGATCAAATAAGTTCATCACATTTGACCTCCTTTAAAAAAAATAAAATGGTCCACTAGGAACGAGTTTCCCCGTGGTGCCATCCTTCTTCAATACTTTGTATTGCTCTATATCCGTAACGTGGATTACGCTAGTCATTACAACTAGATGCTCCGAGGTGAATTCACTGCCCTAGATAACTTGTGGGTTCCACTATTCCACATTCCCTATTTATCTAAGCTGATTCAGTTACTACTTCTCTTCAACGCGTATACATTATAACGCGTTTGACGCGTGAATAACAAGCGTTATTGTGACTCAATGAGACACAATAAAAGACCCATCGCCATAACGCGTGTGGGTCTTTTGAACTCTACAAAGTAGAGATTTAGAAATTGTTATTCACTGACAGGAGCGTATACAACGACAAAGCTTGTAATAAAGATTTTGCCGTGTTTGCTAGAGTCAGTTTGGCTAACTGTGAATGTTGCACTTTGTGCATTAACTTCAACAGCAGTACCAGAGGTAACTTGGGTATCTCCATACATTAGAATACCAGTTTCTTGATAATTAAATGTTAGAGTAATACTTTGAATCTCATAACCTTCCGGAGCGGAAATAGTCATTGTTCCGCTTTCAGATTGGAATAAACGATATTGTTTACCGCCAGAGGCTTCCCAATATTTTCCGTTATTCGATCCTGCAGAAGCGGTCACAGTGATGTTCTCATCAAGCTGGAAGGAACTATAAATAGTTCCAGAAACCCAACTATTAGCTGTGGCAATTTCTTCAACTGTTTTTTCAACAGTAACAGGTTCTCCAGGTGTAGGAACGTCTTTAGCGACAAAATCAGCGGCAAAATAAGTACCTGAAGTTTCTTTCACCCAGTAGAATTTGGCATAACCTTCTCCATCAGCGCTATCTTTCTTATAATAATAAGAATCACCTTCGGTAACTTTTTGCCATTCAGCTTCCACTAAAGCAGCTTCAACAGCTGTAATTGTTTCTTCAGAAACATATGAACCTCCCTCAAGATAGCCTTCATCTGGTTTAGAGGAGCTTGAATCTAATCCGCCACTAACGAATGGTAATTCGACACCGTGTAGGGCTTTAGAAATAGCAGCTAATTCTGATTCAGACCAAGTATTGAGTTGTAACAAAATAATGAAGTATCCATTACTACTCCAATAGGCAGACACAGTACCATTCTCTGATTCACATGAGAATGAAACGTATTGTCCTTCTTGAGTCCAATTTGAATCACCTTGGAATGCATAATATGCATTGAGAAGTTCTTGAGTAGCTGATTCACCGACATAGAAGTAGAAGAAATCATTATCTGCATTATATTGTAATGGGGCGTCAAAATATGGAGGAATAACACCATCTAAGTGTGCTGTGAATAAGGCCTTCATATCGTCAGACCAGTCAACAACTTTAATGTCGAATTCGATAACTACTTCATGGACACCAGCTTTATCGGAATAATCAGCAACCTTGCAACGAGCCATGGTTGAACCATACATTAAGACGGTAAGATTCTTGCTTGCATCAGAAGCTTCTGTGTCAACAGTCCAACCATTACTGGTTAATGCTGTGACATAAGCCGTAGCTTCTTCACTATTGGAGCCAAACACTTCAACACCAATATATTTTTCAGAAGCATCAACAAGGAATTTGCCTTCACTTGTAGAATAACTTGGTAAGTTTTCAACGGTAATTTCACCAGCTGTAAACAAACCAAGGATTTGTTCAGATGGGAATGTTGTGGTTAATGGTGCTCTTGGAATAACAATGACAGCAGCATAACCTTCACCACTTGACATGGTGTTGTATGCAATTTGAAGATTCATTGAGAAATCTTTTGCACTAGCAACATAGTAGCTAGATTCTGTTGCTACAACAATGTAATAGAAGACACCTTCTTCGTCTTCACTGCTTTCAACATGAGCGTTTTCAAGACTATTTTCAGTAATGTAAGCTTGAGCATCAGCTTCAGTTTCGAACCAGACGAGGTTTCCATCATCGTTATAAACTGGTTCTTCATTTTGTTCGGTCAAGGTTTCAACAGTCCAAACAGTTGGATCGAATTTTTCGACATAGGAATCAACCATTGCTTGAGTGATTGGCGCTTCATCAGTACCGAAAGCAAAGACACCGTTATAACCACTATCAGCGTGGTCTTCGATAACATAGGAATCAGCTTCAAATGCTGGAACCTTAACGGTTGTTTCTGGGTTTACTGTATCGATATAAGCGTCGATAACTTGTTCAACATCGCTCCAAGCACGATAAATCTTTTCGTATTGGTAAATGATGATTGCGAGGACACTTTGGCTACTGTAATAGAGGTATCCAACGGAAACCTTTTCAGAATCATGGTAGAAAGCTTCACAACCTTGAACTGTATCGGTATAAGCTGTCCACTTACCTGAATCATAGAATGAATCAGTATAAGCAAGATAATCATCTTGGCTGACGCCATAAAGCCAAGCAACTAAGTAGCTGCTAGTAGAATCGAGTTGATCACTAACATCAATGAAATTGGTTTCACCTTCGAAATCAACTGTATCTGGGAATGCAACAGCTTTGCCTTCCTCATCAGTTGTATCATAGACTGTGTCTAAGGCTTCTTGATATAATGGAGCGAATTCTTCCCAACTATAGTAGAATTCATCGTATAAATCTAATCCAAAATGGCCTGTGCCATCATTTGTGATAAATCCATCATCACCAATGCCGTAGAAAGATACAGTAACTGTGACTTCGTTCGTTTCTCCTTTGTTAAATGTCTTTGAACCTTCATAGACTAGAGCATCAGCTACAGCAAGAGCTAATTGGTTTACTTCAATATTCCAATCAGCTGAGAATAAACCGACATATTCCTTAATAAAATCTTCACTACATGTGTCAGTACCATCACCATATGTGAGCATTGCGTTTTCGGTATCACGGAACAATTTCGCTCCTTCAACATATTTAAATGGAATTTCAGAGCCTTGATCTTCAAGGTAGTAATTCAACATTTGTAATTGCTCACTAGACCATGATGTTGGAACTGGTGCGTTAACTGTAACTGCTTGAGTTGTAGATTGTCCACCAAAGGTGATTGTAACAGCAGTTGTACTTTCTGTTAAAACGGTTGGTGAGATTTGGCATTGATCAGTGACGTTAGCAGTTGAACCATCACTATAAGTTGCCGTAACGACCATTCCTGTCTTATCAAAGCTTTGACCAGCTGTATAAACTGTTGTAGTTGGAGCAGTTGTAACAGCAATTCTTTGAACAACTTTTACAGGGTCAGTACTAGTACCAGATGTTGGAGTTGGAGCTGGAGTACCGGAGGTCGTGGTGCCGCTACTTGTTGGGCCAGGGACGACAGAAGTTGGAACATCTTGTGAAGAGGATTTTTTCTTCTTAGATGGTTTTCGTCCAATGGTACAAGCACTTAGCACTAATGCGCTCGCGCATAGCGTTGCGACTAAGATTTGACTTTTCTTCATAATCAAAATCTCCTTTCTTTGCGCAAATTATAAATTAAACGCTCACACACGTAAAGAAAAAATTTCACAAATCTTGGTGACTCATGAAATTTGTTTTCTAATTTTTAAAAATATTTTATTTTGAAAAATGGTGCATGACGATGCCTGCGGCTACGCCTACATTTAAAGACTCAATTTCTTTAATTTCGATACGCACTCGAGCATCGGAAATATCCAGCAATTCTTGGCTAACTCCACGTGATTCATTGCCTAAAACAAGGATGTGTTTTTTATTTGGCTTAAATGAATCAAGATCAACCGATCCTTTAATTTCGGTTGAAACGATTTGGTAACCATTTTTCTTCATTTTTGATAACTCAAAATTTTTATGAAGAGAAAGTAAAAAGATCGCACCTTGAGAGGCTTGAATGGCTTTTTCGTTATATGCTGAACAACAGTGTTTGGTAAGCAAAATGTCTTTATATCCAAAGGCTAAAGCAGTGCGGAAAATAGTGCCTAAATTACCCGGATCACTAATGTCATCTAAAAGTAAAACTTTATTAGAAGAGATTTCCTTCTCTTTTGGCATTTTACACACGGCTACTACACCTTGAGGATTCATTGTGAAAGCAATTTTCTTTAAGATGTCTTCGTTTACTAAATATTGATAAACATTTTCTGGAAGATTCCTCTTTTTTATTGTGTAAACCTCTAAAACGGCGTTATTTTGTAGAGCCATTTCTAAAAGATGTTCACCTTCAACAAGAAATTTTTGTTCTTCATCACGAAAAGACTGTTGATGTAATTTCAAACAATATTTAACTCTCGCGTTTTGTTTAGAAGTTATTTCTTGGATCATGCGTACACCTTTTGTCGAAGTTTCTTTTTAAGTGAGTAGTATTCTGGACAATATTCTAACACACAAGAATAAAATCCTCTTTGATGATTACGATAAAATTCATGAGCGAGTTCATGGACCACCACCGAATCAATGATTTCATAAGAGAAGTGAACAAGATCAATTTGGAAGTGAAGTCGGTGTGTTTGCATCGAGTTTGAACCATATCTAGATTTCATCTTTTTAACAGAGATTTGATATGGTTTTTTTATACCCATTAATTCTTCATATTTTCGGACACTATTATTTAAATAATTTACCAGCAATTTGTGGAGATTCTTCTCTAAAACCTCGCTATTTTCAGCAAAAACCGTATTTTCTTCTATGTGGAAATTGTCGGCTATTTTTAATTCAAATCGTTTTCCAAATAGATAAATAAATCCATCTGCAAAAGAATAGTTTTCTTTCTTTTCTTTATTAACTTTTTTCATTAATCGAGGACCAAATTTTATGACCCCATCAATGATTGTTTTCTTTGAAGTTAATGGAGGACAAGTTACATAAAAAACATTCTCTTTAAAACGAAAGTAAATGTTTCTTTGTCTTTTGTATGTCACAAAAACAATGTAATTCTGTTGATTTAGTTCGACTTCAAATTGTTTTGTTAGCATATTTCTTAAATATTCTACACGATTTAGAAATTTATAATATAATAAGTCACGTGGAAAAGATTTTAATTAGTGCCTGTTTAGTTGGAGATAAAGTTAATTACCAAGGAAAAGCTAATGCTTGTCCTAAACTTGATCTTCTAAAAGAAAAATACGAACTCCTCGTTTTCTGTCCAGAAGTCGAAGGTGGATTAAAGATTCCTCGCCTTCCTAATGAAATTAGAGATGATCGAGTTATTAGAAAAGACGGAAAAGACGTGACAAGAGAATTTAACGAAGGCGCACATAAAGCTCTTCAATTATGCAAATATCTTGGTATTACCAAAGCAGTTCTCAAAGAGAACTCTCCAAGTTGCGGAACACACAAAATCCATAACGGATACTTCACCGGAGTAAAGAAAAACGGCATGGGTGTGACTGCTAAACTATTAAAGGAAAACGGCATCCAAGTTTATTCCGAAGACGAAATTGATCAACTCTTATAAATAAGAAAAAATTGCGAATCAATCGCAATTTTTTAATAGTTTGTTTCTTGTCGGTGGTAGTTCACCGCAAGTTTTGATTTATAAGCATCCACCACATCTTGAGCAGTCGCTCCTAAATCAACAGCAAGATTAAGATACTTTTGGAAACAATCTTCATAAGCGTCCAAAGTGTAATCGTTAAGTAGTCGAGTTGCCGCTTGATATAAATGATGGAATTGGAGAGTTAAATCCTCGCCAGTTCCTTTTAATTCATATTTATATTTGCGCGCATGTAATGGAATACCAAGAGACAATAAGAAATGTAATCCGTCAGCATATTCATCCATCACGACTGCTTTTTTACTTGGTCCTTTATTTGACCAATATTTAAAGCAGCGGGTTTCATTGGCGAGTTCGCCAAGTTCCACGATTAAGGCTAAAAGCCTTCGAGAGTGAGTGGATTCATATGTGACACCGTGTTTTTCGGCGATATCTTGGTCTAAACCAGCTTGGAGTTCATAGAGTTCTTTTAAATCGATTTCCATTATTTAGTCTCCAACTTATCGAGGTGCCAGATATCACGAATATATTCTTTAATGGTGCGGTCACTAGAGAAGTATCCACTACCAGCGATGTTCATAATGCACATCTTGGCCCATCGATCTTTATCTTGATAAAGTTTTTCGATACGTTCATGAGCTTCAATGTAACTATTTAAGTCTTTTAAGATGAAGTAACAGTCGTTATTATTCATAATCTCATCAAAGATGAGTTGGAATTTATCTGGTTTAGTTGCCCATGGTCCATCAAAGAGAGATTGCATGACATCGTGAGCAATCTTGTTGTTATTGAATTCATCCCAAGCACTATAACCACCATTAGCGTAGTAATTGAGAACTTCGTTGGAAGTTAAACCAAAGATGACACAGTTTTCTTCGCCAGCGAGATCTTTGATTTCAATGTTAGCGCCATCTAAAGTACCAAGTGTTATAGCACCATTCATCATGAATTTCATGTTGGATGTTCCACTTGCTTCCTTAGAAGCAGTTGAGATTTGTTCGCTAACATCAGCAGCTGGAATAATCTTTTCTGCTAAGGTGACGCCATAGTTTTCGACGAAGACAACTTTCATCATCTTGTTGACATCTTTGTCGTTATTGACAATATCAGCAACAGATAAAATGAGTTGAATAATCTTTTTAGCGTAGACATAGCTTGGAGCAGCTTTCGCACCAAAGATAAATGTGTGTGGGTAAATGGTGAATGTTGGATCAGCTTTCATTCTCTGGTAGAGATAGATGATATGGAAGACATTCATCAATTGACGCTTATAAGCGTGAAGACGTTTGATTTGGACATCAAAGATTGATTTTGGATCAATGTCTATATCCATCTTTTCCTTAATATATTTCACAAGAGCGTCTTTGTTCTCTTGTTTAATCTTCATCACTTCGTGTTGGAAGATTGGATCATCCGCAAATTTGCGGAGTTTAACCATTTCATGTTCCATATCGGTTGTCCATTTATTTCCAATACGTTTGGTGATTGCTTCAGCAAGTTTTGGGTTGGAATACATTAACCAACGACGTTGGGTCACACCATTCGTTTTGTTATTAAACTTCTCTGGGAAGAGATAATAGAAATCCTTGAATGTTTCATGGATTAAGATGTCAGTGTGTAGCTTTGCTACACCATTAACGCTAAATGAAGAAACAATCGCTAAATTGGTCATGTGAACTTGACCATCTTTAATGATTTGAACGGATTGACGGACATCATTTGGAACATTATTTTCATGTAAATATCCATTAAATCTTCTTTGAATTTCTTCAATGATCATCAAGCAACGTGGGCAGACTTGACGAATGAAGTTGACTGGCCACTTTTCCAGTGCTTCCGCCATAATGGTATGGTTGGTATAGGCAAAACACTTTTGAACAACTTCCCAGGATTCATCCCAGCCAAAGCCATAAATATCCATCATGATTCTCATTAATTCAGGAATCGCAAGAATTGGGTGAGTATCATTGAGTTGGAAAACATCGTATTTATCGAGGTTTTTAAACGTTTTATAACGTCTATAGTGACCTCTTAAAATGGATTGGATGCCACTGCTAACAAGGAAGTATTGTTGACGTAGTCGAAGAAGACGTCCTTGTTCAGTAGAATCATCTGGGTATAGACCATGAGAAAGTTCTTTTAAAGTATTAAGATAGCTTTCAAAAGGAACACCTTTTGGAAGATTCTTTTCACTTGGTTCAGCACTCCATAAACGGAGAGTGTTAACGACTTTGTTATGATATCCAATAATGGAAACATCGTATGGAACGGAATTAACGTGTGTTCCATTAATGGTGTGTAATCCATATGTTCCGTCTTCTTTAACATAAGTTTCAACATCACCACCAAAGACAACTTCAACAGAGTGTTTTGGTTTTCTAACTTCGAAGACAAATCCATTTGTTAACCATTGATCTGGGACTTCGAATTGACGTCCTTTTTCAATTAGTTGACGGAAGAAACCATATTCATAGCGAATACAGTTACCTTGAACGGCGTAACCTAAAGAAGAGATCGAATCTAAGAAACAAGCGGCAAGTCGGCCTAAACCACCATTTCCTAATCCAGCATCACTTTCTTCATCCTCTAATCGATTTAAATCGATTCCGAGTTCATCGAGGCCTTTATGAACAATGTCATAAATGCCTAAGTTTTGGAGATTGTTCGTTAATAAACGACCAATTAAAAATTCCATTGAGAAATAAACAACAGATTTTTTACCACCAACGGTTTGGTTACGGGTATCTCGCCAGTATTTACCAGCGTAGTCACGAACCATTCCGCCTAAAATATCAAATTGTTCAGAAATATGTGCTTCTTCGACACTTGTACCATATTTAGTTAAGAGTCGATCAGTGAATTCCTTTTTAAAAGTTGCAACGTTATGAAACATAAGAGTAGCCTTTCCTGTCATTTCCTACGTTAATTTACGCGAAATGACAAACAAGAACGTTGCTATTTTACCACGATATTTAGCAAAAATCACTTGAAATATGTATCGAAATTTCTATTGATTAGTGATATAATTTTCAGCGTTGATTTTGAAGGAGAAATTC
>DGSJ01000011.1 GCA_002393905.1 Caryophanales bacterium UBA4365
TTATCCAAACAACACTAAATAAAACCGAAAATGATCCTCTCGCGAAAAAGATTCGTTATGAATGTCGCCAAAGAGGTTTAGATTTAAAGAAAATTCCAGTCGTTTTTTCAAAAGAAAATATCATCATTGATGGTAAACAATTAGGCTCAATGATGATGGTTCCTTCAACTGCTGGTTTAATAATTTCAAATTACATTATTAAAAATATTTAATAAGTAGTATACTTATCACATACGAGGTAATAGATATGATGCAAAAAATTGATCAGATTGCTTTTAAAGCGGGAATTAAAGAAGAATATTTAGACCAATATGGTCGATACAAAGCAAAAATTGACTTAAAGATTTTTGATGAATTAAAAGATAAAAAAGACGGAAAACTCGTCTTAGTTACAGCTATCACTCCAACTAAAACAGGTGAAGGCAAAACAACTATGTCCATTGCATTAACCGAAGGTTTTGGCAAAATCGGTGTGAACTGCATGTTAGCTCTTCGTGAGCCTTCCTTAGGTCCAGTTTTTGGTCTAAAAGGCGGTGCCACAGGCGGTGGACTTGCTTCCGTTGAACCAAAAGATGACATTAACCTTCACTTTACAGGTGATATGCACGCCTTAACATCATCAATTAACCTCATTTCTGCTGTGATCGATAACCACATTTTCCAAGGAAATGAACTTGGTATCGATCCAACCAAAATTGTCTGGAAACGTGCGCTTGATATGAACGACCGCGCTTTACGTAGTGTGACCGTCATGCAAGACGAAAAGAAAGGCACACCACGTCATGACGAATTCGTCATTACTGTTGCTTCTGAAATGATGGCTATTCTTTGCTTAGCCACTGATCCAGAAGACTTCCGTCGTCGTGTGAACAATATTATTGTTGCTTATACATTCGATGATAAGCCAGTCTATTTAAGACAACTCCGCATTTCAAATGCGATTATGAAATTAATGCGTGAAGCACTGAAACCAAACCTTGTTCAAACTGTTGAAAATAACCCAACACTTATCCATGGTGGACCATTTGCTAATATCGCTCATGGTTGTAACTCCATTATTGCTCTGAAGTTAGCTCTTAAGCTTGGTGATGTTGTTGTTACTGAGGCCGGATTCGGTGCTGACTTAGGTGCGGAAAAATTCTTAGACATCTGCTGTCCAACAGCTGGTAAAAAACCAGATGGTGTTGTCATGGTTGCCACTATCCGTGCTCTAAAAGAGCATGGTGGTGTACCATTTGAAAACTTAAAAGAACCAAACGTCGAAGCTTTAAAAGCTGGTATTGCTAACTTACAACTCCACTTAGAAAACATTCAAAAATATGGTTTACCAGTCGTTGTGGCAATTAACCACTTTGCTGAAGACTCTAAAGAAGAAATTGAAGTTCTCACCAAATGGTGTGAAGAACACGGTTACACCGTTAGCTTCGTTGATGGCTTCTTAAAAGGTGGAGATGGATCTACCGATTTAGCTTATAAAGTAAAAGAAATGCTTGAAACCAAACCAAGCAAGTATCATAAGCTTTATGACTATAAACTTCCTATTAAGGAAAAGATTGAAACAGTTTGCCGTGAAATCTACCGTGCAAAAGAAGTTGTCTTTACTGATAAAGCTCTTGCTCAAATTGAAAAATATACCAAACTTGGTTATGGAGAAACTGCTGTTTGCATGGCGAAGACTCCATTATCAATTACTGATAATCCAAAGATTTATGGAGCACCAATTGGTTGCACAATCACCATTCGTGAAGTTAACCTCAGTGCTGGTGCCAACTTCATCGTTGCATTAACTGGTGCAGTTATGACTATGCCAGGACTTCCAAAAGTTCCAGCAGCAGTTAAAATGGAAGACGAATAATGAAAGATTTATCTTACGAAGTTGGAGATATTGTTGAGTTAAAAAAAGAACATCCTTGTCACGCTCGAAGTAAACAATTTGAAATTGTAAAAACTGGCGCAGATATCAAAATTAAGTGCCTTGGATGTGGGAATCTTCTCTTATTAACTCGCGATAACTTCAATCAAAGATTGAAAAGAATCGTTTCCAAAGCAAATACAAAATAAAAAGCAAAAATAGAACATTTTCTTCGACATAGTTAGTAGAGGGAGAAAATGTTTTTATTTAGTCTACTTAACGTTACAAAAACCTTCTCTTATAAGAAGAATACCTTGACTGCGGTGAAGGATATTTCGTTATACCTTCCTGAACAAGGATTAGTCTCGATTGTTGGTAAATCTGGATGTGGCAAATCCACTCTCCTTAATCTTTTAATGGGCATTGAAAAACCATCAAAAGGAACGATTTATTTCCAAGATAAAAAGTTATCTAAGTTCTCCAAAAGAGAATTATCGAAATATCACTCAAACGATGTGTCGATGATTTATCAACACTATAACCTTTTGGATGACTTATCTGTGGTGGAGAATATTGCTCTTCCTTTGTTAATTCGAGGTGAATCAAAACGAAAGGCACATGAGGAAGTTAGAGAATCACTCAAAACATTTGGATTAGAACACCTAGAGAATCAAAAAGTTTCCACTCTTTCAGGTGGTGAAAAACAACGTGTGGCAATATTAAGAGCTCTCATAACTAAACCTCTAGCTGTGTTATGTGATGAACCTACTGGTGCGCTTGATGAAAAGAATTCATTTTTAATCATGGATGAACTAAAGAAAATATCTCGCCATAAACTTGTTTTAATGGTCTCTCATAATATGAATCTTGTTCATCAATATTCGGATCGGATTATTGAGATGAAAGATGGGAAGATTATCAAAGATAAACTAATTAATCGTTGTCGTGAAGGAGAGAAGAAAAAGAAAGTTAAAACGAGAACAAGAAGTAGATGGATTTTCTCGCTAGTTAAACAACTTTTTAAAAAGAATAAGTTCAAACAGTTTTTCTCATTCATCTCCTTGATGGTTGGGTTCTTATCAATCTTTATTGGAATTGGTTTTAATTATGGATCAGAAGATTCACAAAAACACGCACTTGAAAGGAATCTCGCGATTGGCTGTGCTACAGTTTCTGAAACAAGCTATTACTCCGTTAGTAATTCTCCTCTTGAGTTTAGAAAGAATGTTCGTCCATCAAGTGAACTAATTGATCGGTATTTAGAGAATGTGAATAATATCCGAATTTGTCCAAACACAAATTTCTTCTTTTCACCTTATCCAAATGGTTATTTTAAAGGAGAGCAAATCAAACAATTTGAGATGGTTCCATTGCTTGAAGTATTTATGCAAAATAACACTATTTATCCAAAAATTGCTGGTGATTTTGATAAGAAAAAGCTAACAGAAGTCGTTGTAAATAAAGAATTTTTAAAGGAAATTTCAGTTGCTGAAAATGATTATGAAGGAAAAGAAATTTTAATCTCATATGAAACATCAATAACTCTTTATACTCACGATGACGATAAACCGTTTGTGAATGACAAGTTTCGTTATGAACTAAAGTTAAGAATAGTCGATGTTGTAGAAGAATTTTCTTTCATGAATACACCTAAAATTTACTACTCATATGACGCTTTATTAGACATGCTTCGAAGTGAAATCTTAGTCAATGTTTCTTTATATCGAGAACGGAGCGTTTCAATCCTCGAATACATTAACGAAGTAAAGGATGATTCACCAGAAAGTTCATACTCTTCTTTTATCTTTTTAAATAGCTTAAGCGACTATGAAAAATTGTTCCGCATAATTGAAGAAACAAATGCCAAAAATGAGTTGCTGCAAATTGAGTCAAAAGTGTATTCAATTGCCGATTCTTATAAAACATTTATTTCTTCATTTAAGGATGCGTTATTGTTCTTTTTAATTATTGGATTTAGTGGCGTTTTATTTATTCTTGGAATGATTTCATTGTCCAACTTTTTAGAGAATAAAAAACAAAGTGCGATATTGACATGTTTGGGTGCAAGAACAAGAAGTATTTCTTTGATATATCTGATCTATAATTTTGGAATTACTTTTCTTGCATTAATAGTTGGAATCGGTTCAAGTTTCATACTAGAGAATTCTTTGAATTCTATTATTAGTAAGAAGTTTGGCTTATCGAATCTAATCGCCATTCCTTTCAGTAGTTTTCATGGTGTGAAATTCGGTTTAATAATCATATCATTTTTTGTCGCTGTTTTATGTACTTTTTTATTCACAATGTTGCCGATTTTAGCATATAAAAATTTCTCTATTAGCGAAGAATTGAGGGATGAATAATGATCAAGATTTTGCACCTAAAAAAATCATTTGGAAAACATCAAGTGATTAACGATTTAAACATTGAGTTTCCTGATCATGGATTAGTCTGCCTTGTTGGTCCTTCTGGATGTGGAAAAACAACTCTTCTTAACATTATTAGTTGTATTGATAGAAGCTATTCGGGAGAGGTGTTATTTAATGGTGTCGATTTAGCTAAATTTTCTAACCAAGAGGCAATCGATTTTCGCATTCATCATCTTGGCTATGTGTTCCAAAATTTTAATCTCATTCCTTTAGAAACCGGTGAAAGAAATGTGTCGTTGGTTTTAGATAGCTCAACAAATATTTCTAAGAACTTTCGAAACAGAAAAATTAGAAGACTATTTAAGATTTTAAAGGTTACGCGATTGCGAAAACAAAAAGTGATTAATATGTCGGGAGGCGAGAAACAAAGAATCGCCATTTTAAGAGCAATTGTGAATAATCCAAAAGTTATTTTATGCGATGAACCTACTGGAGCCCTTGATGAAAAGAATTCTCTGGAAATTATGCAAATTATCCAGCAAATTTCGGTTAATTCTCTTGTTTTAGTTGTTACTCATGACCGTGCTTTAGCAGAAAAATATGCGAACAAAATTGTCGAAATGAAAGATGGAAAAATTGTTAGTCAAAAGATGATTCACCAGAAAAAAGTAAAACTCGCTCCAATAGAAAATAGTGGAAAGCAAATCAAACATGCCAAGATACCATTCGACTACAAAGCCAGATACTCGATCGGAAAAATGAAGTCTAAGAAAGTTAGAACTTTAGTTTCAAACATCATGCTTTCTCTTTCATTAACTGGAATTGGAGCATCATTTCTTCTAACAAATTTAATAACTAATCGAATAAATAAAGCATTTTCAGAACTAACTAATGGAAATCAAATAGTTATGCGATTGAAAAACGATTCGCTCAATACATATGGCGACATCTTTAGTGCTCCAGAAAGCGAAGTAAAAAAGATCGCTAATAAATATAAAGAAGATATTAAGGGAATCGGAGTGAACTATTTAGTTAATTTTGAAGATTTTTTCAAAGATCAAAATGAAGTCTATTTTGTAGCAGATGGAAAGCGATATTTACTCAAAGGGTATTCCGCAAGAAACTTTAACGAATACAAATGGTATGAGAAAAGCTTTGTGACATTTCCTTATTCAGCTAATCTTTCAAAGGATGATGTTGTACTTGGAATAACATACGAAGATATGTCAAATCTATGCTTTGATTTCAATATTCAAAGAAGTTATAACGCATTAGGACAGTATTTAACCAAGGCGAATTGCCAACTAAATCTGATGGTTGCGAATTATGACTGGGTTTATGATGATGAACAAATTTTTAACATTGTTGGGATTATCCAAACAACTCATCCTATGTTATTTCACTCTGATAATCTTTGGAACCAATACGTCTTTGAAGAGCACATGCGAATTCCATCAATTGAAGGCGGAGAACAATATGCCGTATGGGAAATGACCAAAAACTATTACATTGAAACTTATACCGATGTTACCGAATTAGAAGATAAGCTCTTTTTTGATGAGGATTTACACGATTTTGTCTTTCAAAAAACTAACCACGATTTTAACAGTATTTTATGTAATTCAACCGTAAATTGTCTGGAAAATCGCCTTTACGTTTACTACTCCGACATTAATGCAATTCGAACAAGTGATGTGAAATATCTAACTGAGTTTTATCCAGATTTAAGCAAATACTATTTTACTTCGGAATTTGGATATTCAAGTTATGCTTCAAATTTATTAAATGGGTTCTCTAAAAACTTTTTCGTGTCTCTTGATAACGAAAAAATTAGTGACGCTATTGATGCGGACACGACACTTGGAAGTAAAGAAGATGTTTCAATTGACCTTCCATTTGGCATTAGTGGTGGCAGCTATCTACAAAGTATGGATGGTTCGATTAAGTTTTCAACAAACTATCAAGATTTAAAAGAAGGAAGACCACCAAACAATAATGCTGAAATTGTTATCTCGAGCGGATTGGCTAGCAAATTATCTAATGAAAATGTTGTTGGGCAACGACTTCAAATCGCCTCAATCAAAAGTGAAACAATCAATTTTAACAATCAACTTGAGAAAACTTATGGAAGAACCTCGGCTGCAATTGTTGGTATTGTTGATGAAAAGCAGGAATACCTTTATCACAACAACCTTTGGACAATTTCGTTTTTTAGAGATGCCTTAGAAATTAATCCATTCACGCTTATTCCAAATGGTGTAGTTTTCGAACTAGATAAGAATGTGAATAGTGATCAATTGATCAACAACATTCAAAGAATGTTTCCAACATATACTTTTAGTAGCCCTCAATCTGAAATCTTCGATTCTGTTGGCAATGTTTTGGATTACGCCCAAGTAATTTTGCTGTCTTTTTCTGTTATTTCCTTAATCATTTCCTTCTTATTTTTAGGAACAATGGTTTTGTTATCAATTAATGAAAGCAGAGAAGAGATTAAGATGTTTGGTTATCTTGGTATTGGAAACGGCCAAATTCGAGGATTGTTCCGTAATCAAACATTAATTCGATGTCTGATTGCATTCCTCATTTCCTGTGTTGAACTTGTATTAATTGAGAATGTTTTAACATTGGCTCTGAATAAAACACTACATGTCACAAATTTCACATTTTCTATCACTTTATGGCCGATTTTAATCGTTTTTGCTTGCTCAACAATTGTCCCTTTATTGATTACACAGGTAATATTGCTAGTCCTTTCTAAAAGAAAAAGTGTTGAATAGTAAAGGTAATTAAGTTAGAGTTATGTTATGAAGAAAAGATGGTTATTGCTTCTACCTATCGTTGCTGTAACACTCGCCGGGTGTTCTTTTCTTAGAGGATTAATCTTTGGCGATAGTTCAGATATAGACCCAATTCACTATAACTACCCAGATCCTGTTATCGAACCTGATGTTCCAGGTCGTTCTATTTATAAATCGTTCTCTTATAACCTTAAGGATGTTTATGATACCCAAGGTTTGAAACCTTTAGCTTCAACCGGTAAACAAAAAATCCTTGTTGTTCCAGTTCAGCTTCGAAACGCTTCTTTAGCCAACCAATGGACATCATTTAAACGTGAAGAAATTCGTAAATGTTTCTTTGGGCCAAGTTCAGCTGTTGGTTGGGAATCAGTAAGTTCGTTCTACAATAAGTCTTCTTATGGAAAACTCGAAATTAGCGGTGAAGTTGCTGACACATTTGTCTCTAAATATTCTTTCTTAGAACTTGATGGGGAAGAACATCCAGACCGAAAAATTGTTGATGAGTTTGAAGCATCAACTGTCTATAACGATAAGAGAAACGAATACGACACCAATAATGATGGTTACATCGACGCTGTTTCATTTATTTATGCTGACCCAATTAAAGTCACTAGTTCAGATATGAGATGGTGGGCTTTCGTTTATGCTAACGACAGTATTCCACAAAGTGGAAAACCTGCTGTTGTAAATCATTATATGTGGGCTTCCTACCATTTCTGTAAGATTGCCACAGCAAGTAATCCTCATGGAGGAAAATATGATCTTGATGCTCATACTTATATCCATGAATCTGGTCACTTATTTGGGTTAGACGACTATTATTCTTATGCAGATAACAACGCTTATGATCCAAGCGGTGGTCAAGAAATGCACTCCCAAAACATTGGTGATGAAAACATCTATTCGAAGTTAGCTCTTGGATGGATTGAACCTTACTATGTGAAGACTGACACATCAGTCACAACTAAACTTTATGCTTCATCTTATTCATCCCAAGCCAATGCGATTATCATTAATGATAATTGGAACGGAACCCCAATGGATGAATACATCATCATTGAGTACTATTCTCCAACCGTCTTAAATCAAAAAGATAGTGAATCAGAGTATGCGAAAAATGCACGTATGTTTACCACATCAGGCTTTAGAATCTACCACGTTGATTCTCGTCTTGTTGCCTATAACAAAACTGGATCAGTTTCCTTTGTCAAACGCTTAGATACAATTGATCCAAACTACTATAACTTCATCGGTGCATCAAATACTCCAGCCTATCCTTATTCCAAGCTAAAAGACGTTAACGAAATTAAAAACTACAAACTGATCCACATGCTTCAAGCTGGTGGAGTAAATACCTTTAAAAGAGATGGAGCGAAAGGCTCAAACGATGATCTCTTTAAAGTTGGTTCATCGTTTGTCGCTTCAAGTGCGTTCTTCACAAACGGAACAAAGTTCAACGCTGGAAACGAAGTTGGATATCGAATTAGTATTGAAGAATGTAACGAAGCCGATATGTACGGAGTTGTTAAAATCAGTAAGTTATAGATTTTGATAGTAAAGGAGACCGCTTATGAAAGGAAAAGTCATGCGATTTAACGCCAAACGTGGATTCGGTTTTATTCGCCTCGATGATTCTAATGAAGACATCTTCTTCTACTATAACGCCATCGAAATGGACGGCTTCAAAACAGTGAAAGTCGGACAAGTTGTGGACGTCGAAGTAGAAAAGAGTGACAAGGGTTTACGCGCCAAAAAAGTTGTCGTCGTAAAATAGTCTCTTTTCTATAGAAAAGAATTGGCTCATTTGAGCCTTTTCTTTTATCTTTAAAAGCCTAATTTTAGGCTTTTTGTTTACAAGGTTAGATTCATTATATAAAATATAATCCAGAAATCAGGTAGATTATGTCATTAAAAGCAGGTATTGTCGGACTCCCAAACGTTGGAAAATCAACTCTCTTCAATGCAATTACTAATTCACACGTTGAAGCAGCGAATTACCCATTCGCAACGATTAATCCAAACACTGGCGTTGTTAACGTCCCAGATGAACGTCTGACATTTTTAACAAATTTATTCCAACCAAAACGAAGCATCCCAGCCACATTTGAATTCTATGATATTGCTGGTCTTGTTCGTGGTGCTTCCAAAGGAGAAGGTTTAGGAAACCAATTCTTAGGTCACATTCGTGAATGCGACGCAATCGTGGAGGTTGTCCGTTGTTTTGATTCCAGTGAAATCATTCACGTTGAAGAAAGCGTTGATCCAAAACGCGATATCGAAACAATTAATCTTGAACTAGCGATGGCGGATTTAGCTACTGTCCAAAAACGTTTAGCCGCGGTGGAAACCAAAGCACGTATTTCTAAAGACAAAGAACTTGTTCATGAAGTCGATGTTTTAAAGAAGGCTCTTCCATTCCTTGAAAACGGTGAACCAGCTCGTAAAGCTCCACTTACTGATGATGAAAAAGTTTTTGCATCAAAACAATATCAACTTCTTACATTAAAACCGATTATTTATGTCGCGAACGTCTCCGATAGTGACTACGCTGACATTGAATCATGCAAGTATTACCACGTCGTAAAAGAAGTCGCCGAAAGCGAACATGCTCAAGTTATTCCAATTTCCTGTGAGATTGAATATGAACTTTCATCTCTTCCAAAGGAAGAAAGAATGGAATTCTTACAAACTTTAGGTGCAACACAATCTGGTTTAGATAAAGTTACGAAAGCTGTTTATAAGTTACTTAATCTTTCCACATTCTTTACTTGTGGAGCTGATGAATGTCGTGCATGGACATTTAAGAATGGAATGCTTGCTCCACAATGTGCTGGAATTATTCACTCTGATTTTGAAAAAGGCTTTATCAAAGCTGAGATTTATTCATTTGAAGATTTAGTCAAATACAAATCTGAACTCGCTTTAAAAGAAGCTGGAAAACTAAGAATGGAAGGTAAGACCTATGTCATGCAAGATGGTGACTGTGTCTATTTCCGTTTCAATGTCTAGGAGGATTAAAGATGTATCGAATTGGTTTTAGTGAAGACATCCATCCAGTTAAAAAAGGAAGAAAGCTTGTTTTAGGTGGAGTGGAGATTCCAAATGCTGATGGTCTTGATGGTCATAGTGATGCCGATGTGGTTCTTCACGCCGTCTCAGAGTCAATCCTTGGAGCACTCGCTTTAGGAGATTTAGGAAAACACTTCCCAGACACTGATCCACAATATAAAGATATTTCTTCAGTTGTTCTTTTAGAACACGTTTATGCATTAATGAAGAAAGAAGGCGCTAAAATTGGCAATATCGACATTCAAGTTGCGGCGAGTAAACCAAAACTTGCGCCATATCTACCAAAGATGAGAAAACTCATTTCTCAAAAACTTCACACCAGATTAAATAATGTCTCCATTAAGGCGATGAGTTTCAACTCTGTTGGCCCAATTGGAGAAGGTAAAGCAATTAAGGCTCAAGCAATTGTTTTACTCGATAAATAATTTATTCTTGTGTAATAGAATTACAACAAGTATAATATGCCGTTAAAATGATGAATATTGAACAAAACTTAAAAGATAAAATTGTCGCTGCAGCTAGTAAACTAGGTGTTGTTTTAACATCTAATGATGTTATCATCGAGAAAAGTAAAGCAGCTGAACACGGAGACTACGCCTCTAACGTGGCTTTAAAGAATGCGGGTAAAGCCGGAAAGAATCCACGTCAATTTGCTAGCGAACTTATTGAAGCGATTGATAAAGATGGAATTAGCAAAATTGAAATTGCTGGTCCTGGATTTATTAATTTCTTTATGAATAACGATGCGATGAACGCCATTGTGAAAAAGATTATTGCCGAAGGTGATAACTTTGGCCGTGGTGAAAAGAAGAATTTCAAGATTAACGTCGAATTCGTTTCTGCTAACCCAACTGGTGATCTCCATTTAGGACATGCCCG
This sequence comes from Caryophanales bacterium UBA4365, assembly GCA_002393905.1. Classification (GTDB taxonomy): domain Bacteria; phylum Bacillota_I; class Bacilli_A; order RFN20; family CAG-826; genus Fiminaster. The sequence goes on from DGSJ01000011.1 coordinate 10,971, forward strand.
TTGTGCTGCTGTTGGTGATTCCATCTGCCGAATCTATCAATTCGCTGGATACGATGTCACACGCGAGTTCTATGTTAATAATGCTGGAAACCAAATCGCGACTTTAGGTAAGTCTCTAGACATTCGACTCCGTCAACTTAAAGGCGAAAAAGTCGAACTTCCAGAAGACTCTTATCATGCCCAAGATATCGTTGATATCGCTAAGCAATTTGATCAGGATTTTGCTGGAAAATATGACATTTCTGCTGGTGATTATATGAAAATGATCACTGAATACGGAATGAAAAAAGAACTCGAAAAAATCGAGAAAGATTTAGCTTTGTTTAGAACAAAATTTGATATCTATTCTTTTGAAACTGATGTCCGTAAAGATAATCATGTTCAAAAAGTTTTAGAATCCAAATTTGCTCAATATTCATATCAACAAGATGGAGCAACGTTCTTAAGAACAACCGACTTCCTTGATGACAAAGATCGTGCAGTGGTGAAATCCGACGGATCATACACCTACTTCATGCCAGATATTTGCTATCACTTAATTAAGCTCTCTAGAGGTTATGACCTCCTTGTTGATGTTCTTGGAGCTGATCACTACGGTTATATTAACCGTATGAAGTCTGCATTAATGATGCAAGGCTACTCCAAAGAAACACTTGAAGTCGAACTTGTCCAAATTGTTCGTTTAATCAAGGATGGAAAAGAACTCAAAATGTCCAAACGTACTGGAGCAGGAATTTCCTTGCGTGAGTTATGTGAAGAAGTTGGCGTTGATGCTGCTCGTTACTTCTTTGTCTCTCGTGCTGCTTCCTCACACTTAGACTTTGACCTTAATCTTGCTCTTGAACAATCTTCATCAAACCCAGTCTATTATGCGCAATATGCTCATGCTCGTTTAAGCAAAGTTCTTGAACTTGCCAAAGACCTCGAAATTGATGAAAACGCCGCAAAACTTGGACAAAAACAAGAAATGGATCTTTTGAAAACTCTCATTGAATTTCCAAAAACCATTGAAAATGCCGCGAAAAATCGTGGCCCTCATATAATAACAACGTACATTCAGGATTTAGCCAGCAAAATCCATGCTTTCTATACTGAATGTCGTGTTATAGATCGTGAACACTTAGATGTTACAGCGTCACGTTTAGCGCTTGCCAAAGCAAGTCGCATTGTGATGAAAAATGCTTTGAATGTCATCGGAGTAAGCGCTCCTGATGCAATGTAGTTAGAAAGAAGGATTTTTTATGTCAAACAA
>DGSJ01000039.1:0-4986 GCA_002393905.1 Caryophanales bacterium UBA4365
TATAATTAAGAGTATTTAAAATCTCAGATTTTCCACGCTTAAACTCTTTTGCTTTGGTTTGTAGACGTTCGGCATAGTTGTCTTTACCGAGTTTTTCAACGCGGTAGAAACATCTTCCTGATGTGACATATGATCCAGAGTAAATTTTGGAATCTTTTTCTTTTACAACACCAACAGATTCGCCTGTAAGCATTGATTCATTCAGTTCCGCAGAACCAGATAAAACAGTTCCATCACAAACAATTTGATCACCAAGATCAACCTTTACAATATCTGATAAAACCAACTGATTAGCAGGGATTTGCTGGAGTTTTCCATCACGAAGCACATTAACAACTGGGTAAGAAACGACACGAAGTTTATCAACTAAGTGACGAGCGTGGATGTCTTGGTATAAACCAATAATAATGTTAACAATTAAGATAAACAAAAACCCAAATGCAGTAATTTCGATTTGGGCAATAATCATTAAAATGGATAAACCAAAAAGTAAAATATTAAAGAAATTAAGAACATTATCGAGAAGAATTCTCCAATATGATTTAGAAACGTGCTTTGGAATACGATTAACAAGACCCTCTTCGTTGCGTTGTGCAACTTGAGCCGAAGTTAAACCAACTTCTAAGTCGACCGGAAAATGACGTTCATCTTCTTCGTTATTTAATTGAACTGTCTTTTCTTCGTTCATAATGTCCTCTAAAAGTATTACTTTTCGTTAATTTTATACTAATTTTTGTACAGTGTATATATTTATAGACGTTTCTTTTTAAAAAAGTTTGTCAATAAAGCGGAACATTCCTCTTTTAGAACACCACCTTCAATCTCTGGATGATGATTCAAGTTTGGTTGTTCAAATAAGTTATATGAACCACCTAGTGCGCCACCTTTTGGATCAGTTGCTCCATAAACAACTCTTTTAAAACGTGACCACAAAATAGCTCCGGCACACATTGAACATGGTTCTAAAGTAATATAGATTGTTGAATTTTCTAATCTCCAAGATTTTTTCTTGGCGCAAGCCTTACGAATTGCAATCATCTCGGCGTGCATTGTTGGATCTGTTTTTTGCTCTCTTTTGTTAGAACCACGAGCTAAAATTTTGCCATCTTCAACAATGACACACCCAACAGGCACTTCGTCTTCAGATTCAGCTTTTCTAGCTAAATCCAAGGCAATTCTCATATATTTTTCATCTAACTGATTCATAAAATTAAACCATCGCACATAACCTAGTTGCTTAAGGCTGCTATATTCCTATCCTGACCTGGTTCACAGTAAATTATCGCGATGGCGAAGTAATCTTAACACGATTTATATAATAAAAAAAGCAGTCATTTTATTTTTTGACTGCTCTTTTGTTTGTGTCTTAATTGACTGGTTTGATGAATTCCATTCCACCCATCCAAGGACGCAAGACTTCAGGAATCTTAAACGATCCATCTGGTTGTTGGAATTGTTCCACCATTGCTGGGAAGACACGGGATGTTGCTAAACCGGAACCATTTAATGTATGAGCATATTTGGTTTTTCCAGTTGCTTCATCACGATACCTGATCATTCCTCGACGAGCTTGGTAATCATGTGCTGTGGAAACAGAACTGACTTCCTTATAAATGCCCATGCTTGGAATATAAACTTCAATATCATATGTACGAGCCATCGAAGCGGAGATATCTTCGGCAGCTAGTTTAGAAACTCTAAATGTTAAGCCAAGTTTTTCCATGAGGGAAATAGCTTTGTTAACGAGTTCTTCAAATGCCGCTTGATCACCTTCTTCAGTCGTGTATTGGAACATTTCAACTTTGTTGAATTGGTATCCACGAATCATTCCGCGCTCTTCGGTGCGATATGTTCCAGCTTCCTTACGGTAGCATGGCGTATAAGCGAAATATTTTAGAGGTAATTTGTTACCAGGAATAATTTCATCACGGTGAAGATTCACTAATGCTGTTTCAGCAGTTGGAAGAATGAACTTCTTTGGTTCAACACCTTCTAATGAGAAGACATCATCGATGAATTTTGGAAACTGTCCAGCAACATATCCACTTTCATAATTAAGGATATGTGGAGGAAGAATGAATTTATAACCATCTTTGAGGTGTTCAGAAATGAAGAAGTTTAATAACGCCCATTCAAGTTGAGCACCTAAACCGGTATAAACCCAACATCCGTGTCCACTCATCTTGGCACCACGAACATAATCAATTAAACCAAGTGATTCACAAAGTTCGACATGGTCTTTAGGTTTGAAATCAAATTTTTGTGGTTTTCCATATTCGTGGATCACCTTATTGTTTTCTTTTCCACCAGCAAGAAGATCATCATCAGGAAGGTTTGGAAGTGGAAGGAGGAATGCTTTAATTTCTTCTTCAACTTTTCCAAGTTCTTCTTCGTCTTTGGCGCTATTTGCACTAATCTCTTTAACTTTGGCAAAGATGGCTTGAATATCGCCGCCTTCTTTCTTCACTTGAGGAACACTAGCAGAGAGACGATTTCTTTCTGCTTTTGCTTCTTCAACGCGGAGAATTAATTCTTTTCTTCTTTCACTTAATTTAATGAGTGGGTCGAAGTTAACAACGCATCCTTTTTTAGCTAATTTAGCTTCGATTTCACGTGGATTTTCAAGGATTAATTTTATATCAATCATACAGAAATTCCTTTCTTTTTAGTTTGCAAAATCTATTGCAATTCTCGAATATTTTTTGCAAAACCCAATTATTCTGCTTCTTCCACTGGAGCAGCTTCTTGAGCTACTTCACCGGCTTCAGCGTCGTCATCATGAGGGACAACTGTAATCGAGCTAACACGTTGTTTTTCGTCTTCAAGTCTAATCACACGAACACCTTGGGTGACACGGTGGGCAACTTTAACTTGTTCAAGTGGAATACGAATGACTGTTCCGCCATTAGTAACCATCATTAAGTCTTCGTCACCATTAACGCTTCTAAAGGCAACAAGCTTACCATTCTTAGCTGTGGTATTAAGAGCGATCACGCCTTTAGTTCCACGGTGAGATTCACGGTATTCTTCGCTAAGGCTCATCTTACCAAATCCTTTGGCAGTAATAACTAAGATGTAATTACCTTCAAGGCTGGTTGTCATACCAACAACATAAGCGCCTTCGTCTAGATCAATGCCTTTCACACCAGAAGCGGTACGGCCAAGTGGACGAGCTTCATTTTCATGGAAGCGGACAACTTTACCTTTACTTGATGCAAGAGCGATCTTGGTATCTCCATCTGTTTGTTTAACATCTAATAAGACGTCATCATCACGTAAGGAGATAGCGATCTTGCCATTACGACGGATGGAAGCAAATTCACCGATTGCGGTACGTTTGACAACACCATCACGGGTGGCAAAGAAGAGGTATTTACCTTCAGAGTAGTCATCAACTGGAATAATGGAGACGACTTTTTCACCTTTTTCAAGGTTGAGAAGATTTTGAATTGGAATACCTTTGGAAACACGGCTTCCTTCTGGAATCATGTAACCACGTAAACGATAGACACGTCCTAAATTAGAGAAGAACATGACATCGATGTGTGTTTTTGTATGAAGCATAATCGCGACTTCGTCTTCATCGTTTGTTGTCATGCCTCTAACACCACGACCACCACGGTTTTGAGTACGGAAAGTATCATCTTCCATTCTCTTAACATAGTTATTCTTGGTGAGAGTAATAACAATATCCTTTTCTGGAATTAAAGCTTCATCTTCGATTGTCGCAGCTTCATCAGAGATTTCAGTCTTACGTTCATCAGAGTATTTTTCTTTAATTTCAGTTAATTCTTCGACAACAACATCAACAATATGTTCACGTGCTTCTAAGATGTAACGATATTTAGCAATGTTTGCTTCAAGTTGACGTCTTTCTTCTTCAAGTTTTCCAGCTTCAAGACCAGTTAAACGACGAAGGGTCATGGCTAAAATTGCAGCTGTTTGTTCTTCGGAGAAACCGAATTTTTCCATTAATGCTTTAGTAGCATCTTCTGGAGTAGCAGCTTTCTTGATTGTTTCAACAATTTCATCAATGTCGCCGATCGCTTTTAATAAACCAACAACGATATGATCACGAGCTTCATCTTTCTTGAGTAAGAATTTTGTACGTCTTTCCACCACTTCGACTTGGAAATCAAGGTAGTGTTTTAAGATTTCAGTAATTGGAAGAATCTTTGGTGCGCCATCAACTAAGCAAAGCATAATAATACCCATGCTTGTTTGAAGTTGGGTCATCTTATAAAGTTGATTTAAGATAACTTCTGGGATGGAGTCGTGACGAACGTCGATTACAACACGAACGTTTCCTTTGGAGGATTCATCACGAATATCAGTGATTCCTTCAATCACTTTATCTCTCACTAAGTGAGAGATTGATTCAATCATATTTGCTTTATTCACTTGATATGGAATCTCGTGAACAATGATTTGTTTTTTACCTGTGCGTTCGTTTTCTTTAATTTCGCACTTGGAACGGATGACGATTGATCCGGTACCAGTTTCAAAATAATCACGAATGCCAGAACGACCTAGAATTGTTGCTCCAGTAGAGAAATCAGGACCATGTAAGTAGTCTTGCATGATTTCAATTGGAGTAATTTGTGGATTACGAGCAACAGCGATAACAGCGTCGATTGTTTCACCAAGGTTATGAGTTGGAATGTATGTAGCCATACCAACAGCAATACCGTTTGATCCGTTAACTAGTAAGTTAGGGAATCTAGCTGGTAAAACAGATGGTTCTCTTTCAGTACCATCATAGTTATCAACCATGTCAACTGTATCACAGTTTAAATCGCGAACCATTTCGGTGGCGAGTTTGGTCATACGAGCTTCGGTATAACGCATCGCAGCTGGTTCATCACCATCAACAGAACCAAAGTTACCATGACCATCAACAAGGGTATAACGCATCGCGAATGGTTGGGCTAAACGAACAAGGGTGCTATAAATAGCAGCATCACCGTGTGGGTGATATTTACCCAT
>DGSJ01000039.1:5043-8160 GCA_002393905.1 Caryophanales bacterium UBA4365
TGTGGGTGATATTTACCCATAACGTCACCAACGATACGAGCACTCTTCTTATAGGCAGTGCCTGGAAGCATTCCGCTCATCTGCATGCCATAAATAACACGACGGTGAACTGGTTTACATCCATCACGGACATCTGGGATTGCACGAGAGACGATAACACTCATCGCGTAATCAAGGAAGGAATTGCGAACTTCTTGAGCTAAATCTGTATCACGAAGTCCTGGAACAATACCATCTTCAATTTCTTGGAGTTTGGAATCATCAACAGCTTCTTCGTTAGCTTCAATTTTCTTTTCTTCTTCAGCCATTTTCATGTCCTCCTATTAGATATCTAAGTTCTTTACGAACTTAGCATATTTATGGATGAATTCTTTTCTTGGAAGAACTTCATCACCCATTAAGTCAGTAAAGACTTTGTCTGCCTCAATTGCATCAGACATGGTTACACGTAACATTTTTCTGGTTTTTGGATCCATGGTTGTCTCCCAAAGTTGTTCTGCGTCCATTTCACCAAGACCTTTATAACGTTGGAATGGGTATCCAGGTTTGAGGTTGAGTTGTTTTTTAATTACTTCAAGTTGTTCATCGTTATAGGCATAGAATTGCTTACCGTGATAATCAACTTTGTATAGTGGAGGTTGAGCGATGTAGACATATCCGCCTTCAATAAGTTCCTTCATAAAGCGGAAGAAGAAGGTTAAAAGAAGGATTCTGATGTGGCTACCGTCAACATCAGCATCGGTCATGATGACGATTTTGTGATAACGAATCTTTTCGACATGGAATTCTGGATCAATACCAGCTCCGATGGCGACAATCATGTTTCCGATTTCAGCATTTTCGAATGCTTTTTCTTGTGTTGCTTTTTCAACGTTTAAGATTTTTCCACGTAGTGGAAGAATTGCTTGAGTCTCACGGTCACGTCCGTTTTTAGCACTACCACCAGCGGAGTTACCTTCGACGATGTAGAGTTCACAAATGGATGGATCTTTGCTGGAACAATCCGCTAATTTTCCAGGAAGTGTAGTTACTTCAAGACCAGTTTTACGACGAGCGTTTTCTTGGGCCATACGAGCAGCCATACGAGCTGTCGCAGCAGTACGAAGTTTAGAAATGATTGTCTCGGCAAGCTTTGGATTTTCAAGGAGGAATCTTTCAAGTTGCTCACCAACGATTTGGCTAACAATCTTACGAACTTCGCTGTTTCCAAGTTTGGTCTTTGTTTGACCTTCGTATTGTGGATTTGGGTGTTTAATCGAAATAATCGCGGTTAAACCTTCCAAAATATCACTTGTTTCAAGGTCGTCTTGACCATCTTTTAAGAGTTTGTATTTTCTGGCGTAATCGTTCATTACACGACGCATGGCCAGACGGAAACCTTCTTCATGGGTTCCACCTTCATGGGTGTGAATATTATTACAGAATGAGAAGATGGTTGGGTTGTATGTTTCGTTATATTGCATAGCAACTTCACAATAAATGTGGCCTTTATCTTCTCCGCCAACGATGTATTTACCACGTCCTTCGCAGTAAATAACTTCCTGCATGATTGGGGTCTTATTGAAGTTAATGGCTTCAACGTACTCTTTAATACCACCTTCATAGCAGTATGTTTCACTTTTTTCTTGGGCACCACGATCATCAATGACTTCAATTCTGACGCCTTTGTTGAGGTAGGCCATTTGTTTTAAGTGATCACAGATAATGTCGTAATCATACACTGTGGTTTCAGTAAAGATGGTGTCATCTGGTTTAAAGGTAACTGTTGTTCCAGTTTCCTCAATTGGACATTCACCAATCTTCTTTAAGTGGTCAAGTGGTTTTCCTCCACGACCGAATTTGATGTAGTAAATTCCACCGTTCTTTTTAACTGTGACTTCTAACCATTCGGACAAAGCGTTAACAACGGAAGCACCAACACCATGTAGACCGCCAGATACTTTGTATCCACCAGTCTCACCAAACTTACCACCAGCGTGGAGAATGGTAAAAACTGTTTCAACACCGCTTAAGCCAGATTTGGCGACGATGTCGACTGGAACACCACGACCGTTATCAATAACAGTAATGGTTTCTCCTTTGTTAATTTTGACAATGATTTTGTCACAGAATCCCGCTAGGGCTTCGTCGATTGAGTTATCGACAATTTCCCAAACGAGGTGGTGCAGACCAGCAGAAGCTGTTGTACCAATGTACATGCCTGGACGTTTACGAACCGCCTCAAGGCCTTCGAGAACTTGAAGATCTTTCGCGCTATAATCAGCGTCTGGACGATCTTCACTGGATGCGTCGACATTTAATTCGACTTCTTCTTTAATGTCATCCATTAAGTATTCCTCCTTGTAATATTTTGATGATTGACTACGAAAATCGTAGCGTTAGATACATTTAATTCTGTCGCGGTAATGAAGACTTGGTTCATTTTCGCAACAAATTTAATCAATCGTTGTCTGTGGATATAATCCAGTTCACTTAATGCGTCATCAAGGACAACGATTGGTTTCTCGCCTTCATCTTCAATGAGGAAGTATGGGGCGAGTTTTAAGGCGATGACGACTAATCTATTTTCGCCTTGGGAGCCGTGTGTAGCGATGTCTTTTCCGTTAAGACTAAGTGAGAAGTCTTCGCGATGGATGCCAATTTGGGTCGCTTTATGTTTAATATCGCTTTCCAGGTTTTTCCCATACGCACGCGCACACGCCTGTGAGAATTTTTCATCCATTCTTATGAATGGATTATAATTCAAGATTGCCTCGTCATCATCACCCTTTATAGCTTTGACGATTTTTGAGAGAATTTTATTAATCTCAGAAATGTAAGCTAGACGATAACGGACAATTTGTTCTTCAACCTCAATTAGTTTTTTAGTGACAACATCGAGATGGATCTTGTCAATTTCTTCTCCTTTTAGAATGGAATTACGTTCCTTAAGAAGTTTTTCAAACTCAATGAGGTTCTCCAAGTAAACAGGGGATTTCTTAGAGAGGTTAATGTCGAGATAATTCCTTCTCACCAAAGGTGAATCATGGAACATCAGTGCGTCTTTTGGTTCAAAGACAATGACATTAATTAGTTTTGATAAATCAGAAATTCGTCTCACTTGTTTCCCATTGCAGG
>DGSJ01000043.1 GCA_002393905.1 Caryophanales bacterium UBA4365
ATTGACGGTTCTTTTTACTTTGAAATCTTAGAAATTTGAATATCGGATAAGCCAGCTTTTTGGTGGACGAATATTGGTCCAGATGTTTCTGCTTTTGCTGTCTGATATTTACTTACTTGCGATGCATTACTGAAGTCTAATTCAATAAGCGTAACTTCATTTAACTGAGCTTTTTCTAAAGCTAACGAGAAGTCGACTTCAGGAGTTTCAAAGAAGTAATTATCAACTAGAGAAACTTTTCTTTTTAATGTATTTCGTAATCGATTTTCAGAGTTAATTTGATCATAAGGAATTGATTCGATCTTTCCATCATTTACAACATAAAATGAAGGACTATATTCAGATTTTAATTCTGGATATTTTTCATATAGTTTAGTCATATCATCGGCTTTTTGTGGCGCTTCTAAATGGAAAGTAAGAATCTTTGATTCTTGTGCAACTGTTTTAAAGCCTTCTAGGAACTTCTCGCATGATGAGCAGCCTTCTAATGAAAAATATAAACAGAACGAATCCTTAGCTTGAAAATGTTGGTCAACAACTTCGAATGTATCGTTACGAACTTCGAATGAATCTCTAATTAAAAAATCTCCATCACGAAGAGGTTTAACTTCTCCGCGATAAGAGCAAGCTGAAAGAGCACAGAGCGGAACGATTAAACTAAGTAGTGAACGAATCTTCATTTTCAATCTTTGTTCCTCGTGTTTTATATAATAACATATTAAATATGATTAATATTATTCTTTATCATCCAGAAATTCCGCAAAACACAGGTAATATTTTGCGTACTGCGATGGCGACTAACTCAGTCGTTCATATTATTGGCCCACTTCCATTTGAGTTATCTGATAAATCATTAAAAAGAGCTGGAATGGATTATCTCAAAGATGCCAAATATATTTACTATTCTTCTTATGAAGAATTTAATGAAAAGTTTAAAGATCAAAAGATTTATTATGTGACCAAATATGGGACACACTTATATTGTGAAGAACAATTCCTTGATCCTACGGAAGACGTCTATGTCATGTTTGGTCGCGAATCGACAGGAATTGATAAAGAAATCCTTAGTGCGCACAAGGAAGACACATTACGAATCCCGATGTTATCAACTGCAAGAAGTCTAAATTTATCGAATGCAGTGGCGATAGTGACATATGAAATTCTTAAACAACAAAAATTTCCTGGTCTTGCCAGTTTTGATATGATTCACAAATATCGTATCTAGTCACAGCGCTTTGCTGTTTCAAATAATTCTAACGAACGTTCGCGGATGTTATTAATCTTAATGATGGAATAGTTTTTAACTATTGCTTCACCTAAAGAATGACCTCGGCGAATGTTTTTCTTTCTGGTGTATTGGACTTCTCCGGCTTTTTGTTTGGATAAATATAACGCTAATTCACTAGCGAATAATAATTGATCTTCAGTTGGTTTTAAAGAAGCGATAACAATGTGTGAGCCAGAACGGTCTTTAATATGAACCCATGTGAATTGGCGATCTTGCTTCATAACAAAACTAAGATAATCGTTTTGTGAAGAATTCTTTCCGAAGTAGAAATAGACTCCTTGGTAGTTAATTCTCCAAGGTTTGTTAAATTCTGTCACACGTACTTCATGTTTCTTACTAAATGAATATGATGAGACAACCTTATCCGCTTCTTTTTCATTAGGAGCATCATAAAGTTGTTGAAGAATTGATTCGTATAAATTGATTTCGTTATTTGCTCTTTCTAAGTTAGTTTCAACAAGCCGAATGGTCTCCTTAGATTTCTTTACTTTTTTATAGAAGGTTTGGATGTTTTCGCTAATTGTTTTTGAGCCATCTAATTCAACTGTTTCTCCATCAACTTCAATCGAGGTTAAACGTTGCTTTAAATTGATGCCTGAAACTAGTAAATTATCCGCGATTTGCTGGTAATTTTGTTGCAATTCTGCGTTCTTTTTATCTTGTTCAATGTTACGAATTTTGGTCTTACATTTCTTAATTTTTGCTTGTAAATTGGAGATAAATTCTTGGTATTTATCAAGCCTTCTTTTTTGAACAGATTCAGCAAACAATTCTTTGATTAATTCGTTAGTAAGTTCAGTGTCTCCATCGTGAAGTTTTTCGTTTGTTGGTGAAACATAAACAGAATTATTTTCTGGTCTTCCATCTTTCGAATGATAAAAAGCGGTGATGACTTTGTTCTTCAAGTCAGTCACAATGAGGTTTGGATGATTTGGAAATACTTCAAAATAGAAAAGTAAATCTTCATTTTCATTGTTTGAGATTGCGACTCGAAACTTAATGATAAAGTCATTTTTCGATAACTCGTAATCGACAATCATAAACTCATTTGAAATCGCTCTAAGCTGAGAAGCAAAGACCGAATTAAGCGATTCAAAATATGAATCAGTTTTATTAATGTAAAAACAAGAATGTTTAGTTGATAAATCAAAGCAGAGAAAATCGCGGTTCTTTTCTTGACTAAAAAAGAGAATTGTATCCTTTGATAAAACAACTGGAGAAAAGAACGCTTTTCCTAGGAATAAGTGTTCATTTTCTTTTAAGTATTTTTCAATTGAGGAATGAACGAATCGCATATCTTCTTTATTTTATATGAAGATATCTTGAAATGAAATATCGCACTTAATATAATTAAAAACATGAAAAAACGTGGATTACTAATTATAATGTCCGGCCCAAGTGGAGTCGGAAAAGGTACAATTCGTGAAGAATTGATGAAGAAAGACGACTTAAATCTTCATTATTCTGTTTCAATGACTACTCGTGGAATGCGTCCAGGAGAAGTTAATGGAAGAGAATATTACTTTGTCAGTCGTGAAGAATTTGATCAAAACATCAAAAACGATAATTTACTTGAATGGGCCGAATTCGTTGGCAATCGTTATGGCACTCCAAGAGATAAAGTGGAACAAATGCGTAACGAGGGCAAAAACGTTATGCTCGAAATCGAAGTTAATGGAACAGCTCAGGTATTAAATAAAGTTCATGATGAAGGTGTTATTTCTATTTTTATCGCTCCTCCTTCTTTAGAAGAACTCGAGAAGAGACTTCGTGGGAGAGGAACCGAATCAGATGAAGTTATTAAGTCTCGCGTTGCAAAAGCAACCCAAGAATTCGCCTTCAAAGACCAATACAAATACATTGTCGTGAATGACGATTTATCAAAAGCGGTGGATGAAGTCCGCCAAATCATTCTTAAGGCAATGAAAGGAGAGTAACATGGTTACAATTTCAATTTATGGCTTAGACCAATACGTTGTCGGTCATTATTCAAAGGAACACACAGCAAACTTAGCTAGTTTATTTGAAGTTGATGAGAAAGACATTGTCTTCTATGCTCCAAATGCATACGTTTTCCATAATGGAGTTGAACAAACAAGCTGGAATACCATTGTTAAAGTTAACGCTCCTGAACAATGCGAGAATCTTGAAGACAAAGTAGCAAATTATATTACAAAAACTCTTAAAGAGTTTAGTATTCATCTAGTTATCGAATTCTATTATTATCACAAACATCATCGTTATGAATATGTGAATAAGGAATATCCTCGCTATATTTCCGAAGAAAACGTTGTTAACGTCGAAGACGAAGAATACCAAGAAGGTGACGAAATCTACGAAGGAAACATGTTTGAAGGATTTGAAGAAAAATACGAAGAAGCTCACCATTGTAAAGATGGTGAATGTCACTGCGGACACAAACACTAATGATTGAACTATTGGTTTGTAAAGATGTTTTAAGTGAAATTCTCTATGAGAATAAAACTTTTAAACGCGCTTTAAGCGACCAATGTTTTTCAAAAAAAGAACATAGTAACATTCGACGAACTGTCTCAGCTTTAGTTGGATGTGAACTTAGACACCATTTTTTGGTGAAGAAAGTTCTTGATAAATTGAATCTAGAACTCACTTTAGATCAAAGAACCTTCTTATATCTTGCTTTAGCAAACAACCACTTTTTAAAAGCTTTAGATATTAAAGGTGTTAATTCTCAGATCGAAGAAGTTTTTGGTGAACTATATGGTAAGGTTGAACCTTTACTTGATCCAAATCTCAATCTTTTTGAGTATCTAAATATCAATAAGAAGAGTTTTGATTATATTTCGATTCGCTTTAACTTGCCTAAATGGTTATTGAAGAGTTGGGCCAAAGAAATCGGTTTATCAAAGACTTACCGCATTATTCATCAACTAACTTTACCTAACGACCAAACATATCGAATCAATGAGTTTAACGAATTTGGAAAAGAGTTTATCGAGAAGCACAAAAAACTACTTGGCGAAGAAATTTATCCAGGAATTGTCCGTATTTCTCGAAAAACAATGTCGCAAAATCCAGATTTAAAAAGCGAATTTTTATTTGAAATTGATTATCGTTTGAAACGACTTATCGACGATATTCAGTCTTCCTTAGTTCAAGAACTATCAATCTATTCTGATGAAGATGATTCATTGCCATTTGAAGAACTGGCTCGAAGCCATGGCAAGCTTGGTGTAAACGTTGTTTGCCCAAGTTTTGAAGAAAGAACAAAGCTTGTTCGAACATTAAGAATTAGCAAAGCGAAAAACATTAATGTTTTTAAAGCTGGTGATGTCATTGCCATGAAGACCGGTATTTCTCGAGATAGCGAACTCTTCTATTGCTATCCAAAATCATCTTCATATTCCTATATCAATAAATATCCAGATTACATTGTTCGCTTCCGAAACACACAAATTGATGGTTTAGTTGATAACCAAAAGAAAGCGCTCGAAAAATGCGCTGAGTTTATTTGTGATGGTGGTGAACTTGTCTATATTGTTAACACATTAAATAAACGTGAGACGAAAGATGTTGTTGAAGCATTCTTACAATCTCACCCATCATTCAAGCTAGTCAAAGATGAACAATTCTATCCTGATCAACATTCTAGTTCATTCCTTTACTATGCTGTTTTAAAGTTGGAGAAAAACCATGGAGAAAATTAATTTACTTGGTTGCGAAATGTCCAAACTTGAACAGCTCATGCTTGAAAGAGGACAAAAGAAATATCGAGCAACCCAACTCTATACTTGGATCTATGAAAAAGAGACACTCAACTTTGATGATATGAGTGATGTTTCTTTACGTTTTAGAGAAGAGTTGAAAGAGAATTTCTGCCTGGATTTACCAAAGATTTATCGTAAGCAAGAAAGTAAAGACGGAACAATTAAACTTTTACTTGAACTTGGTGATGGAGCAAAAGTTGAAACTGCTCTAATGCCGTACCGCTATGGTAACGCCATTTGTGTTTCTAGCCAGGTTGGCTGTAACATGGCTTGTGCTTTCTGTGCAAGTGGTTTGCTTAAAAAGCAAAGAAACCTTGAAACATTTGAAATTGTTGGTCAAGTTTATGTAATGAACCAACTTCTTAAAGAAAAAGGCGAACGTGTTAGTCACATCGTTGTGATGGGAACTGGAGAGCCTTTTGATAACTATGATAATGTGCTTGATTTTATCCGCATTGTGAACCATCCAAAAGCTTTCGCGATCGGAGCTCGTCATATCACTGTGAGCACAT
>DGSJ01000045.1 GCA_002393905.1 Caryophanales bacterium UBA4365
TTGATAAGAGTATTTATCTTCTTTCTCCAAGTGTTATTGAACCAGTAAAAGAACTGAAAGTTGTCCACTTCCATAAAAACCATGTTCGCTTACGTGCCGAAGAAATTCTTCTTGCTTTATCAATTCAAGCAAACACTAATCCTCTTGCTGATTTAGCGCTCAAACAAATACCGAAATTAAAAGGATCGGAACTTCATTCCACCACTATCCTTTCTGAAGTTGATCGAAATACATTAAAGGCTCTCGGAATTAACGTTACTGAAGAACCAATTAACTATCAAAAACGCCTATATTTCAAAGGGTGATAACAAAAAAACAACCAGCAAATCCTAAATAACTGGCTGTTTTTTCAATTTCAAAAAATAATCACGACTTTCTTTCGTATAAAACAATTTTTGTTCTGTTGACGTGATCTAAAAATACTTTGTCATCACTTCCAGTAATTACATCAACATCTTTTTTTAATATATCCTGTAGTTCGGCTTTGACTCCTGCTTGATCAAATAAACTAAAATTATCATCAACCTCTA
Source organism: Caryophanales bacterium UBA4365 (assembly GCA_002393905.1). Classification (GTDB taxonomy): domain Bacteria; phylum Bacillota_I; class Bacilli_A; order RFN20; family CAG-826; genus Fiminaster. The sequence goes on from DGSJ01000045.1 coordinate 531, forward strand.
AATAAATATCGACGTCACTTTTTGCAGTTGCATCACCTGTTGCATATGAACCAAATAGTGAAGCTCGCTTAATGTGCTTGTTTTTAAATACAATATTATCCAAAGATTCTTTAATAAAAGGGATACTAATTACTTGTTCCTTACGAGATTTCATTTTTGGTCGCATGTAACTTGGTACGCGACCACGACGAACAACATCTTTCATCGTTGCCTCAAGTGTTTCAGAGACATTAAAACCTTCTTTTTCAACAACCTTTTGAAATGCTTCTTTTAAATCGGAAGAAACACGTATGTATAATCCATTATCTTTATTCATGGTTCCAGTATATAAATTGTATATACATTTGTAAATACATTTTTAAATAAAAATTGTGCCGCGATAACGACACAATTTTTATCATTTTATCCAGCAAATCGTGGATAATTACTATTTTTCTTCTTTTGGTTGAATCTTCTTCCAAAGGAATGCAGCAAGAGCAGCACCAATGAATGGTCCGATGATCACAGCAATTAATGTTAATGCTAAGTGACCAGCGTTAGCGGAACTATCAAATAATCTAAAGATAATTGCGCTTAATGCACGTGCTGGGTTAACAGATGTACCAGTTAATGGAATACCTAAAAGGTGAACACCAAATAAGGCTAAACCAATAATGATTCCTGTCGCGTGTCCATGTTCTTTCTTGCTTGTTGCACCTAAGACGGCTAAGACAAATAAGAAGGTTAAGACAACTTCGGCAAATAGACCGAGCGCAACAACACCGAATGTGTAGTCAGTTGTACCAGCAGCATAGGCGATGTTATCAAGTGAGTTGTTTCCAGTGGCTTTAACAGTGAAGAACATTAAAGCAAGAATTCCACTACCAACTAAAGCACCACAAACTTGGGCAGCACAGTAGGCAGCAAATTCTTTCCATGTAATGTCACCACGAATGGCCATTGCTAAAGAAACAGCTGGGTTAGCATGTCCACCACTAACTTGTCCAACGGTGTAGGCTAAGATAACGATTGAAACACCAAATGCAGCAGCAGTAGCAACAATGCCACCAGTATCGCCACATCCAACGCCAATTGCGACACCACAACCAACAACGACAAGGATTAGTGTTGCGAAGAATTCAGCAACTAGTTTTTTAAACATAATATTTCTCCTTTTCCACGAGTATTTTATCACTGATAAAAAAGTTTGTTAATTTAGTTTTCATCTTTATGCTTTTTGGTTTCAAGAATCATTTGTTCCATTCGACTCATACAGTGTTCAATAGAGTATTCATCAGCGAAACCATCATAAAGCTTTTCGATACGTTCTTTTTCTTCTGGGTGATCAATAAAATAATCAATCAGTTTCGATAAAGATTTATAGTTACGTTTCTTAAAGATACATTTCTTATCACGAACAAATAGACGTGTTGCGCTTTTCTTACTATCCGAAACAATGGTCAGTTTTTGACAGGCCAGTGCTTCAATACAAGCGATGCCCTCTAGTTCCACAATTGCTGGATGAACATAGATATCCGAGTAGTGCATAATATCCACTACTTCTTCACGAGAGAATTGTTGCATCACAATTGGATTAGTGAGCTTTTTCGCAAGACGTCTAAACTTACCTTCTTGTAAACCTTGTCCAGCTAAAACAAGTTGAATTTCTTTTTCATGTTTACTATTTAAAACAGCCTTAATCAAGGTGTCTTGGGATTTCTCTTTGGAGAGTCGACCAACGGAAGAAATGACAATTTTATCCGCAAATTGTTGGGGTTTTTCCACTTTTCTAGGTCTCATATCAGGGTTAACACCGTTGGAGATAACATAACCATTTGTGTGGCAATGAATATTCTTTTCAAAAATGTCACGAATAAATTTGGTTGGATAATGAATCGCATCAACTTTAGAGAATGTATTACGGTAAATATACTTATAAACCCAGTGGTTCACTAATCCGAAATTCTTTAAACCAAAATATGAAGTGAGGTTTTCGGCTTGCATATGAAAACCAATTGATACGGGGATGTTATATTTGTTTGCTAAACGAATGACTGTGTTACATAGATGGAATGGAACAATCGCGTGAATATAATCTGCTCCATCTAAACATTCGTTAATGACATTATCATCGGCATGAGAAAGTTTAACTCCAACTCGGTCTAATAATCCGTTAAAGATCTTTAAATCAAGCGTTGGAACAATATAGAATCGATCATCGTCTTCTTTATCGCTATACGGGCAGAGAACACGGACATCATAATTATGATCCATTAAGTAACGAACAAGGTTCATTGTGGCAACATTCGTGCCATTACCTTCGTTACATAAGACATCACTAACAATAACAATTTTCATTCTCGCCCTCCTATAAAGACGCAAAAAATAATCTACTAAATATTGTCTTATTTGTAAACAAATATCTTAAATAAAAGCACCTGTCAGTTTGTTTTTTGACAGGTGCTTATTAGGAATGATTATTTTTTAATGAGTTACTCCAAAGGTAATCGAACAGAAGCAGTTCTTTGACCAATTAAACCATGGTTGAGGTCCGTATGTTGGATCGTCTTTGTCTAGTTCCGCCATTTCTTCTGAAGTGTATTCCACCTCAATTGACATTGGGGATTCGCAATAAGCGAAGGCTTCTTCACCAACACTGGTGATTGTTTTTGGTAGATAGACTGTTCCAAGCAAACGACAATGTCCAAAGGCTAATGGTTCAATCGAGGTTGTACCATTTAATGAAACAGAGATGTTTTTACATCCATAGAAAAGACCTCTCGGAATCGTGACTAAATCATTAAAGTAACCGTATGTGTTTTTAAAACTAACACAGTTTTCTAGGACATATTCACTAACTTTAGAGATATGACAATTGTCTAAAACAATGTCTTCAAGAAGTGGACAGTTCGAGAAGCATCCTGTATTAAGTTTTAATGATGCTTCTTCATTGCCATCATAAGTGATGGTGAGATTCTTCACGAAGGCAAAGTTCGACATATATCCGGCACGAAGAATGAGGTTATGATCACTTTTTTGTTTAAAGTGAATTGTCACATCAGAGAGATTTGAACAATGTCCAAAGACATCGTTAAATGATTCAACTTGTTCATAGTTTAGTTTGACCGATGTTAGCTCATGACAGTTTTTAAAGGCGTCATCTTCTAAAACAAGATTTTTTGCACCAGTGAAATCAATACTTTCAATCTTTGATGATTCAAAGGCGCCTTCTTCGATTCTCTTCAGAGAAGAGATATCTTCAAATGTTAATGATTTGATGTTTGAATAGCGGAAAGCGTGAGATTCAATACGAGTGACTGTGTTAGGAACAAGTAATGTTTCTAAAGAAGAAGTTTCTTCAAAACAAGATGATGATAGACTTGATAAATTTACCCCAGGAGCAAATTCGACCTTTTTCAGGGCAGTATAACCTTTAAAGGCGTTGTCTTGGAGTTGGCCAACACCACTAAGGTAAACCTCTTCTAAAGTTGATTTAGAATTTGGGATTAAGCTTAACGCTTTTGATAAAGAAGCGACCTTTGAATAAAGTATTTTTAAACTTGGACAATCCTCAAATGCGGATTCATGAACATCTAATCCATCTTCTCCATAATAGATGAGGGTTGTCAGAGAATTAGTGTCATGGAAAGCTTTCGCCCCGATTTGTTCCATCTTTCCAGCAATTGTGATCGTAGTGAAAGCGTCACAGTTTTCGAAGGCTCCTTCTTCGATGATTTCGATATTTGGATTATCTACAAAGAAATCTTCACTGAGATTAGTGCAGTTTTGGAAGGCCATTGGGCCAATATGCTTTAAATTAGCTCCTTTAATGTCGACTAAGTTAGTCGCATTAGCAAAGGCGCTTGTTCCAACTTCTTCAAATGAAGATGTGGCAATAATGTGTGTTGCTTGACACCCATTTAAAGCATTCGCGGTGATTTTATTAACCTTTGGTAACTGAATTGTTTCTGGGCAAGATACACTACAGTAAACTGGTCTAGCAGCATAGTAAAGTGATCTTTTACCTAAGCTATCTAATTGAATTAAGAAATGGTCTTCACTCACAAAACGAGAATGTCCCTCCATTGGGATAATATCGACCATTTTCGTAATTCCATGAGTTCGAACAGATTCATGGATATTCCATACATCAAGAGGAATGACAACACCGGTAATGTCATCTAAATTATGGTAACTAGTTTCATCAATACTCTTTAGTTCATGGCTCGAAACTTCACATTCTAACCAGTGTGGGATGAAGTTATAGTTACCAGTTGAGTGATGAGGGATGGTTTTGTTGATTTCGATTACGTCATCAACAAGATCACCATTAACTTCAACAGTCCAACCAACGAAAAGATAACTATGTTCACTATCTTTTTCTTTGACTGGATAAGGAATTAATAGATCCTCAGATTCATAGTTATAAACTTCTGGATGATCACCACTAAATGATTCTCCACTAGAGAATTGATAATAAATATAGAATGGTTTTGGTAAATACGAGGCTTTTAATGTCGCTTTATCTTCTACGACATTAAAGGAATCAGTATTCACTGGTTCACCTTTATATAACCACTTATCAAAGACATAGTTTTCTTTGGTAGCTGTTGGAAGAGTAACCTTACTTAAGTAGACATAGTCTCCTTCGGTTTGTGCTGGAGTACCTCCATCTGCGTCAAATAGAACGTGAACGGTTTTTGGTTCGTATTTGGCTTTAACAGCCACATCTCGGTGAGAGTGATATGGGATGACATAGTCTAAATTAGGTGCATCTTCATCTTCTTCCACCCATCCGAGGAAGTTATAACCTGGTTTAGATGCACTAGGAAGATGGATATCTGGAGAATAATAAGTGTAATGAAGCGGAGCGTCACTAGGTAAAACACCTCCATCTAGACTATAAGCGATGGAATAATAGTGATGTGAATAAGAGGCGTTTAATCGAAACGAAAGTTGATCTGTCTCTTTACTATAGCTTCCATAAGTTAGTGTCCAACCTAAGAAGTCTTGAAACGATTTTGCTGGCACTTCAGTGATGTATTTATTATCACTTTTGCTTTCAATGACTCGACTAGGAATTTCTTTCGCGCCGTTTGTTTCAAATGTCACCTCAACTTTTCCGTTCCAAAGAACAACTTCGTTAATCATGTCTTCGAAGTTTCTTTCTCCTTGGTCAATGCGGTAGAGTTGATAGGCATAATCTTGTTTCTTATTTGCATCGAGATAATTTGGGATCTCAGAGAAAGCGTCATAGGCATCTTTATGTTCACGTTTTAGAAGATGCTCTAAACCTTTTTGATATATTTCTTCTTCATTTTTGTTGTGTAGATAAATACCTAGGAATGTGCCTAGACCACCTAAAACAAGTGCTCCAGAGATAGAAAAGATGAGAATTTTAGTTAATTTTTTCATTTTCTATTGCTCCTTTGCCCATAAATAATCTTGGCAGGCTCCATCAAAGGAATATTCAAATTTCTGAGTTGGTTTAAAGTCACCAGTGGAGTCGTAATCAATTCGAACACTAAAACTACTTGGATCAACTAGGAAATACGGTTGAACATTGTAGAGTCTAAGCTCATCTTCAAAGAAGTTTGATCTTAAGCAATAAACAACATCCATATCACATTCATAAATAGCACGGTAATAACCTTCATCTGAAGATGGCGGAATGGAGAAATTAAAGCCGTTTGTTTTTAAATCATTTAGATAATCAGCATGTTCAACTAGATAATCGGCAAGATATGTCTTAAATAATTCATATTCTCCTTCCAGATTATCAAAATATGTTGTTGTGTGATTATGAAGTAATGTTTCAACATCATATGTCTCATATGCCTGAGGTTGGAATCTAGGATCATTTCCATCGAGAATTTGCACCGCATCCTCGTTTTTCCATGGATTAAGTTGGGTTGCACTATGGAAAGCGTTAAAGGTGATTTGACTTTTCAAAAATGACTTCATCATCTCTTCAATTCCAGCATATCGGTCTGCAGTTTGAGAAAGATCAATACTTTCAAATTTAGCAGTGAAAGACATTGCTGGGCCAGAAGCAGTATGATGGTAGACGCTTCCAGCTGTTGGATCAAGCCTTGCCACATAAAGTGGCGCGTGGTAAAAGCGACCTAAATGGAAATACATTGTATCGGTGTAGCCTGTTTCAGATGTGGATAAGGATTTATCTAAGAAACGGTTTTGGAAAGCATCGGTTTGAGCTTTACTAGAGAAGGAGTGAGAACGTTTAAATTTCTTCTCGTATTTTGGATAAATCTGATGGTCTTCGTGAATATTTTGACCACTTAAATCGGTGTCCCAACCTTTGTTATCATAGATACAATAGTAATCTTCTTCTCGATCAGGACTATCAGGAATAAACGGAAGTTGTTCTCCTGGTTGAACTTCAAAGATTTGTAAGAGATTACCTTGGTAATCACGATATTCAATATGATAAAGCTTATCACTATGAAGAATGTTGAAATGGGCCACCACTTCTTGTCCTCTAAAGAGGATTTTCACAACGTGGTCACCTTCCGTGTCTAGAATATCACGAAGATCTGGAGACAAAGAACGCATCGTGAGAGGATGTTCAAGTGTTGAATCATCATCATATGTGACAAGAAGATAGATGTTATACGAATCAAACATTCCACGAAGAATTCCGTCTGCTGGGATGTTTTTAAATTCGATTTTCTTGATGTTGTGTCCTTCTTTTTGGATGACGTTATCTTCTGGGAGAAGATCAATCACATCTTGAGATGGAGTTTGACATCCAGCGAGGGCAAACATCGCTAATAGAGTAGTTAGATAGAGTTTTCTTAATTTCATCGTTCATCACCTACCCTTCGTAATATGTCACATAAATTCCATAGACATTCATATTGGATGTGACATAGGAGAAATCACGATCCCAGCCATAGAAGAGATAGCCATCCATCTGGCATTCTTCTAATGAAGGTTCTGGGGCAGCCATGTATTCCCGGACCTCATAGTCTTTAATTAGACCTAAGTCAGGATCACTTCCATCAGCATATCCGTTATAGAATCGGACATGATAGTAAGTGATCTCATATAATGAGACAGAGAGGTGTACATCGTGATTTGGCATCACGAAGGTATCACCTTTTGAGTATTTATTTATTCCATCTGTATAGTAGAGGAAATCATATGTATGTAAATTGACATGACAATTAAACATCGCGCTTCCGGTATCGCTGCGATACCCGATGTCAGTGTATGTCACATCTTTATCAAGAGTTCTGTCGTCGACTGGCATTGGCATTTGTACTTCTTTACCAACTTCAACAAGGATCGATTGACTATCACCAGCACCGAAGTATAACCGATTCGCGGTTTTACTTCTAAAGTGGACGTTATAGTCTTTACTTGGTTCATCATCCATAGCATAGCAGACTAAATCAGGATGAACGGTGACGGTTAAGACTCCATCAAATTCAGCTGGAGCGTTTTCATCAACAACAATTTCACTCGATTCAACGTCAATCGTAAGATATGGAGATTTCGATGTCACAGTTAACGGGGAGATTTTTTCATTGTCATAAATAACTTTGTCACTAGTTTTGTATGTATGTAGATCAATACTAAAGGTATCCGTTGTAAACTGGGAGACAGTTAGTAAAGGCGTTTCACTTGTGGATGTTCGATAATCTTCAAGTGTGAAATCATCACCTTTTAGACCTAAAATAGATGTTCCACTATCAATCACTTTTAGTGGCCACTTCTTATTGGCAAAATTATATTCCCAATGGAAGACCATTAATAAGTCTAAATAGACATTGATTTTGCCAATTAGACCAACCTCAAATTTAAATCCTCCATAGAAGGATGTTGGTTGGCCCTCACCAATGGTGATGCCGCCCATTGCGTGGATATCAAAATAGAATCCAAAGTAGAGGGCTCCACCAATTTGGAAGAGTTTTCTTAATCCAACAATACCAATGGAGATGGATAATTTAAATCCACCTTCGGCGTATAGTTCTCCACCTAAGCCAAGGCTATGACTGGAGGAATTACATTCAGTGGTATTCGAGGTGTTTTCCACTCCATCATCTGTGTCAAACGATAATGCTTTTTCGACGGTGTGGGAGGTATAACCGTAATTAAACATGACGTTCATATCGATCGTCATTTCCCAAGATAGAGCGATTTTAAAGGAGAAAACATAACCAAATGGGACTTCAAAGATGAGTAAATCAGTTGTGGAATGGTTTCCACTGACTTGTTCTTTATCGTCTCCTGGTCGGAAATAGTTTTTATCTTCTTTTAGTTTCTTATAGGCGTCTTGAATACGGTCTTTGACTGGTTTTTTAGCTTCTTCGTCTTGTTTCTCAGGAGTCATTTGTTTCATCATTTGGATGCTGAAACTAAGCTTAAAGTCGGTAATCTTGGTGACTGTTCCATGAGCGTCAATGTCATATGGAATACCTAACCATTTTTTGACTTTGACTCCACCTTCACATTCAAAAGACATTGTCCATTGGAAAGTAATCGACACTTGAATCGCGTTTTCTTTTACTCCATGTACTTCTTTTCCATATGGAATACGTCCAGAAAGTTTCAGTTGGATCTTAAATTGACCATCTTTACTAGATGTATCAAGACTAACGGATAATAAACTTAGAATTGTTGGAAGAGCGTTATCAGTTCCTTCAGCAATCGCTTGGGTTAATAACTTAAAGTCTTGACTTTGTAAGATGTGTTCTTTGAGTTGTTCATTACTCATTAAACGTTTGACGTTTTTAAATTCAGTGATCTTTTCTTTTTGTTGGAAATCAAACATCGTATCTCCGGTCGAATCATCTTTAAAAATTTCGGAGATATCTGCGTTTTTAAAGGTGATGCGATAATGGTCACCTTCTTGAACAGAAGAGACAAACTTTCCATAGAAAGTATTTTCGTGAGATAAATCGACTTCTCCGTTACGAATAATGGAAATACCAAATTGTTGATCAACTTGTAATGGAAGGTCTGTTTGGTAACCAAAATGGTATGTATTGTTATTAAAAGCATCAATTGCTTCTTGGCTCGACATATCAGTGTAAGTTGGATAGTCTCCATCAGCGACTGGGAAATAAGTTACTTTGTAAATGTCATAAAACGGGGTGTTTTTGCTAATGGAAAGAAGGCTTGATTCTTTTCGCGGAATATTAAAGTAGAGTTTATCCAAGTTTGGATCTCTGTCTTTAAAATAGACCGCATCATTAGAAAGGCTACATGACATAATCGCGCCTTCCTCATAAACTCCATTAGTTGGATAAATCTGGAAGTATTCTTCTCCTTGTTCGTCTTCTTTACGTTCACATTGGACTTCAACAGGGTTTCCAAAGCGATCTTCGACGGAAAGCATCTCACTTGGAGTTAACATGAGTTGGTCTTTTAGCATCGAATAGGTGGCGAATGCTCCTTCAGGACGAGCGAGCTTGACATCTATTTTGTAGTCTTGACCAACATCATAGTCTTGGTTGGAATGATATTTAATTTGTTCCGGAGTTAAGGAAATATCTTCTCCCTCACCTAAGTCAAGATCATCAAAGATTTCTTTTTCTTCCGGATCTTCTTGTGGTGTGTAGCCTCCATTTTTAGAGCAAGCACCAAGGAATAGTGCGCCACACATCAATAGTAGAGTTAGTTTTTTTCGTTTCATATGGTTACCTCCATACTAGACATTTTAATTAAACAAAATGTTAATTAAATTTTATAAAACACTCTGTCACAAAAGTGCCACACACTTAAGTGAATAAGTATTGCCGAAATTAAAAATCCCATGCAATTTAATAAAATTAACCAAGAATTGCCTATGATTTTCATCTCAAATAATAAGAAGAATTTTAGATACTTAAGCGTTTTCAATTTATGAATAAATTAGAAAAAGTGTATAAATATTATGGAGGTATCAAAAATGGTTAATGTTAAGAAAGTCGGAATTATTGGATGTGGATTTGTCGGAAGCTCAATTGCTTTTACATTAGTCCAATCCCAAATCTTCTCGGAAATGGTTTTAATTGATAACAACACAAACAAAGCGGAAGGCGAAGCGATGGATTTATCGCATGGCTTAGCTTATAAAGGCACAATGAATATCTATGCGGGTAAATATGAAGATTTAAAAGATGCTTCAATTATCATTATCACCGCTGGAGTCAGTCAAAAACCAGGAGAAACAAGATTAGATTTAATTAAGAAGAATGCTTCAATTATGCGAAGTATTATTTCCGAGATTAACAAAGTTAAAGTTGAAGGTATCTTATTAATCGTGTCTAACCCTGTTGATGTCTTAACTCATGTCGCTTTAAAAGAATCTGGCTTACCTAAGAACCGTGTTATTGGTTCAGGAACCGTTTTAGATACTGCTCGACTAAAATACTTAATTTCTCAACACTTAAATGTTGATACACGTAACGTCCACGGATTAATCATGGGCGAACATGGTGATAGCGAATTTCCAGCATGGTCAATCACAAACATCTCTGGAGTTCCATTAAACGAATTCTGTGAGATTAGAGGTTTTAAGAACCACGAAGAAGGTATGAGAAAGATTTACGAAGAAGTTCGTGATGCGGCCTATAAGATTATTGAAAAGAAAGGCGCGACTTATTACGGCATTGCGATTGCTGTGGATTACATTTGTCGCGCAATTGTGAATAACTCCCACACCATGTTGACTATCTCTACTGAACTAGATGGAGAATATGGATTAAGTGGTTTATCTTTATCTGTTCCTACATTAGTTGGTAGTTCTGGTGTGGAGAAAGTTCTCGAGATTAATTTATCTAATATTGAAAAAGAAAAACTCCATGAATCTGGAGTTCAATTAAAGAAAATTATCGAAACTTTATAGTTCAATAGATCGAAATATTTTCTTAACAAGATATAAATAAGTTATATTAGTTGAACAATTATTTTCTTAATTGTCCTTTCATAGAGTGGATACGGATTGATCCACCTTGTTTTCTGACAAGTTCTTTAGCATAAGTAATTGCTTCAGCTTGAGTTGGAAAAATCTTAATCGCCTTTTCTCCACCAGCAAGTTTAACCTGCCAATACTTCGACATAAATTTGCTACGAGAGATGTGATAGACACGAACTCCGTCTTTATATTTATTTGGGTTATAATTAACGTTTCTTTTTGTTTTTGGTTTTTCAGAAGGTGCCGGTTTTGCTGGTGATTTTTCTGCAATTCCTGGTTCTTTTTCTTCTTTAGCCTCAGGTTCTTTAGATGCTTCTTCTGTAACATCTTCAACAGGTTCTTCAGAAGCTTCAGCCTTAACCTCTTCGGCTGGTTTCTCTTCAACAACGGGTTCTTCTTTTTCTTCGCTGACTGGCTCTTCAACTTGAGCTGGAGATCCTTCTATTGCTTCTGGAGCAACAGTGTAACCAATGAAGATGAGATTCATAATTTTGTTAAGTAGCCAGAAGACAAATCCAAAGACGACTCCACCACCTAAGGATTCACCAAGGAAGAGTAAGAATTGACCTAATGTAAATTTAGTTAAATCAACTGGAGCGACTCTTGAACCAGCTTCAAACATAAAACCGTACCAGTCAATTGCTTGCCCTGCTGGAGCTAAGAATGCGTATGAGATATAAAACGCTCCATAAGCTAAAGCAAAGAAGACTGGAAAATAGAAGAATCGAAATCTAATCTTTGTTTGATATTCAAGGAAAATAAATGAGAATACCGCCGCAATTGGAGTAATCACATGCATGAAGAGTTGTGATCCGGCGAATAAATCAATGCCACTAGTGTTGTTTGGTGCTAAAAAAGCCATCACAATCGTAAATGTAATTGCGACTGCTACTACAGAAATAAGCTTCATCACCTGGAAGAATTCTTTAACATAGTTTTTCTTCTTCGAAATAGACACCGCATAAAGAATTAGATTCACAAACGCACAAAGTGTTACTAAAACATTTGATAGTGTTGTGAAATACTTCATTGTTTCTG
>DGSJ01000054.1 GCA_002393905.1 Caryophanales bacterium UBA4365
AAAACAAATAATTGAACGATGAATAACATCGATAAAATGAACGCAACTTTATAAGACATTAACCATTTCCTCCATCACTGTAATAATTCCAAATGTGACCATCACAATTAGGATGGAACTACCGACTAAAGGAAACGTGGACATTGAGGCTAATGAGTTACGTTTCTTGTTGATTTCTTTTTCATATGCGAGATCGCTAATCTTACCAAAAATGAGATCAAATTGAGATAGATGGGATGGGTTAGATCCATCATCAATCATTTGATAGATAGAGATCATCATTTCTTCAATAATTAAATCGTTAAACTTTCGACCAAATCGAATAAATGGATTAATTGTCTTATCTTGATCGATGTCACGAATTAAATCGGAAAGATACAAAGCTAATTGTTTATCGGCAAAAGCTTGAATCTCTTTTAACGCTGTATAAACAGAATAGCCATTATGGAGATAAATTTTGAAAAAGGTAAACAAAGAGACAAAATCTTGTTTTGCTAAATCATTTTGTTCTTTTTCCAATTTTGAATATCGTGAGAAATAGAACAAATTAAACAAAATAACAAAGACTAATCCAACACCTAAATAGATGTAAGAATTAAGCATATAGAAGGCAACTATACCTAGAGCAAGTAAAACTAAACTAAAAGCTAATGCAGTTGTAAGCTCTTTTTTTATAGATAAGCCAAGATTTGCTATTCTTTCTTTGAGTTTTTTCATACTTGATCCTCCTTCACGATAATTGAGGAATAACGAACAATGAAAAGGTGAATTGAGAAGAGTACAACGAGAAAAAACATTGATAAAAAGAAGAGAAAAATCGACGATTTTGACATCGTTATGTAAAACGAACTGATTGAAAAGCGAATGAAGATTAGCACAGATACCGCCATTACCCATAGAAGTATAAATTGACCCAAATAGCGGTTCGATTCTGCTAAGGAGTCGCTGATACTCTTCTCAATTCTTGTTGATTCGCTAATCAGTTCGTCAGACATGCTTAAAATATTTCCGCCTTGATCTTGGTATAAACCAAGGACATTTATAAACATTTTGAATACAGCTAAGTTAAAGAACTCTCTTAAATAAGCAATACGATCACTAACATTTAAGTTCTCTATCTCAGGTGTAATCTCATTTAATTCTTTATCTTCAAATCTAATTCCACTTTGATAAGCATCTTCTAAAGATTCTTTAACAGACATCGAAATAATAAAGGCATTAATAAAGTGATAACAAGCATGACAACGTCGAACTAATCGATCTTTTTTAATTAAATATTTTCGACCAATCAAAAAATAATAAGCGTTAAAGAGCAACACAATTCCGATTGGGAGATAAATCGTCGGACTAGTAAAATAGCTCACAACAGCAAGCGCAAAGGTTATTAAAACATAAAAGATATCTCTTACCATAAACTCTCCTAACAATGGAATTTTTCAACTAAAACTTTGTTTTCGACTTCTCCAATTGCCTCAATATAACGATGGACATTTCCATCTTTTGTAATATCTCTACGAACAAAGACATAAACGGGGATATGAGAAAGTAAATCTCCCATAATGTCGTCATACGACTCTCTTGTATCAGCCATTTCAATCATTCGAACTAATCGATGAGGCATCGACATTAGTGATTTAGCGTGCATCGTTGTAATAATTGGGTGCCCGGTCATTACACTTGTAAGAACATCGTTCATCTCTTTTCCACGACTTTCCGCGACAACGAGCCAATCTGGATTTGATCTTAAAGCCTGACGAATTAGGTCATTTATTGAGGAATTGACGTGGTTTTCATTCGCTTCCCAAGAAGTTATGTCTAAATTTGGATTAGAGCGAATGAACTCTAGTTCTTGGACGTTATCGATAACAATTACCCTGCTGTTATCCTCTAATGAGGTTAATAAGTATTTCTGAAGTTCTGTTTTTCCCGATCCAGTTGGGCCTCCAATGACAATTGATTTTTGCTTCTTTAAACAATCTAGTAAAAAGGCCTTCATTTTTGGATTCATAAAGGATTTGCTGGTTAAAATGCGATTATTTGGCGACGCAATACGAATTGAAAATGAGATTGATTTTTCGTTTTCAACACGAACAATTGACTGGTGAATTGCGTTAATGCGGTATTTGCCTTCAGAAACATCAATTGATGGGTTAGTATAGGAAAATTGCTTCTCTGCTAAATTAGCGATTTGACGGATAAACACCGCAACCTCATCTTTTGAAACTTCAATGTTCGATTTCTTCCTTCCGAATTGGTTGTGAAGATAATAAACATCCTTTCCGTTATAAGAATTATCAGTAATTTCGGTGTCACTTAAAAGAGGTGACAGGAAAGATGATTCTAAATAAGTAACAAGCTCTTTATTCATTGATTTCACCTCTTGAATTGATCCGAAATTCACGACTGTGTTTGTAGGTATAAAACATATTGATTTTCGAAGTTAAAGAAATGCGAACTCCATCGGCGTGATGATTGGTATTGACTGCATTTGTGCTAACATCGAAATAAATAATTGACGCTTTATAATCTGTCGTATATTTACCAACATTATCTTTTAGATAATCAATCACGTATTTTTCGAGTTGAGGTTCATTAAAATATGGTTTTACATCTTCTCCGTCATCCCCAATTGTGACAACGCTAATTTCAAGAATGCTGCGATGCATATTTAAGAACGAACGATGAATACTTGATTGCGTCATTCCTCCAAATGAAAATGTCAAAAAGAGAACAAACCCAAAAGTGAAGAAAAGACAGTTAGTCATGTTTTAACTCCTTTCCAATATCACTAAATTCGACATCATTTGTCTTAATGCAATACTCCGAAGAAACGCAGTTCCCCATTCGTGATCGTTCTGCTTCAATGGAGAATGAGTAGCTAAAATCAATTCTCATCGTTCCGAGTTTTTCACCCAGAATTGTAAAATCGAGCTTTTGAAGATCCTTAAATCCGTTTTTTGGAAGATAAAGATACTTTGTTTCAACAAACCCTGGAAGCTGGCTTCTTGCCATTTCATATGTATAAGGATTTACATAGAGTTTATCCTTAAATCGAAGTTGATATTGATGGTTACCAACATCAACAAAATCGAGGCTCAATTCAACTCTGTTATAAGCGATTTCGTCATCCCTTAAATCACAAAATAAACCGTAAATTGCTGGGATTCCTATAGAAATTATGTAATATTCGATCTCGATTGGAATATCGTAAATTGTCTCAGTAAAACTAAACATTCCAACATCAAGTTTGTTATAAATATTCATCTCATTTATCGCGTACCAATTTTTAAATTCGTACTTATCTGATGAGGTGAAATAACCTCTACTTTTGGTGTATGATGCAACATTAAAACTTTCATAGGTTGCTGTTTGAAGTTGGTCAACAACTAAACGAGGTGGATTGTTTGCCTCAATCATGTCAAACCAGTGATTTGTCGTCTGACCATCACCGTCGCTAAAAAATATTTTGATTCGGTTTTGTTCGCCAGATCTCATTAAAGTCCCGGTTGATGTTTCACTAATTAGACCACTTTCATCACTCGGACGAAGGTTTTTGATCTTTGTTCCGGTTTTATATTTCGAATTATAAAGGTAAAAATTAACTAATTTTCTTGTTACTGGACCATTGCTTGATAGTTTTGCGAAAACTTTTACACTTCTGGATTTATCAGCATAAAAAGGAGTAATGTGAAAATAATCCAACTCATAACGCTGTACTTCCGTCGCACCAAAGGAAACTCCACACGTGAGCATGCATAATACTAATGGAATAAGCTTTTGTTTTATCATAATGAGTGATACTCCTTTAAGAATGCTTGAATCGCACAATGGCGTAGGCGATAAAGAGTAGATTTTTTGTAAATTCCCTTCCACCACTCGTTATAAACCTTGTTATCGCCACGAAATGACTGAGTTATAAGATAAGATTGGAGTGGTTTAATGCTATCGAGAGCGACATGAATTTTACGAACATCATCTCTAAACTTGGCTAATGTCTCATCTTTCCCCTGTGAAGAGAATTTGAGATTATTACGGATGTAACGATATTTCAGATGGACGTCTTTGAATATCGAGACCATTTCTCTTGTTTCTTCGATGTGGTAATCATGTTTTTTATGCATAGTTTTTCCCCTCCGCAAAAAATTGCTTATATTAACTTAATCCGCAAAATCGCACCATTTTTTGCACTAATTTTTTTCAAAAATATTTTTAATATAAAAATTTTTTTGTTTTTTTGACCTTGGGACACTTATAATTGAAATATGCTTATTCTTTGTGGCGCTTCAGCAAGTGGAAAAACAGTCACTGCTCTTAATCTTCAAAAACGTTTTGGATTAGTAAAAGCCATCACCACAACTACCAGAGCAATGCGTGAAGGTGAAAAAGATGGAGTAGATTATTTTTTCATCTCCAAAGAAGAGTTTGAAAAGAAGCTTAAAGAAGGAAAGTTTGTTGAATCATCCTTATATAATGGAAATTATTATGGATGTGGAAAAGACCAAGTCGATGATAACAAAGTTATCGTACTAGATCCGAATGGGTTACATGCCTTCCAAGCTCTAAATGATCCTCGAGTAATCACTGTTCTATTAATCTGCGATCCAAAAAAGAGAGAAGAAAGAATGGTTGGTCGTGGAGACAAAAAAGAAAAAATTGAAGAACGATTAAAAAACGACCAATACGACTTCTCATTAGACAAAGTTCAAGGTGTTCATTTAGTTGTTCATACAGATAATAAAAACATCGACCAAGTGGCCGATGAAATTTATTCATTTTATCAATCAAAGATGAGATAACGATTTTAATAAACGAGCATACCTTTTCTCGTTTAAATGAAGTCGTTTTTCTTTTGGAATTCCACGGATATGGAAGAAGTGTTTTGGATAAAAGTAACCAAGATTTGCTGGTGATTTTATCGCCGCTTCAACTAAACATAATGAAGATTTGTCAGCGCTATTTCCGAATTTATGCATGAACTTCTTGCCAAGGTGTTGGAAGCGTTTGGAGAAGGTTGTGGCTTCACCGCCAACGATATTTGTTGAGGCTAAACCTGGGTGACAAAGAGTCACTTCGACTTGTCCATAAAGTTCATTTGATAAATATAATCCATACTCAAGAATCATTCTCTTAGAAACAGCGTATTGTTTAAATGAGGAACGATGTTCTTGTTTAAAGTATTTTTCATAGTGCCTGGAACGACCTTGATGAGAAACGATGCTTGAAACCAAGACAAGACGTTTAAACTTTCCAGCCTTAATTTGATCTTTTAAAGCTTCAACAGCAAAATACATGCCAATAAAGTTTGTTCCGACAGTTAAACTATAACCATCTTTTGTAAAAAGATTCTTTCCTGGATGGAAAATTCCAGCATTAAGAATTAAGGCATCGATGTGTTCATATTTTTCTAGATGTTTAGGAAGTTCATTGATTGAAGCCTTGTCAGCCTGATCAAAGGGGACAATATCGATTTTTCCGTTTGGAAATAATTCGAGTAGTTTGTTCTTAGCGTTCTCAGCCTTTTTAAGATTACGGCATGCCATAATCACTGCTGCACCTTTAGCTAAAAATGTCTTACAGGCAGAATAGCCTAAACCAGAGTTTGCACCAGTCACAAGGAAAAGCTTTCCTTCTAAGGAAGGAAGATTCTTCTCAACATAGACTTCGTACTTCATTATTTTTCTCTCTTTTTGTGAACTGTTACTTCGACTTTTTCAACAGTAAAGTTTGTTGCATCAACAACTTTCACATCAATGTTTTTATATTTAAACTTATCACCAATTTTAGCAAATTTTTCTAAATAATCCAAAACCCATCCACCAACAGAGTTATAGGCTTTATCTTCACTAATATCTAATCCACATAAATCAAAGAAATCATCAATGTTCATATTCGCATCAACAAGATATTTGTTACGTGAAATCTTTGTATAAGGTTCTTTGATCTTATCCATTTCATCATACATTTCGCCAACAAGTTCTTCTAAGATGTCTTCCATGGTTAATAAGCCATCGGTTCCACCAAACTCGTCTTTAACAATAACAATGTGGTTTTTATGGGATTTCATCCATCGTAAGATTTCCGAAATGCCCATTGCTCCAGGAACAAACTTCACCGGAATAATTAAAGATTTCAAATTAATCTTTTCTTTAGCCAAAATAGACTTTAAAAGTTGTTTGGTTGGTAAAATACCAACAATGTTATCAATTGTGCCTTTATAGACCGGTACACGTGAATGCATAAAGATATCATCTCCAGCTAGGAGTTTATAAATATCGGCATCCACTGGAATCGCAAACATATCAACTCGTGGAGTCATGATTTCTTGTGCTTCAGTATCTTTAAAATCTAAGACAGATTTAATTAGTTCAGATTGATCTTCATCAATGGTACCGTCTTCTTCAACTTTTTCGACAAGCTCTTCTAGTTCATCATCACTCATTTCATCAACATCATTATGTTCTTCACGGATAAAGATTTTGGCGATGAGTTTTCCTAAATTAGATGTTACAAAAACAATTGGGAAAAAGATGATTCTTAGCACGTAGATTGGATAGGCTAAAACAAGAGATAAACGGTAAGAGAAAGCTCGACCGATTACCTTTGGCAATAATTCACCAAAAAGAAGAACAATAACAAGGAGAATAATTTCGGCAATTGTTGTAGATAATGGTGAATCAGAAATGGATAAAGCTAAAACGGTTGCTAAGGAAGATGCAGCAATATTAACTAAGTTATTACTAAAGAGAATTGTGGAGATTGTTTCGTTATAGTTTTCAGCAAAACCTAGAGCAATCTTTGCCGCTTTCGATTTCTTTTGTGCTTTCTTCTTTAAACGTAATTTATTAACAGTCGCATAAACAATATCAGATGCGGAAAATGTCGCTGAAAAGAAGACTAAAACAATAATCGCAATAATTAAACCGATTTGCTCAATCATTTCGATTCATTCTCCTCTCCTCCGCGAGGTTCAGCAATTTTACCAACAAGTTCTTCTAAAACGTCTTCCATCGTGATTAAACCAATCACACGTCCTTCATGGCGAACAATCGCAATGTGGGTGTGATGATTTTTAAAGCCATCAATCATTTCATCCATCTTAATTTTGGTCGAGACAAAATATGGCTTTTGAACCACATCTTTGACTTGGACATTTGGATTCTTTAAATATTCTTTAATATAGGATTTTACGTGCAAAACCCCGACAATTTTGTCTAAAGAGCCATAACAAACCGGAATACGAGAGAATGGAATTGTTAAGATTTTGTTTTTAATTTCTTCACCACTTAAATTTTTAATATCAAGATAGGCAATCTTGTTTCGACGAGTGAAAACTTCTTTCACAGAAGTATCGGTAAACTCTAAAGAAGCATAGATTAAATCCGATTCATCATCGTTTAAAACATCTTGTTCTTCGAGTTCATCAACAACGTTGGTAAAGTCTTCTTCGGTCATGACCATTTGTTCACCGGTTTTAAAGATTTTATTTGTTAAACGTGCAATAGCGTTAAACACAACCACAAGTGGGTAAAATAAAAACATAAAGAAACGAGCAATATAAATGTTGTTTTTGGCCACTCGATTTGGCATTGCTCGAGCAATCATCTTCGGAACCATGTCAGAAAACATGTAGACAATCACTGCCATTACGATTGAGGAGATTAAAGAGATGGCTGTGCTAGTTAATCCCGAGTTTCTTAAAATATCGAAAAAGAAAAACGCCGAGAAAGTTGAAATAGCAATACTCGAGATGTTGTATCCTAATAAGGATACAGTGAGTACTTTTTCAAATTTCTCGTGCGTTTTTAATATGTGTTTAGCTTTCTTATTTCCGTCATCAGCTTCAACTCGAAGTTTAAATTGGTTTAAGCAAGCGAAGGCTGTTTCCGTAGAGGAAAAGAAGCCACTAAGAGCAACCAATACAAGAATAATAGCTAAATAAAGCCACGACAAGGGATCCATATTGGAATTAAATATTATTTAACAGTACGTTTTTTGCGTTTTGCTAAAACGATTAATAACCAAGCAGTTGTTGCTTGAACTGCTAAAGTAGCAGCAGCGGCAACAATGAGGTATGGAGCTGGATTACTTCCAGCAACATGAGTTTCCACTAATCCATAAATGGATAAGTGGTTAGTAGTAAAGACCATGTAGTTACCGTCTCTTTCTCCTTCAAGACGGCTAACTTCACCAGCCTCGTTAACATAGGCTAAGACAAGTTCATGATCCTTATAGGTATCAGGAACAAGAATACGGATGGTAAATTTAAAGTTTGGATCGATAATCTTTCCATCAGCATCAACATTGATGTGGGCAAGCGAACCATCAGCATTAAATAAATTAATGTCATATAGGACAGCAACATCAACTGTACCGGTCTTCACGATCTTACTAAAGTCATATTTAGAAGCATCAGTAGCTTCAGCGTGTAAAGTGTAATCACCTTTAATACCACTACTTAATGAGACCCAGACAAGAGATGTACCGGCTTCATTTTGTTCAACAGAGTAGAATTCACTACGAGTTGGAACTGGTGCGCCTTCGGCGATCTTCCAGACTAAGGTTAATTCGACTGATTCACGAATTTCACCATTATAAATGAGTTCATTTCCACTTGAGGTGTATAAACGAGCATAAGCAATGTATGTGCCTGGATCTTTAGCACTGGTTGTACCAGTGTACTCAACTTTAACACCGGTTGGGACATCAATGACGCTCACCTTGTGGCTATTGCCATCATAGGTGAATGGGTTGGTGTAATCCCATGTGACGTTAGAAACGTCAATTCGGTGTAAAGTAATTTCCCAGTTAAATTCTTTTTGGTAGTTTGGATCAAGACGGTAGTTAGTATGATCGTATGAATACGAAACCTTGACAGTGTATTTGCCAACTTCGGTCGCACTACGTGTCTTGCTATAGTTAACACCAGTAATTTCTTCTGGTAAGAGGTCTTCCTTGATAGAAACCGAGATTTCTTGTCCAGTGTATTCAAACTTATCTTGGACAAGGCTCATGTCTGCTGGAATTTTAATGACTGCTCTTTCAATTTCCCAGCTTAAGTCACTAAAGTCAATACCTTTAAGTTCAGTTGTTTCTGGATTATCAGCAACAATGTGGGCTACCGCTTTATAAGTGCCAGCGTTGGTCATCTCGTTGTCGGTGTATTCAACATGTACTCCTGCAGGAAGTTGTGATTCAACAAGATGGACACTTTGAGTTTGACCATTATAAGTAAATGGTCCTTGGTAATCCCAAATGATATCTTCTTGGTGAACAATGATTAGTTGTTTGCCAATGCTCCAATGATATTGACCATCATTTGGTGCGCTCCAAACATAGTTTTCTGGATCGTTTAATTCAATGTCAACGACATAGTCGCCTGGCATTGATTCTTTCACATCACCAGTTCCATGGAAAGCGAGTTCATCTTCACTAGTTGCTCCAAAGGAGGTGTAGTAATCGTGTTCGATTCCATCATAAATCATTTCTTCAGTTTGTGTTGGGAAATCAACGACAACTTGGTCGATTGTCACAACAATCTCTTCTTGTTTGACTCCGTCAACAACACAGTAATATGTTCCGCTATCCTTGTGGTTTTTCACAGTGATGGAGGATTCAGTTTGATCAGTTAATAAGACACCATCTTTGTACCACACAAATGAATATTGATGATTCATTTCGATGTTTGGTGTCACTTCAATGGTGGATTCTAATCCATCATAAGTTTTACTCACATCTGCGCTAGTTGTGAACCAAACTGGGTATGCATCTACGTCATGAGCAGGCATGAGGTAGAGATATTCGTATGAAGCATCACTAAGTTGTTCGGCCCAGCCAACAATATTGTGGAGCTGACCACCTTCATAAACAGTTTCACGGTTAGCAAAGAATGGAGCTTCCACATCAATTGGAAGAGCACCGGTCTTCACTTCACCAGCAACGTGGTAAGAAATACGATATAAATCGTGTCCAGTGAATGTTAAATCAAAGCTTAATGATTCTGGAAGTTTATCAAAGAATGCTGAAAGTAAATCGGCAATCTTTGGACCAATCTTTGGAATCTTACGAACGAGTTTGGTGATATTAAAGGTAAAATCACCAGAGCCGGCCCATACGCTATCGCCAACATAATAATCCATTAAGGATTTTTGACGGTATCTTTCTGGGACATGGGCATAGAGTTTTTCGAGTAATCTTTGGAAACGATTGTAGTACGAGGTAACTTTCGCGTTTTCTAAGTATTCATCAATCTTGTCGTTGACACGGTTATTAAATTCTTCAGATGTGTATTCACTTAATAAATCGTGTAAATCTTGAGCATTATAGTTACGATCAGCAATCTTCTTAAGAAGTTTTTGAGCTTTTTCATAGATTTGGTTGATCTTGTCCTTCATGTCTTCAGGAATTTTGTAGAACTTATCAACGAGTTCATAAACTTTTTCAATATCAAGTTCGGCGCCTTTATTAATGGCTTTGAAAAGAAGATCGATAAATTTATCGACTCTTTCTTGAGTCACAAAACTGCTGATACCGAAGAATTTTTTAATTTCGTCTGCCGAAATAATTGATTCAGCAAGCATGTGGTAATCAACTTGAGCAGCGTTTTCTTCTAAATCATAGATGGTCTTAGCGTGAACATGTTCATAGGCTTCATCAACTGTGGAGAAGGCTAAGTCAAATAATTCATGCTTTAAGTCATCATCAAAGATGTCGCTTTCAATCACATAACGATACATGTTCGCTAAGAAGTTTGGCATATCAATGCTCACGACATAGCGACCATCAACTTCGCTAATCTTCACATGGTCATCTAAGATGCCAGCAAGTTTACGAAGATATTTACAATTTCCTTTGAATCCGAAATTGACATCAAGAGTCACGGCTTCAACAGAGGTATCTAAAACAATGTGGAAGTTATGTCTCCACTTGCTATCCTCAAGGTTACGAAGTTTATTAAGTGAGGCGGTTTTGCCGAGTAATTCAACAATACCATCCCATTGGAATACTTTGTCCTTCATGATGAGAATTTCATCAATGTGGATGTTCTTAATCGCATTCCAAACGTCTTTAGCCTTAGTTAATTTAGTAACTTCTTCAATAAAATCAGTTTTATCAAAGTCGTTAACGTATTGAATGATTTCACGTGTTTTATCAACACCGATATCACCAGCAATTTCAATGAATGTGGAAATACCAATGTTTTCTAACATGTCATTTAAATCAGTTCCAGTAAAGTCAATTTCACGAAGGATCGCTTGAATAACTTTTGTTGGGCAGTTAGCAAAGAAATTCTTGATTTCACCTTTACTGGCATTATTGACAACTTCAAGAATGGCGTTCTTAGCGCTTGTTCCGCCTATGGTGGCTAATAAGTCACGAACACCAGTTTCATGTGTTTGAGTTGGATCATCTTGAACAAG
The DNA here is from genome assembly GCA_002393905.1 of Caryophanales bacterium UBA4365. Taxonomy (GTDB): domain Bacteria; phylum Bacillota_I; class Bacilli_A; order RFN20; family CAG-826; genus Fiminaster. The sequence goes on from DGSJ01000054.1 coordinate 11,418, forward strand.
AAGAAGCATCGCGCTAATGTGATTCAAATTAATTTGGAATGAATCAGAAATAATTTGTTCACCAGCGAAATGGAATTGGGCGTATGTTTGATTAATTGTTGCGTTAAATGGACTATAGGTTCTAAAAGCAAGTAGGGTACAGAAGTCATTTAAGACATTTGCACGAACTTCGCTAGTGTTCTCTAATCCATTACGTTTAATGTATTCTTGGACATAGAAGTAGGCATAACCAGTCACGACTTGTTCAGTTACTTGAGCAAGTTCGTGTCCACCACCATCAACTTGAGTGTAATCAAGGATCATTTCTTGATAGACACTTAATGTACGATAGGTGTTTTCTTCATAGACCATTTGTGGGTTACCTGGTTCAATTGGACCAGTGTAAGCTTGGACTGGATGGCCTTCTTGACCGCCTTTACCGTCAACGGAAGATGTGTCGACGTCTGTTTCTACTTCAGATAGTTCAGTAATTTTTGTATGGACAATATCCTTAAGAATTTCCTTTATGGAATTTTTTAATTCATCTAAGTTTTTCTTACGGAAGTTTTTGTATACTCTTGGATTGGCGTTGAATAAAAGTTCGATGGAGTGATCACCAGTCTTACGAATGGTGTACATCTCGTTGTCAACATCGTATTCAGATTCGTCAAGAGTAGTTCCTTCAGCACTTACTGGTTTAACGTCGTGTAAGTGACCGACTGAAAGACTGCACGCTAAAAGGGCAGGGAGAACAACAAATACTGTTCGTTTAAAAAACATACTAAACTTCTTCATAGTTATAATTATATACAAAGATATAATTTAATAAATAGAAATTTAATGTTTAATTATTTTTCTAAAAATAAAGAATAATCCAACTGCGAGGCCAACGGAGAGGCCACCAACAGCAACATAGCCAGCGATTTCAACAGCTTTAGAAGTCTTTCTTTCACTCTTTTGCTGACGTTCAACTTTAATAAATTCTGCACGTAAAACAGTGTCGCTTGTCACGGAGATTGAATCAGCACTAATTCCCCAACCTGTAAAGAGGTATTCATAGGTCTCATCGCCCACTTTTTTGATGTAGGTTGGAAGGGTGATTGTGTCACCGTAGTTCACTCGATATGATGCATACAATGCATCATCAACATAGAGTTCTAATGAATATTGAAGCCTTGTACAAACAAAGTTAATGATGACGTCATCTGATGGCATAACAAAGTTATTTTCAGCGTCAATTACCACCGCACTTCCGCCTCTTGTACGAGCGATCATGTACTCGAGTTTATAACCTTTTTGAACAGTATATTCGATATGAACTGTCTCACCAACTTGACCACCTTTTTTCGATAGACTAACGTCAACAGAACTTGAGGCACTAACTAAGACAGAATAGGCTGGAATAACTTCGTAAGTAAGATTAATTTGTGCTCTAAATTGCACTAATCCATCGGATAAAGAAGCGTTTACTTCTTCGCCGTCAAGATAGACTTGAGAATGAAGGTAATCGACATTTTTATTGATTGTGACTTCAGGATAGAAATCTGGAATTAAAACATCATTTCCATTTTCATCTTTAACAACAATTTCAATCGAATAATGACGATTTGATAAATCAAGGAATTCAATTCCGATGGTTTTTGCATGACGCATGATTAAATATTTGACTTGGGTTGAAGTTAAAGTAACTTCTCCATCGTTAAACATTAATCGAAGCGGACAAACACTCAGGTCTCCTTGACCCATCATTGTTAAAAGATAGGAAAGATCAACTTCGTTTAAATGAGAGAGCGCGGCATCAACTTTTAAGGTTTCTCCAACATAGTTGTAGTAGATTCCACCACCAATGTAAGGAGTTTTTGTGTAAGTGGCGATGTAACTAGTACCACTCTTGGTCCATCCAGTAATGTCGTAATGGTAAAAACCATTAGAGTAGGTTGATGGTTTATCGATTTCTTCGCCTGGTAAATATTGACCAGTCAGAATAATTGTTTGGCCATCAATCTTTAATAAGATTTCTGGATAAGCATGGTTGACATAGGTTGCTTTAATGGTACGGTTTGATGTCGCTGTTCCTAAAGCTTGGTCAAATGTGAAGACACTATAGTATTGTTCTCCACGAATTGGATCAGGAATGTTTCCTTTATAGGTCACGGTTTCTCCCGCGAGATATTTTTCTTTAGAAATCTCACCAAGAATGTTCCATGTAATCGTGTAATATTTATCAAACGAAGCGTGATAGGTTGTCTCTTTTGTGACTATGTGAAGACCTGGAAGAGTTTCTCCTTCTTCCATCCAACTATTAATCACATAAGTTGTGCCATCTTCAAGTTCGAATGTTTTTGGAGCATTTGGATCGTAGTTTTCTTTTTCTTTTTTGTGGATCAGATTTCCATCAATTTCGTAGGTAATATCAAAGATATCGTATTCTTTAAATACTGCTGTATAGGTTTCAGCTGAGTCAACTTCTTCTAAAGAAGGAGACCAACAATCGAAGACATAATAATGCTCATCAGTCTCTTCCTTCTTTGGAGCTTTTGGAGCACTTGGAATACTTCCAGAAGTAACATTCGTTGTTAATGTTTCATCTGGATAGACCCAGGTGATTTCATAACGTTGACGATCACCAGTGTCAAAGACAGGGTAGAGGTTTATTGATTCAGAGATTGTTCGTAAATCAACTGGGTTTGCACTATTATCAGACCAATAGTCAAAGAAATATTCGATGAAATATTCGTCTCCTGGTTTATATGGAACTTCAAATTCGTAGTTCACTCCGGTTCCAGTAAAGAAGACAAAGTGAGATGGATGATCTTGATAATCTCTAAAGATAACGACTTTATCTTGGTTAAGATTAACTTCACGACTTCCATTAATGGAAATCTTGACTGATTGAGTGAGAGGTTCTTTTTCATGAACTTTATCATTTCGATAAGCATCTAGTAGGTCAGAATAAATCTCTCCTTCTAAAATGGAAGGGTAATCTGGCGCAACAGCGCTTGGATCATATGGAATTGGTTCAAGAACTTCTTCTGGAGCAGTTGGTTCACTAACCTCCGCTGGAGCAACTGGTTTTTGGACAATTGTTGGTTCAACTGGAACTGGTAATGTTGGAGGTTCTGGAATTAATACAACTTGTTTAGTTGGTAGAATTCCGGATGATGGGGTTGCCGTCATGCTTGTATTAATAAAGTCATAACCTTTTAACCAAGTTAAATAAGTTGATCCTTCGATTTGGAAATTTTCATCTAAGATTTGTGCTCCTGGTTTAGACATGTCACCTTTTCCAGTGACTGGATTAAAGGCTTCGTAGTTATAAATCGGAGTATCACAAACAGCGTTAGCAAAATAAATCAGTTGAAAAAGAAGGGTATAGAATTGCGGGAGTTTCCCACGATCTTTAGCGACGTTTTTAACTGATTCATATCGACCAAGACGTTCTAATGAACGAAGTAGAACATTTGTATTTGATTTGATGTAGTTGTAGTTGATGTAATAGTAAGAATAACGAGCTTCATCAGTTGTGAGTTCGTTATATTCTCTAAAGCAGGTTCTAAGTTTCACTGTGGCTGCATCCGCTGCATCAACTAGATCGGTTGGAACGCCTAAAACGGATAATTCATCTTTTCTAGCAAGAACAGAAGCAACAGTGTTACTAAGTAAATATTGTGCTAACGAAGAACTACGTTGAGTATCCTGCTCATAAGCAGCCTGCATGGCGCTAAGTTGGTAACGAGAGTTCTCGTATTTAATGCCGAATTCTTGGTAGTCTTTGAGATTTTGTTCATGATTAGCTAGGTAATAAGCCCAATCTTCTTGGTTTTGTTTATAATTAGCAACATCGATTTCGTATTGAGCTTTGGCTTGTAAATATGCGTTATATTTAGCTAAATCTTCTTCATATTTCGACTTGTTTACTAAGTAAGTCTCGTAGTTTTCTTTCTTGTTGAGATAGGATTGGTAATCTTCTAAGTATTTGTTATATTCAGCAAGTTGGCTGTCGTATTCCAGTTCGCTTGTTGGTCTTCTGTTATAGTAAGCGAGATCATCAAGATATTGTTCATATGTATTATCTAAAGATAATGCCGCTTCATACGAGTCATTAATAAACGAGTTAAAAACTTGACTAGAGACATCAAGTTCAAGTTGGTAATTAATTTTCGCTTTTTCTAAACCAGTAGCAGCATCAAATTCCGCAACATAAAGTCCGTCATAGTTAACAAACGAAACATTAGTTTCTGCTTCAACAGTTAAAGGAATCCAAGTCCAGGTTCTTCCATTACCATCAAGGTAGGTTGACTCATGAGCGAAAACATATTCTTTGTCCCCAATGCGAGATGTTTTAACATCATCTTCTAAGAAGGATTCCGAATATGTTAAAGATTTAGCTGAAGTTTCATTTAGATAATTTACTTCGGATTGATCAAGTTCAATCCCACTTTTTGATAGTAGGTCACCAGCTTTTAAAATAGCTAGATGAGTTCCATCAGAATAATCAAAAAGTCCTTCCGCATTTCCTATGGAGAGGCTGGAAGTAGAAAGCGCTAGCGGAAGCGCACAAGCTAGTATGCTTAACGAATAAACGAATCTAAAGCGGGACTTATTCATTACTTTACTATTATGAGTGATTGGGACTTAAATTACAATTTAAACAAAAAAGAAAAGGTGAGCAACAACTCACCTTTTTGCTTGTAATTAATTTAGCTTAGGCTAATTCTTTGGCCCAGTTATGAGCTTCGACTTCGCCTTGGACTAAGCCATCTTTTGCAGCAGCGTCAGCAATTAATTGTTTTGCACGACGAACTGAAAGTTCGGATTTGACTTTGAAGACAAGTGGAATTTCTTTGTAAAGACCCTTGTTAGAAGCATCACCGATTGGGAAGGTGCTATCCTTGTAGTCTTTTGGATCAAGAGCAAAGTAGAGTTTTAATGCTTTACCGGCAACAACCATCTTGACATAAGTCTTGGTATGGAGACGGAAAGTATCACCACTATTGGAAACACGGGACTTAATACCATAAGAGAGAATTTCACTCTTAAGTTCATTGTAGTGTTCTTTGAGTTCTTTTTCGGCTTTGCCTAAACGTTCTGAGAAAGAAATTCTTTCGAATGGTTCAGCAGCTTTTGGTGCTGGTGCAACTGGAGCTGGATCTGGTTTTGGTTCTGGCTTTGGCTCTGGTTTTGGTTGTGGAGCAACTGGAGCTGGAGCTGGTTTTTCAATCACGCGTTCAACGACAACAACCTTCTTTTCGACTGGTTGTTCGCCACGGCGTTTTCTAAAAATTGGTAATTCGTTGATGAGGTTTTCATAGTAATCATCATTACTATCCTCATGACGACGTTTTAAATTGAGCTTGTCATCATAAACTGACATATCGATATCCTCCTTAAGAATTGCGTTACGTTTTTCATCGTAGACGTCTTGAGCTTCTTCGCGAGCCATTTTGCGAATTTCGTCTTCTTCAGCACTTCTTTCGTTAGCGCGAGATTCAAGCGATTGCAAGATATCGCTGTAAGCACAAAGTGTGGTAAAGAGCACACCAAAGAAGCAGAATGCTAATGAAGCGGCAACAAAGGCTTTTCCAATAAGTCCACCATCAATGGCAAAGACTTGTTTTAAAGCAGATTGACTACCATCAACGGTAACTAATAATCCGCAAAGTGCAAAGGCATTTACTAAAAGTAAAACAAAGCTAACACCGAACCAAATGAATGATTTCCATTTCTTGCGGATGATAATGACGATGAGCCACCAAATGTAGCACACCACAAACAGAGCAAAGATGATAAAGAATACCAAATATTTGCCACTGTCAAATGCAAATGAAAATAATGTTTTTGCTCCGCCAAGTAAGGCTGTTGCGCCAGAATAAATTGCGGCAACTTCGCTAACTAAAATTGGAGCAAGGAAGAAGAACAACAATGCGAATACAAAAAATGCAGCTGCAATCGCAAAAGAGATGATCTTCATTTTTGATTTAACTTCCATAATTTTCCTCCCGTTGCTCATATTGTAGAACAATAGAAAAATAAATTAAAGAATATTTTTAAAAAATAATTGAGTTTTGCTGGGAATTTTGAATTTATCGAGAGTTTTTGAACTGACCAAAAACACTAATGTGAGCCGGAAGAACATCCAAAACAAGATTTCCTTTCATTCCTTCCTCACCATCAAGGCACCAAGAACCAGTTTCTGATGTCGTGATTTCAGCATGTTTTGTATTGATAACAGTTATCTTATTACGATGGAAGATATAGTTAGTTAAACCATTAAAAATGGTTGTTGGAGTAATATAGATGTTCATTTTTCCATCAAAAAGTGAGTTGTGTGGGTTAACTCTAAAGCCACCAACATTGACTCCGTTTAGACACATCAAAAATGGCGTTTCAAAATCATATTCACCCTGATCACATTTGATATGAACGTTGATTCTCTTTTTAGTGAATACTTCTTTCACTGCCACATTGTAGTAAGCAAAGCGACCAAGAATCTTCTTTTGTTTACGTGGGACAATGTAGGAAATATCAGTGAATTGACCAATGGCGGCAACAAATGTCCAGTACTCATTATTTGCTCTGCAAATATCGATGTCATAAACATGTTGTTTTTCAATAACTTTGAGGGCTTGACGAATGCTTCCTTTAACTCCAAAAGATTTACCAGAATCATTAACCGTACCCATTGGAATGTAACCAATAATTGGACGTTCTTCTTTCTTTAAAGGAGCGATTGCGTTAACAGCATCTTTCAAAGTACCATCACCACCACAAACAATAATGGCATCGTATCCATTTTTCTTTGCATCACGACAGCACACTAATAAATCATCAACAGAAATTGTTTGATGTGCATCTAATTCAAATGATTTTGAAAGACGTTTAATAATCTTTCCATGTTTTTTGAATTTACTTTGTAATCCAGTTTTGTTCGAATATAGATACAACGCTTTCATTACAATTATTTTAATACATATAAATTAATATAGAAGATAAAGAAAAAAACAGAACAACAGCTCTGTTTTCTTTGGTGACCCTAGAGAGAATCGAACTCTCGATTCAACCTTGAGAGGGTTGCGTCTTAGCCGCTTGACCATAGGGCCAATGTGATTATTTTAAACTAGTCACAGCTAAATTGATACGACGATTTACTTCATCCTGACCTAAGATTTGGAGGACACAGTAAAGGTTTGGAGAATTTTTCGCACCACAAAGAGCAACACGAATCATTTCTGCTACATCTCCAACGTGACCTTTGTATTGGTCTGGAGCTTGTTTATAGACTTTGTTTGATTCAGCAAATCCATGGCGAACGCCAAGTTCTTTCACTGTTGAGAACCAAACATCATTAGCTAAGGAGTAGTCATTGGATTTAGCAAAATCTAATAAAACTTCTTTAATAACACTAGAGTCAATTGTTTCGTTGAATGGGTATCCGTTAGAAACAATTTCCTCGTATCTTTCTGGGTAGAAGAAACCAATGATTGGATAGACTTGAGAATAGTTGCTAAAGTCTTTTCTAGCCTTCTCTCCACCACGTTCAATATTGAGTGCTTTAACAGAGATTTGCTGGTATTTTTTCAAAAATTGATTGAGTTTTGCATCGAATTTTTCTGACCAGGAAAGAAGGCGATTGTAGAGTTCTTCAGCACTAAATAAAGCAATCACTTCTTTGCTGAAGAAATCGAGTTTGTCTTGGTCAAACAAGACACCATCGAGACTCATCTTGGAGAAGGAGAATTTAAAATCATCAATGTTATAAGATTTGTTTTCGGCAGTCCATTCTTCAAAATTAGAGTTAGCAATACTCATTAAGTAAGCTTTAAGAGCTTCGGCAGGATAGCCACCTTCGATAAAGTGGGAAACACTAGCTTCTGGATCTTTACGTTTGGAGAGTTTTCTCTTATTTCCGTTATCTAGTTTCATAATAACTGGAAGGTGAGCATAACGAGGAAGTTTAAATCCTAAAGCATCGAATAATTCTAAGTGAATTGGAGCAGATGAAATCCATTCTTCACCACGAATAACAGTTGTTGTTCTCATGAAGTGGTCATCAACAGCGTGGGCAAAGTGGTAAGTTGGAAGTCCATCGGACTTCATAATGACAATATCAAGATCGTTTTCAGCAATGGAAATATCTCCACGAATTTCATCATGGAATGTAACTTTATTGTTATGGTTTCCTAAAGAACGGAAGCGAATAACATAAGGTTCACCGGCCTTAATACGAGCTAAGGCATCACTTGGATCGATGTTACGACAAATTGCATAATCACCGTAATATCCAGGAATTTCTTTATTCATTTCCTGAATTTCACGTGTTTCTTCGAGTTGTTCGGCAGAACAGAAACATGGGTAAGCACGACCTTTAAGCATTAACTCTTTAATACAGATACGATAAATGTGTTCACGTTCACTTTGACGATATGGTCCATAAGAACCAACGTCTTTATCACCGAGGTAACCTTCTTTTGGAGCAACATCAAAGAATGAGAGTTGGCGAACTAATTCTTCACCACTGCCTTCAATTTCACGTTTAGTATCAGTATCTTCTAAACGTAAGTAGAAAACACCTTTTGTATCTTTAGCGACTTTGTGAGCAACTAAAGATGTGAAAAGTGAACCTAAATGAAGGAATCCAGTTGGGCTTGGAGCGAAACGAGTAACCTCTGCTCCTTCTGGTAGGTTTCTTTGTGGATATTTCTTTTCTAAATCAGCGATTGTTTCGCTGATATCTGGGAATATGTAGTTTGCTAATTCTTCGAAGTTTGCCATAATTTTTGTTTCTCAATATTTATCTTGAAGTATTATACATCATTCTTTATAATAATAAACGCTGAATTGCAGATGTAGTTCAGTGGTAGAACACTACCTTGCCAAGGTAGTTATGCGGGTTCGATTCCCGTCATCTGCTCCAAATGAAGAAAAAACAGTGCATAGCACTGTTTATTTTTTATCTTCGGAAGGTTGTTCTGGGTTTTCTTTTATAGCGTCATCTGCTTCTTTAAGCATTTTATCCAGCTCTTCTTTACTACGTTGAATTTCTTCTTCGATTTTCTTCCGATCTTCTTCAGAGAGTTGGTTTGTCCTTTGTAGATCATTCAGAGTCTTTTCACTTAAGTGAATCGAAGCTTTTGAATAATCATCAGTTGATGCAATAAAAATCATTCTTAAAACATCGAAGTAATAAGGAATGAATGGCAAAAGTAAGATTAGTGAAACGAACAAAGCAACAAATAAGGTTCTTGTCGCATCAAAGTTAAAGACAAAACCAGCGACATATGTTGCACCAGCAAATGTTAAAAGGAACCATAAAGTAACATACCAAACAGCTCCATAATATTCTTTATAAAATTCTTTTCTTCTCATGTGAGCAGCAACCATGTAAAGTCGGTTCACTGCTTTCATTGGCATTGGTTTATTGGTCATCAAATTGATATAGAATTTTTCACTGTTGAGTAGACAATGACGGATAAAGGTATAAGAACCAAAACAAGAACCGACAAGAGAAGAAATTTTCATTGTCAAATTTGCTGGTTCAAAAGCCCAGAAATGATCCATGGCAACTGACATGGATTTTACGTCATTTGCTAGCTCAATTTCTTTCAAAATCTCCGCAAATCCTGGTTGTCCTCTCAAAAATGTGTAATAAAGAATGATGGTTAAAAGTGTGCTAAAAATGATGGATATTAGGATTGCTTTGAGTAATCCGATTAATGCCTTAAATCCACCAAAAAAGATACCTTGAAAATAGAGTGGATAAAAGACAAAAAATGACTTAATTGGAGCACTTTTAGAAATGTTTAATCCAGCAAGAGTTGAAAGGTAAGCAAAGGTAAATGGAAGAACAAAAAATGGGATCGTGATCACCATTGTAAATCCAACCCAGATGTTAAGAAGCAAACAAACAGCCAGAATAAAAACATACATCGCTGTTAAAGTTGATTTAGCACCGAAGTCTTTTTTATATTCTTTCCAAGCTTCTTTTCCAATCATTTGACTCTGTCTCTTAAATTGATACATGAAATGTCATGAACCGCATACATCATTTGTTCTTGATTTAGTGGATCGACATTTTTACTTTCATAGAAGTTAACTACTTCTTTGAGTTTACGAACATAAACAAGCGAATTGTTATCATCATAATTGATGATGTTACATGAATCATTAACCAAAGCGATTGGCACAAACAATGATTCATCTAAATTGATAATTGATGATAGTTCTTTTAATTGTTGTCTAGCTAGTAATACAGGATTATCAGTGTAGGAATTCTTTTTCTTTCCTTTTAGTAAAAAGGAGTTATCAGAACTTTTACCATATAAATCTGCTTCTGAGTAGAAGTCATAAAAGACATAAATAAACTTGTTTCCAAACATTAAATGATCAATCACAAGCATTGTGTCATCATGACTTTTTAAGGTCAGTAGATTAATTAGATAATAATCCTTTCGCATTGCTAATCGATAAACCTTTCGCCCATAGATTTCACGATAATGTTTACGATAAACAATTCGATACAAATAAGGAAAAGCAATAGTAGAAACTATTGCGATTCCGAGTAATACGATTAAAACAACAAATAAGACTGGCATCCTAATTAAGCGAATGACTCAGCAGTTTCGATAGCAACATCAATCATGTTGAATAGACCTGTTTGACGTTGTTCAGCAGTTAAACGGCCTTCTTTAACAAAGCTATCTGTGACTGTTAACATAGTTAACGCACGTTTACTAAGTTCCTTGGCTGTCACATAAAGAGCGTAAGATTCCATTTCAACACCCATGACACCTAATGCAGCCCATTTCTTCCAGATTTCTTTATCGTGATCATAGAAGACATCGGCAGCAAAAATGTTGCCAATATGGTGAGGATATTTCTTTTTAAGCAAAACTTCTCTTGCTTTTAATAAAACATCGAAATCAGCTAAAGCTGAGAATGTTCCGTTTAAGCCAAATTGTGACATCCAGTTGGAGTCTGTTGATGCACCTGCACAGAGTAAAACATCAAAGAAATCAATGTTTGGTTGATATGATCCACATGTTCCAACACGAATAATTGTCTCGACATCATATTCAGCATAAAGTTCATAAGAATAAATACCAATGGATGGATGTCCCATACCAGAAGCCATAACAGAAACACGTTTACCGTTTTTGGTGTAACCTGTGAAACAGAGGTTTCCACGAACTTGGTTAACAAGTTTCACGTCATGTAAAAAGTTTTCGGCAATCCATTTCGCACGATTTGGATCACCAGGCATTAAAACGACTTTTGCAATATCGCCTTTTTTAGCCTCATTATGTGGTGTAGCCATATAAATCTCCTTATTGTTCGCTTGATATTTTATCAAATGCGTTAATAGATTTCATTATCTAATCAAAAATTGTTGTTCCGTTTCGATAAGCTTCAAAGATTCGATCAAGCTCATCCTTAGACATCTTTCGAGACATTTCAGGAAGCTGATCCATTGGGAAGAACTTCACATCTGTTGTTTCATGACAATGTTCATGGAACTTCTTGTGGTCAATTGAACCTTCAAAAACCATCACATATTCTGGAACATTTTTGCTTGATTTAAATGGGGTTCTCTCTAAGAGAGCGACCAATCGAACAATCTTTGGCTCGATTCCGGCTTCTTGAGAAACCTCATTAAATGCCGCTTTGCTTGGTGAATCATACAAATCCGCCCAGCCACCAGGCATTGACCACAAACCTGAATTAGCTTCACGAACTAACAAAATTTCACCTTTATCGTTGGTAATAATTGTTCGAGAAGAAATGGATGGAGTTGGATAAATATCACGTTCAAACATGCTTGGACGGTCAAACTTCACATCACAAAATTTCTCTAACATTTCTTTAGATAATTCATTAAGTTCTTTGTAGTTATCAATCGCGTATGGATCCTTCGAAAACGTTAATCCGATTTTTGCAATTGAGTGGACTTTTACCACAAAATCATAGAATTCTTGATATTTCATAACGAAATTATAACATAGTGATAATTTCAAGTTAAAACAAAATAAAAAATACCCAGGAATTGCTGGATATTTTTATGTTTTATTAAGTTTTATTCGGCCTTATCGTTTTCAGCTAACATGTAATCCTCAAGAACTCTCATAAAGGAGTCTGGAGTCACATGAATTAATTCTCCGGCAACAGCAAGAGAGATGCGGCCAGTTTCTTCGCTAACAACTACTGTCACCGAGTCAGAAACTTCACTAATACCAATTGCGGCACGGTGACGACTTCCGAACTTACCAGTTAAAGGTTTAGTTGTTGGAGTGTAATATACTGAAGCGGCAGCAATCAGATCACGACGAATAACAACGGCACCATCGTGAAGTCTTGTACCCGGATAGAAGATGGTTTGCAGAAGTTCTGGAGTAACAGGAGCGTTCACCACTGTACCAGACTTCATAAAGTCATCTAAGTTTGTATTACGTTCAAAAGTAATAATCGCACCAATTTTTGATTTGGATAAGTTCTCCACTGCTTGGAATACTCTTGTATACAAAGCATGACGATCAAAAACTTTTTCAGTGCGTTTGGATTTAATTGATAATGTGTTCGCCACAAAAGGACGAAGATCACCTTGGTTTATAACCAAGAAAGTTGTTACAAGACCACAAGTAACAATTAACGTTGCAATCCAAAGTGCACTTAAACCAAAGAACCAAGCCACCACTGTTGCGCTTAAACCAACAACAGAAATAACGAATGGAACTTTTCGACGTAAAAGCTTCAAGAGAACAACGATTGAAGCAACTAGAAATAGCACAAAAAGTGCTAACTCAATCCAAAGAGCAACATTATTAGTAACAAATTGGCCACCAACAAACATAATTATTTAACCCAACGGTGAGCGAAGCGGCTAGCAGCAGAAGCGGCAATTGCACCAACAATATCATCAATGAAGGTGTTAACAACGCCGGTGTCTTTTCCGTCTTCGTTTAATTTAGCAATAATGCCGTATTTCTTTTTATCGATGAATCCGAAGTTTGTTAAGGCGATGGAACCATAAAGGTTACAAATACCATAAGCTAAAACTTCATCAACACCATATAAGCCTTCATCACGAGTAAGGATTGAGGCTAAGTCTTTGTCTTTCATATAACCTTGTTCAGCGGCAACATCAAGTTCAATACCAGTCATAATGGCGTTTTGAACTTCACGTTTAGAAAGAACAGACATGACCGATTCAAGAAGTTCTTCTTTCTTAAGATCAACGTGGTAATCAGCTTGTAAGAAACGAGCACAATCAGCGATATCGCTAACGGTGACACCACGAGACTCAAGTAATTCAATGCATTTTGTACGGTAATCTTCCATTTAAAATTTCTCCTTTTCTATAATTAATCAAAATTTTCAACTTAAGTATTATAGCACGAGTTATTTATTTAAATAAAGCAAACTATATTAGAAATAACTAACCGAAAAGAAAAGGTTCCATAGGAACCTATTCAAATTTTGATTCATCAAATCCTTTGAGGATTTTTCTTAATGGGCGAATCACTTTCGCGACATTGCCATCCTCGAATGGATTTCTTAGATGAGCTTTTTCTAAGAGATGAACGAATGGATATTTACCACCCATTTTGCAGAGTTTGATGTACTTTTTCCAAGCTTTTTCTCTGTTCTTTGTTGACTCAACATAGAACTGGAAGGCGCAAACTTGAGCAAGGGTGTAATCGATGTAATAGAACGGAGATCCAAAGATATGGGATTGTCTCATCCACCATCCACCATGTCCAGCAGCTTTCATTTCCTTTGGATACTTCTTTTGTGGAAGGTATCTAGATTCAATTTCTTTAAATGCAGCACATCGTTCTTCGTGAGTTGCAGTTGGGTGCTTATAAACCCAGTGTTGGAATTCATCAATAGTAATTCCATATGGTAAGAAGCAGATGGAATCACTTAAGTGATAATAACGATATTTTTCCGCATCTTTTCCAAAGAAGAGTTCCATCCATGGAGTAGCGAAATATTCCATTGACATAGAATGAATTTCGCAAGATTCAAGAGTTGGAGAACGGTATTCACTTGGTTTGATATTACGGGATAAATAACCTTGTAATGCGTGACCAAATTCATGGGTTAACACATCAACATCGTGAGGTGTTCCATTGAAGTTAGAAAAGATGAACGGATATTTGTATTCATCAAAGAAAGTCATGTAGCCTCCAGGTTGTTTACCAGGGCGAGCTTCTAAATCAAGAAGATGACGTTCGTTCATGAAATCCCAGAATTCACCGGTAATTGGTGACATTTCGTGGTACATTTTGCCAGCGCTTTCCACTAAATAATGGGAATCTCCAGCTAATTTTGGATTACCACTCTTGAAGAACAAGTTGTAATCGTAGTTATACATCTTATTAAATGGAATACCGATTCGTTTTGCTTGAGCACGGTATAACTTTTGAGCAACAGGAACAACTTCCTTCGCGATTTGCTTACGATAGTTAGCAACCATTTCTGGATTATAATCAACACGACCTAAAGAGAGATAACCAAGTTCAGTGAAGTCTTCAAAGCCAAGTTTTTTAGCAGCCTTGTCTCTTAATAAAACGAGTTTTCCATAGATATCGCCAATTTCTTGTTCGTGATCTTGGAAGAATTTATCCACCGCAATAGCCGCCTCTTTTCTTGTTTCGCGGTCAGCGCTAGAAGAGAATTTTCCCATTTGTGGGATGTTATAGGTTTGACCTCTAAATTCGATTTGAGCAGAACCCATAACTCGGTCATATTGGGAACTTAATTTATTAATTTCAACAAGTTCTGGAATGATTTTTTCATCAAATGATTTGAGTTCGTTTTCAATCATTTGGAAGTAGTATGAACCATACTTTTCTTCGATTTGTTTACGATATGGAAGAGCAACAAGAACTTTGTTCCACTCGTTAGCTAAATTAGAAATAAGAGGTGAAATTTCATCAACTAAATCTTGGTATTTAGCAATGACTTCGTCTTGAGTATTTAAAGTAAAACGAACAGAAATAATTCCGAAGTTTGTGCCCATTTTTGAGCCAAATCTTTCATAAGCTTTTATAACCTTAAATCCGGTTTCAAAATCAGGAGCAGCTTTTAGCTGTTCAATAAATGATTTCATCTTTTTCTCAATTTGTTTAAATGAGAATTTTTGTATAGGAATATCTTCAAATTTAATTGTCTTTTCCATTTCTATGATCCTTTCTTATTAATACCAACTAAATGTTCCGTAATTACGGTTCATGTCACACCAAGTAGTAAATTTCGAGGTATAGACATAGTCGGTGTGGTTGTAATTTGATTTGCTAATTTGCATGGTATAGCCAGATGGAGCAAAAGCAACAAAGGCATTTAATCCTGATGGCTTTTTGGATTGATAATCACTACAACTATTACAGTATTCGTTTGATGCAATTAAGTTATCAAAAGCACTAACAACCGTTGATGTTTCCGCAGCGCCTAAATTTAGAAGTAAGCCACGCATATCGACATCGCCGAAGCATGCTTTATCCCACTCAGAGAAACGAAGGGTATTTAAAGCTTTATTCTTAACATTGTCAAACGACTCTTGATTATCGTAACCAGCAGTAAATTCGTTAAAGGCATTAATAAATGCTGACATATTATCAAGCTTAATTGCTGATAAAACTTGCTTATTGCGATAGTTATTTCCATATGCGCTAACAAAATCTTCGCAAATTGTATTAAGTAAATCAGTAGTGACTAATTCTGTGCCATCCTCAACATTTCGATAAAGCTTACTGACCCAGTTGGTGTAAGACCAGCCGTTTCCATCTTCTAGTTCTTGTGAAGCAATTTGATAGTGGAAATAATCAGCGTTAATAGAAGCAATATCAGCCACCTGCATCGTACAGCAGTCATAACCAATCCACTCTAATTTTGTTTTACTAGAACCAGTTCCAAGAACTTTCTGTAAGGCTCGGTAAAGTTCGGCTGGAGTCAATGCATCGTTATAATAATTTTCGTCATTACAGCACCCATTCATTCCGCCGCCATGGTTCCAAAGAATAACTCCAGTTTTATCAGCTGGATAGTTTGTAAGACCCCATTGTAAGAATGATTCAAATGTGGATGATTCTCCCATGCTAGAATCAGTTGGTTGTTGATTAGCACTGACTCTTTCAAGTTTTGCAGAGCTATTCAATTTCCAACGAGTTAAGGCTGTAGGAATTTTACTAGCATCACTTGTGATCATTTTTGAAGAAGAACTCCAAGAAGTTGTACCACCAGTTTCAAGAACAATATTTACATCATCTGGTATAGCGCCAGCTTTAACAATTTCTTTTAAATCTGTTGTAGCATAACCAAATCCAGATTCAAGATCTGATCCACAAACATAAAGAAGAATTGTATAAGCATCCTGACTGGAAGGTTCAATGACACTAATTTGTGCTGTAGCACTCTTATATGTGCCATCTGGGTTTTTAAAGACGGATGTTGCAGTAATTGTGACTGGTCCG
The DNA here is from genome assembly GCA_002393905.1 of Caryophanales bacterium UBA4365. Taxonomy (GTDB): domain Bacteria; phylum Bacillota_I; class Bacilli_A; order RFN20; family CAG-826; genus Fiminaster. Next base: position 27,866 of record DGSJ01000054.1, read on the forward strand.
CCAATTTGCTTACCAGTAATTTCACCGGTTGATGGATTAATTTCAGCAATCGATGGATTAGATGAACTCCATGTGACTGCTTTTTGAGCAGGAGTTAATCCTGTTCCTAAAACAGTTGCTTCGGCTATAGTTGTTTTTCCTTCTTTCACTTTATCAGCAACGCTAATCGAAATGTTTGAGACTCTTGGAGTAGTATCATTAACGCTAATTTTGACGCTCGCAAACTTTGTAGAATCAAAGGTTGAAGTTGCAGTAATTGTTACTGGGGAAATGGTTAAAGCTTTTGCTGAAACTAATCCAGTAGAAGCATTAACTTCGATCTTATTTGGATCACTACTTGTCCATGTTACAGATTCTGGAGCACCATATGTAACAGAAACTTTAGCAGTAAATTGCACGGATTTTTTGTTTAGTGGTTCATATAAATCAAGGGCATAGGAACCGGAGACTTCTTCACTGCCGTTCATGATTTTGACACTTTCAATTGTTGGAGTTGTATTAACGACTCTTACAGTAACAGTGTACTTTTTGCTTGGATCTTTAGCTGACGAAGCAGTAACAATTCCGTTACCTACTTTTGTTGCAGTTACTAGACCATTTTTATCAACGCTAAAGCAATCATAACCATTATAAGTCCAGTTAACTAATTGACTTGGCGAATTCTTGCCTAAAACGGTTGCTGTTAATTGAAGGGTGCTTTCTGTTTTTAAGTCAATCACTGGTTCAGCAGGATTAACAACAACACCTTCAATGACAGGAACATCATTTATTACGCTAATTCGGCAAGTTGCATAAGCTTCTTCATTTGATTTAGAAATAGCAGAAATCGTTGCTTCACCGATACCAACAGCAGAAACAACACCGTTTTCAACGGTAACAATTGATTGATTGGATGTAACCCAAGAAACAGTGCGGTCATAGTTGCCAATTCCACTAACAGTAGCAATTAATGTTTCAACTGTATAAGGATTTTCTTGGTTTAAATTAAAATTGATTTCTTCACGATTAAAACTAACAGCTGTAACTTCACTAATAACTCCTTGCCCCGAGGTCAAAGACGTAGAAGGGATTTCTGAAGACGGTTGTTGTCTCCTTCTTGGTGTACCAGCTGTACATCCCGCAAGAAGCAGAGCCGATAATGTTAGAGCAATCAATTTCTTCATAACTTTTTTCTTCCACCCTTTTGGAGTGGAAAATTATTTTAGAATATTTTTATTTATAAAACAATCAAATAAACACATGTTTTGTGTTTTTTGAATGCGATATAGCGATTAATACCAAATAAAAAAAGCAGAGCAATTAAACTCTGCAAATTGGAGCACCTGGCGGGAATCGAACCCGTACAATCAGCTTGGGAAGCTGATGTTCTACCACTAAACTACAGGTGCATAGAAAAAGCCTACAAATCGTAGGCTTTTAATTAAAAATTAAAGAGAACTAATTTTGCCTTCGGAATCATGAAGACGAACAGCGACGCCATAGACACGTTTCACTGCTTGACCATATTTGATGGCTTCTTCTTCTGAATCATAGACAGCAAAAGGCTTCTTTTCACCAACTTGTTTCAGTTGGTATTTACCTTCTTTGTTCTTAGAGATGTGCACTGGTTTATCACTACTGACCTTTGGTGCTTCAACCTCTTCTTCAACTTTTTCTTCTGGTTTTTCTTCTGGAACACGGATGATTTCTTCAACGTATTCAACTGGTTCTTCCTCTTCATGTTCACGGAAGAATGGAAGGTCGACATATTCGTCATCTTCCTCTTCGTGGTTTGGACCATTGTAATGGCTCATAGCACGAACAATTTCGAGCTCTTCTTCGCTAAGTTCATCATCTTCTTGAGGTTTGCTATTTAAGAAAGCATGAATACTTTCAGGAACAGGTTCTTCTTCGGCTTCAACCTTTGGCTGACAGTTACGAAGTGCTTCAATAATACGAAGTTCATCATCTGTATAAATTGCTTCATCTTCGTGACTTGGAACAAAGTTTGGATCAAACATTGGAAGTGTTTCTCCTTGTTCTTCAGCTTCGTGTTTTGCATCTAACCAAGCAAGAATTTCTTCTGGAATTTCATCTTCATAACGATACTTTGAAGCAGCTAAAATAGCATCAATTTCATCGTCACGGACATAGTGTCCTTTTAAGACATGGTTTTCACCACGTTCAATGTGGTCAACCTTATGTTTAATAACTTCTGGTTCACGTTCAATATGGTGTGATTGTTTTTCAAACAAAACTGGTGGGAGATCGTCATAGTTAATTTCGACCTCTTCCTTTTCTTTTGCTTTAGCAGCTTTCTTAGCAGCTTTACGAGCCTTAGCGGCCTTAAACATAATAATGACGTGGATAACAAATGCCGCAATGAATAAGACAATTGCGCCAATCTCAACGTATTGCATAATCACATAACCGGCATTATCAATTTCCGCAGCAACAGCAGCGGCATTAAAAACAGCATCAACAAAAACGCCTAAAGCGCCAAATGTTAATGTAATAACAGCGATAAATCCGAATAAAATACCAATGAGACGTTTTTTAACGATTCCAAAAACGATCCAAAGGACAAGTAAAAGCGATCCAACAAGTGGAGCGACAAGCATGATTATAATAGCAAGTCCAAATAGTTCAATTGCAGCTGAGAAATCTTTGAAGATATCACCAAGTTTTTCAAAAATTCCACCAAAATCAAACTCAGCACCAGGTAAAGGTGAGACTAGTGGATAAACTAGTGGCAAAATGGCAGCAACCACCGCAACAGGAATGAGGATTGCTAAGACGATTTTTAATACTTTCATAAGAAAAAACCTTCCTTTTATGCGCTAACATTATAACACGCACACACCAAAAGCAAAATAAAAACTCCAGCAAACACTGGAGTATTTATGTTTTTGGTGGATGCTACAGGGCTCGAACCTGTGACCTTCTGTACGTCAAACAGATGCTCTCCCAGCTGAGCTAAACATCCATGGGAATTTGGTGCCGTCAGACGGAATTGAACCATCGACCTACTGATTACGAGACAGTTGCTCTACCTGCTGAGCTATGACGGCAGAGGGCGTGATTATATTAAATGATTCCTTAGAACATTTCAATAATAACTTTTGAAATCTTTAGCTCAAAAATCAATTAATAAAGTTTTCCGACCACCCAGTTAAAAAATCTGGTTGGGAAAATCTTGGCTAAGAAACAGAATAATTTGTATTTTCCACCACCGACATAAAGTGGTTTTACCCGAGATTTGCTGGTTATTTTGCATAATTTCTTCGCCATTTTGTCAGGACTCATTCCGTGTGTTTCGTCGTGTTCCATGGTCTTAATTGATTTGTCTAAACGAGTATAGACATCACTACCTTCGATCGACTTTTCTCGAGCAGCAGTAAAGCCGGTTGAAACATCTCCTGGCATTAAAGCACAAACAGAAATATGGAATGGACGGAGTTCATTAGCTAAAGCAAGTGTTAATGAATTCATTGCTGCTTTAGCGGCACTATAGAAACTCTGGAATGGGATTGAGAAAATAGCAGCGACTGAACTAACAAAGATGATTCGACCACGTTGTTCTTTTCTCATATGAGGAACAACAGCCTTCACCACATTTAATGCACCAAAAAAGTTCACATCAAATTGCTTTTTAGCGTCTTCAGTCTTCGTGAATTCGATTGGTCCTGAAATACCAAAACCGGCATTATTGATTAAAACATCAATATGACCTTGTTCACTGATAACTTGTTCAATGGCAGCTTTGACTGTATCTTCGTTTGTGACATCACAAAAAATGTGCTTTACGCCATCAAAAGATTTGCCTGAACGAGATAACTCATAGACAACGTGTCCTTTGGATGCAAAAAGTTTCACTGTGGCTAAACCAATGCCACTAGATCCACCTGTTAAAACGATGACCTTAGTCTTCTGTTTTTTCATTATTTACGACTTCAGCAATAATATCCGCTGCTTCATCGATGAGTTTTTCATTATGTGTGGCCATTAAGGTAACACGTAATAAACATTCACCTTCAGGTGCAGCTGGAGAAACTACTGGATTAACATAAACTCCTTTTTCAAAGAGTTTTTGAGCAATAATAAATGTTCTACGAGCAGTGTATGTATAAATTGGAACGATTGGAGTTGAAGCTTCAACGATTTGAAGTCCTCTCTTGCGGAAGGCATCACGGGCATAGTCTCCAAGTTCTTTTAAACGAGTAACCATCTCTGGTCTAGCTTCAAGTTCTCTTAATGCTTGAAGTGCCGAGGCAGTAGAAGCTGGAGTTAATGAAGCAGAGAAAATGAATGGACGAGAGACGTGACGGACATAGTCACAAACCTTCTTTGAAGCCGCCATACATCCTCCGATGGATGCTAAGGACTTCGAGAAGGTATTCATAATGACATCGACCTGGTCTTCTAGACCAAAGTATGAAGCAGTACCACGACCACCTTCACCTAAAACACCTAAGCTATGAGCATCGTCAACCATGACACGAGCGCCATATTTCTTTGCCAATGCGCAGATTTCTGGAAGCTTGCAGATATCTCCTCTCATTGAGAAGACACCATCAGTAACAATTAAGATACCAGCGGTTTGAGGAATACTTTTAAGTTGGGCTTCTAAGTCTTCCATATCGCTGTGACGATATCTTAAAACTTTGGCATAGCTGAGTTTACAGGCATCATAGATGGAAGCGTGGTTTTCACGGTCATTTAGAATGTAATCTCCAAATCCAGCTAGGGCAGAAATAATACCTAAGTTAGATTGGAAACCAGTCGAAAAGACCACTGCATCTTCTTTGTGTAAGAATTTAGCGATTTCGCCTTCTAATTCTTTGTGTAAATCTAAAGTTCCATTAAGGAAGCGGGAACCGGAACAACCAGAACCATACTTTTCTAAAGCTTTGATCCCGGCATCAATAACGTTTTGGTTTTCGGTTAAGCCAAGATAGTTATTTGAACCAAGCATAATAACGCGATGGCCTTCCATAACTACTTCTGGGGCTTGTCTAGACTGTAATTCGTGAAAGTATGGGTAGATACCTTCTTTACGAGCCATTTCAAGCAATGGGTGATTGTATTTTGAAAATAAATCCATTGTTCTAACCTCACTTTTCAAAAAAGCACGAGTATTATATTCATAAAATATGAAACTGTAAAACATTTTCTTTCAAATATATAAAATAATTTGAGAATTGCTGGAGATAAATTTAATGAGCAAATAAAAAAAAGATTGTTAACAATCTCCTTTTGTCTAAGTACTACGAGAATGATACAAAGAACTTTTTATGGGGCAAAAGAACTTTTTTGGCCTAATAAACTTTTATTTTATCTTTACAAAAAGTTTTTCACTGTTGCTTATTTTAATATCTTTCTTCTTCTCCCGTTGGGTAAAAATACATTGCTCTATCATTTAATTCTTCAATATTTATTGGGTCATCAAATTCAGAATATTTCTTAATATCAAAATTCCAAGGTTTATATATTCCTCTATCTTCATCTTCTCCATCGAAGTCTTTATCTATTTCGCCTTCAAAATAAGCGTATAAAGATCTGATATTGTCTTCCCAAATTCCCATGCCTTTTGCGTCCAATACAAAACCAACAGGGAAACCTTCGTCATCTTCATATTCTTTTGTGACAATTGTTTTATAGATTTTACAATCAAAATCCCAGCCATCACCTGTGTCATATTCGAAAACAAAGTGTTCTGGTAGGTCTTTAATTGTTTTATCTTTAAATGCTTCATTATCCCTGTTGCCCATATAATTCCATTCATCTACCCATGATGAAGGAAGAAGGGATTTATCTTTTAATCTATATAAGAAAAAATGCTCTAATGTACCACCAAAGATATCAACAATTAATTCTCCTAATTCTCCAAGATTTATATCTTCTCTCACTAAAAATGTACGATAGAATCTTCCTTTTTTAGCATATTTGAAATCCGCTCTTATTTTGAAATATTTAATTTCCATAATCACTCAATAATCTTCCAATATCCATCCTTATTAGATCCAACTCTAGTTATTAATTTTTTGTCTATTAATGACGCGATAACTCTTTGAACCGTTTTTTCGGATTTGTTAATTCGCTTAGCAATTTCGTTTTTTGTTATTCTTTCGTTATATCTAATCAAATTGTAAACTTTTTGTTCTTGTTCTGTTAATTGCTCTTTTATCTGGACATTTAAATGGACATTTGTCCTGATAAATTCAAAAAAGAACCCGTACGCTTCTTTCCTATAATTCCAAGAAATGCCTTGTGATAAGCAATATTCATTAACTCTTTGGAATCCGGTGCCACCTTTTTCAACATCTTTGCTTCTAAACAATACATCAAGAATCAGTTTATTTCTTTTATATGATGGTAAGTTTTTATTAATAAAATCTAAAGGGGTTAAATCTTCTGGAAACGTTCCTAAATTATAAATTTCAATAATGTTAGGGTGAATCCCTATTTCAATTTCGGCCATAGATTCATAATTAGCATGAGCAAATGCATTTACAATTATTTCTCTTAAAGCTTCTTCTGGTATTTCAGGTATCTCTTCTCTTTTTCTAGTTCCGATTTTAACTTTCCAATTTATATGACTCAAAACATAACTAAGAGCTTCACCTACTAAATTATAGATGTTTCCATTTAATAGTTTTAAATCTAAAATGGTCACTTTGTTTTCGGTTGCGTAAACCGCTAGTTTTAGACTGATTTTTGCGTTTTTTCCAAACAAAGCATATCCACCATTTTTAATATAGCCATCTTTCGAAAGTTCAAGGATCGAAAGAAGCTTTTCTTTATGATATTCCTTGAGTTCTAGTCTTCCGCATTCACGAGCAGATTTATAAAAATCAATTAATGCATTATCATCCAAATCTTCCGAAGTATAATTCGTTAATTCTTCTTCCCATTTTGAAGAATAATCATCATTTTTAATTAGTTTTTTTAATTCATCGTTTGACATTTTTCTATTTTCAGTGCCAATTCTAATTAAATATCTTCCGTTCACAGAATAAGGTCGATTATTACCATAGAAAGAAACTTTTATAACATCTTTCCCTTCGATATTGATTATTTCAATAGTTGGCACAATTTTAGGTTCAAGCATTTCATTGATTGTTCTAGATATATCTTTTTTTGTGGAATCAGTAATTTGTTTTTGACCAACCACAAAACCTTTATCATCTACACCAAAATATAATGTACCTTTAGTATGCTTGTTTAAAATAGCGCAAATGGATTCAACCGCTTCTTTTCTTTCGCCTGTTGAAACTTTAAATTCTAATATTTCTGATTCTTCACCGATTTTCATGTAAATATCTTAACATTAATTTACCGTTTTGTCCATATAAATGTCCAACAATTTGTCCATATTAGTAAAATAAGATTTTCTAAAAGAAAAAAGCCTTGATTTATGCGTGTCAAGGCTGTTTATAAACGTGGTGCCCACGGTCGGACTCGAACCGACATGGATTTCTCCGAAGGATTTTGAGTCCTTTGCGTCTACCAATTTCACCACGTGGGCATACTCATAGGGTGCAGTGAGCGAGACTTGAACTCGCAACCCTAACGGGATGGGCTTCTGAGACCCACGCGTATACCAATTCCGCCATCACTGCGTTGGGTAAAGTATACACTAAATTACTTCTTATAAATAAAGTTTCTTAATTTTTGCTAATGTTGAGGCATCAGCAGGAGAAAATTCGAGCTGATCAAGCTCTTCTTTGTTTGACCAAGCCATATTAATGTGTTCAGTTAAGGTTGGAGTTCCTTCGAGAAGCTCACAACGATATGTATCAATATGAAGAATTTGTGTTGGATACTCATCAATGATGTTTGTAATACGTTCATGAACTTTAACTTTAATTTTCAGTTCTTCTTGTAGTTCGCGAGCAAGTGCTTCTTGTGGAGTTTCTCCTGGTTCAATCTTTCCGCCAGGGAATTCCCACTTAAATTTTGTTTCGCCTTTATTGCCTCGTTGTGCTGCAAAAACATAACCATCTTTAATAATTGCACCAGCAACAACAAAGACTTCTCTTTTCTTATTTTCACCAGCATTTTTCGGTTTATTTACAGTTTTTGCGGATGATTTTTGTTTAATTAAAGCTAATGTCAAAAGCACTACTAAACCAATAAATGCAGCAATTCCTAGAACAACAAAAATCCAGAATATAACGCTAAAACGTTCAGCCAATTTTTCTTTGCCATCTTTAACAAGACTGTTCATTTTTAGTTTTAAAAATAAAGCAATTAGACCAGCGACAATTGTGCCAGCGCCGCAATTTCCAGCGATAATATAGAGTTTTGAGAGAGGACTTTCTTTTATTTTTGGTTTCTTTTGTTTCATAGGACAAATTATAGTTCAATCACCAAGACAATTTCAATTATTGAAATAATCTTATTTTTTCTCTTCTTCCTTTAGGATTCCAAAATTAATGTGACAATACCCATGTGGGTTTTTATCTAAGTAGTTTTGATGATACTCTTCAGCTAAAAAGAACTTATGCAAAGGTAAAATCTCAATTTTGTAGTTCTTTTCTAAATATTTATCGAAGTATGTACGAATTCTATTCTCATCCTTAATGTCTACAAAGTAGACTCCGGAACGATACTGGATTCCTTCATCTTCTCCTTGTTTGTTTAAGGAATATGGATCAACAAATCTTAAAAAGAGTTCTAGAATCTTTTCTAAAGAAAGAACATTTTCATCATATTCAATTTTTACAGTCTCAGATGCGTTATCTTTACCATGTTTTAAATCTTCATAACTTGGATGATCTTTGGTTCCGTTAGCGTATCCAACCTCAGTCGAAAGAATGCCTTTAACCATCGAAAAATATTTTTCAACTCCCCAGAAACATCCACCGGCAATATAAATTGTTTTCATGTGAAGTATTATATTTGAAAGTATACGATTCTCAATTAAATAAATTGGATTAAAACATAAAAATCGCCGCATTTGACGACGATTTTTTAGAATAGCAAAGAAACGTTATTCTTATTTATAACAAGAATAATTAATTTCTAGATTTTTGAATTCAGCTTGGAACACCATAAAAGGCGCTATCGTGGCATATTTGTCGAGATCAAATTCGAATTTGATTGTCGAATAATCATCATCATTTACAAATGTTGGTGCAACATTAATATCACGTGTGTAGTAGTTACCTTCGCTACTATCGTACCATTTTATTTCAACAAGCATATTTCCATTTGGAACTGGTGTAGTATCGACAATCTTATAATCGAATTCTCGTTCGCCTTCCATTTGTAAAGTTAACATTATTCCAATGCGGCGTACTTGGTCTAATCCTTCGTTAGCATCTTTAATACCAAAATAAATGTCATCCCTAGTGTAGACAGAAAAATTGTTATTTTCTAATGAGCTATCCCAGCCGATACCGGTTTGAATAGTGTCTAATGATGTTGAATCACCTTGAATGGTGTGAAGTAAATGGGTTTCACTTTCTTCTAAGTCGAATGTTGAGATGCCAGTTTTAACCGTAGATCCTGGGTTTTCTCCAGGAATTGTTGGCATTCTTGTAATAGCAAAATCCGATTTGTTAAATACATATTTTTGACTATTACCTATTGCCATTAAGTGATTAATAAATGAATTGTTACCGCTTTTTACGGCTATTCCTGCAACTGCAGCGACAAAGCCTAACGAAATTGAGCTGAAGACAATTTTGATAAAACGATCCATTTTATCCTCTTTTCTACCCCGTCTGCTCCCCCAAAGCAGAAACGTTATTCTACAACTCTGTTTTTTTAATTCAACTAATCACGCTATGAAAGTGCTTTACTATGTAAATAAAAAAACAAAAAACCCTCAATCTAGTGTGCCAATTTGGTCCAATAGATGAGGGTAATTTCAGTCACTTTGGTGGATCTGACCGGGCTCGAACCGGCCACCTCCTCCATGCCATGGAGGCGCTCTCCCAGATGAGCTACAGACCCAGGTGCCTAACTATATTATCTTTTAATAAATAAAAAGTAAAGAAAAAGCCCCAAAGAATTTTTGAGGCTCTGGCGCGGCCAAGACGAGTTGAACGTCCAACCCCCTTCTTAGGAGGAAGGTGCTCTATCCAGTTGAGCTATGGCCGCAAATAATGGTCGGAGCGAGGAGAATCGAACCCCTGACCTCTTGGTCCCGAACCAAGCGCACTACCAACTGTGCTACGCCCCGATTACAAATCTAAACCAAACTCAAAGAGTGACATTTGGTCACTATCGCCCATTCCATCAAGGGTGCCGATCTTACTAAGATCTTCGACGTTTGTTGAAGAGAGTTTGGTTCGTTTAAGAAGGTCTTCTTTAGAAGAGAATGGTCCTTTCTCGCGAGCTTCAACAACACTAATAGCAGCGTTTTCGCCTAATCCATCAATAACAATGAATGGACAAATAAGAGATTTATTTTCATGATCAACAACGAATTCAGTTGCTTTAGATTTGTATAAATCAACTTTTTCAAATTTATATCCACGTTCAGTCATTTCAATCGCCACAGTAAGCATCTTTAAAATATCTGTCTCCTTTGGAGATAGTTTTTCGTGCTTATTTTTACGACCTTTCAGTTCATCATAACGTTGAATAATGGCTTCTTTTCCGCCAAGCATTGGTTCAATGTCATATTGTTTACAACGAGCAGAGAACCACACAGCGTAGAATTCAAGTGGATAATAAAGTTTAAAGTAACCAACACGCACCGCCATTGTAACGTAAGCAACAGCGTGAGCTTTTGGGAACATATATTTAATCTTGTTACATGAATCAATGTACCATTCTGGAA
>DGSJ01000002.1 GCA_002393905.1 Caryophanales bacterium UBA4365
TTGTCATCAGTGAATGCACGATAATAAACTTGTCTAACTGCATTTAAATTGCTATCAAAGGTGATTAGACCAGTCTTGTTATCTAATCGAACATCATCCGGCACCTTTGATAGGAATTCATATGTCACTTCAACATCTTGCTCTATCGTGACTTTATCTCCGCTTTGAATGGAGTATTCTGATTGAGCAAAAGAAAGTTGATCAGTTGATTTTGAACAGCCGATTAAAAGAGGGAGAGCTAGTAAAGGAACAAGAAAGATCTTTTTCATTATCCTTTAAGGCCTCCTGCATTGGTTGATTCAATAATCTTCTTTTGGAAGCATAAGTAGAGAATTAAGACAGGAATAATCGCGACAAGCATTGAGGCAAACATCATTGGATAGTTTCCTTTTGTTGCGGTTTGGATTTGATTTAAACCAACAGCAAGGGTGGTGTGACCACGTGGAAGGAATAAATATGGAGTGGAATAATCGTTCCATAACGCCAAAGCTTGTAAAACTGAACAAGCAATAATTGAGCCTCTTGCTTGAGGTAGAATTACCTTAAAGAATGTTTTGAATCTTCCTGCTCCATCAATAGATGCAGCCTCAATATATGAATCAGAAATTGAAACAAATGAAGAATATAACAAGATGAAGTTAAAGCCAAAGCATCCAGAGTATAAGAAGAGTACACCCATAAATCCGTTATCGCCTTTCAGGTTAAACGCATCCATCATTTGGACTTGAGCGGGAAGAGTACCAACAATCGGCACAATCATTGTAAAGATCGCAACGGCATAAATAATCTTTCTTCCAGGGAATTTGAACTTAGCTAAACAATAAGCTGCAATCGTCGATAAGAAAACATTTATAAATGTTCCAAGCGTAGTAATGAGCAAACTCATTAAAAACATGTTCCCAATGGTTTGCCCATCGATCTTAGTTTTAATAACCTCGGAGAAGTTCTTTCCGTAGAACTCAGATGGTAAACCAAAGATATCTTTAATAAAGTCTTTACTTGGACGGAATGATTGAACAATCATCCACAAGAACGGGAAGAGTAATGTGACCGCGTAAATAACAAAGACGATGAAAACAATCCACTTGCCAACGTGGTATCCAACATCTTTCTTCTTTTGTCTGGTAACACCAAGATATTGATTACTTAAGTCTTCCATATTAATAATCAACCCCCTGATATTTCTTTGATAAGAATTTACGAGTTAGCAAAATCACTGGTGCCCAAATAAGAGACATGAGCAAACCAAATGCTGCAGCAGATTCATATTTTGAAGTTGTTCCGCTATGCGCAGCTAAGAAGATTTCTTCTGAAATCGTATAAGCGCTTGGATAGTTTTCACCAACAAGTAACATTGGCTGTAGGTACAACGTTAGAACGTTTGTCATACCAAGAACAATCAGTGTAACAACTGTTGGCCAAATGCACGGAATAACAACGTGGACAAATTCTTTAAAGTATCCAGCGTGATCAAGTTGAGCCGATTCAAATAATTCCTTGGGAATTCTTCCGATCGCTCCAGAAATTAAGATAACGTTATAACCTAAACCAGCCCAGATTAAATAGATAATCACGATGAGGATGGAATAAGGTGTTTTCGTGATAAATGATTCTGGGAATCCCAGCGATAAGAAGAAGTTATACATGTATCCATAATCACTATGGATTGTCATTCTGAACGCAAATGTTAATGCAACAACTGGAATAATGTTTGGTAAGAAAAAGATTGCTCTAAAAATATGGGAACATGGCATCTTCTTGTGTAGGAAATATGCTGTTATCAAGGATAAAGGCAATGAAATAAAGACAGTAATAATGCCAACTGCAAGCGAGTTAACTAAGACAACAGCGGTATCATTGATCCATGTTGTTCCATTGTTATGAGACGGGTTATTAAATAAGTTTTTAAAGAATTCGGCAAAGTTTTGGAATCCATATGTAACGTTTCCAGTAACAACATCAGTTGAACGGAAGGCGTTAAGTAAGGATTGAATGTTAACAAACGACCAAATCAAAACAAATTGTAGAACCGGATATAAAAGCATTAGAGCAACGAAAATATAATCTCTAGCTTTCTTAGACAATTTAAAACGTTTTGAACGATCCTTATAGGATTGAGCAGTGGTAACAGCAGTTTGAATGTTTGATAAGTCTTCCATGTTTACACCTTATTCAAAACAAAATCATCAACAATAGTTGTTTGTGATTCACCTTGGTTGTTATAGACGTTAATAACAATTTTGTTTGTTCCTTTTGGAGCAGTAAATTCTTGTGTGTATTCCGTTAATGTCGTTGTTGTAATTGGATAATCTTTTTGAGAGATGATTGTTTCTCCAGCATTAAGATACTCGATTGACATAATTGTATTAGAGGATGTTGATTGAGCTTTGTATTTGAGACGATAAGTCATTCCTTCATAGATACTATCAATCTCAGACATTAGAAGCCCTCCATCTTTGATGACAGCTCCAACTGTGCCTAAAGAACCAACGCCTTTTTCTAGATAGCAAACTTCATTAACAGGTTTCGTTTCATCGTTTAATGTATCAAATATCCAACCATATCCTTTTTGGACATCTAAACGATCAAAGTATTCAAAATCTCCATTGGAGAGTTTGTTAACAATCGGTAAGGTGACCGGAGTGGTTGGATATTCGTTATCGCGAGCAATTTCTGTTGTTACATCAGGCACATACGCATCGTACGGTTGATTTTTAAAAGGAATATATGACACGTAATCGACGAGCATGTAGTCTGTTTCAAAATTTGCCGTACCAACAAATGACTCTGGGAACCAGTTTCCAATCCAAAGTCTTCCAGTCATTGTTGGACAGAACGTTTTACTTGATGAAATACGAGTGATTACTCCATCAATATAGTAGACAACACAGGTTGGATTAGTATACCAATCAAAACCAAACACATGGTACTCTCCATCGTTTAAATCAACGACTTTGTTGTTTGTTTTTTGGGCTAGGATTACATCTGTACTATCATAGACTTTAGTCTTCGTCCAGTTCGTAAACAAGCAACATTTGAAAGTTGCTTTTTGAGATGTGTTTTTACCACCTGGCATTTCAATATCAATTTCGTGGTTTGGTGAATGATCTTCATCTTCAATGAATTTGTTTGCGTATGTCCATAATGCGGTACATGCACCAATTCGTGGAAGTGGTTTAAATTTTGCTTCATAGTGTCCTGGACCAACGGTGAAAGTAGAGATGATAACACCACCTGTATTTGATCCGTCTTTACGGTCTCCAATTCCATGGAGTTCTCCTTGGGAATAATGAAGTCCGTTGCCACGTAAAACAAGCACACCATCATCGGTGTACATGACATTATCTGGAAGAACGCCTCCATTATTTTTACCCCAAGCGGATTTACAAATGTACCAGGATTTACGGTCTAATCCGTTAGCAAAGTCATCAAAGAAGGCGTTTTTATAATCGAGTTCAATGCCTTCAATATATGCGTGATTTCCACTTTCTTCGATTCCTAATGCTTGTTCTTTTGCTGCCGCACAAGAGGTTAAACAAAAGACTCCCAAACAGGAGATTAGGAATCGCTGAGACACCTTTAACATATTTTAATTGTAATTCAAGAAACCTTTAATAACAAATTATTTTAGATGATGAATAAATTAATGTAATTTTAATTAATAATTGTAAAAACAACGTTATAAGGTATAATAAAAGTATAATATTTTCACTTTCTAAAAAAAGGGGATAATTATGAAAAAAATTCACTCAATTGTTGCTCTTCCAGCTCTCCTAGCTTTTTCTGTTGGAGTTCTAAGTGGTTGTAGTAAAAAGAATGATGTTAACTGTCTAAACATTGTTTGTTTGGATAAAGGTTATGGTCAGGAATGGATTCAAGAAGCAGTGAAAATCTGGAAGGCTCAAAACCCAGATAAAGATGTTGACCTAAATTTAACTGCTAGTGCCGATAGCACATTCGAAGGGAATATTCGTGAAAGCGACAACTATGACGATATTTATATTTCCACTGGTTTAGGCTGGCGTGAAGTCGCCGAATATCTTCTTCCATTAGACGATTTAATTGAAGAAGAAGTTGACGGAGTAAAAATTAAAGATAAGGTTTCTGTTGAATATCGTAACTCTCTATATTTAACAAATCATAGCGGCGAACAACATGCTTATCGTCTTCCATGGACAGCAGGTGTTGGTGGTATTTTGTACAACGAATATCTTTTTGATAAGTATGGCTGGTCTGTTCCAACAACATTTGATAAATTAAAAGATCTTTGTAAACAAATTATTGCTGAAAATAGACCTGTCCCAGGTAGTAAAAACAAGAAAGTGAAACCATTTATCTATACTGGTGATAACACCGACTACTTTGATTACGCTGTCTATACATGGTGGGCTCAATTAGCTGGTGTAGATGCCATAAACGAATTTAAACAATACACTAGAAACAGTAAAAATAACTTTAATGTGGCAAATGTTCCTGGTGTTGGCGAAACATATAGCAAACTCAAAGATGCAACAGGTCTTTGGTACGAGTTATTCGGACACGATTCCGATTTAGGAGCTAATATCGCTGCAGCAAGTGATATGCAAGCGAATAACATTGATGCTCAAACAAGATTTATGAATGGTGAAGGAGCAATGATGTTTAATGGCGAGTGGTGCTATAACGAAATCTTTAACTACGCAGGTGAACTTCCAGCCGAATTCCAACTCCGTATGATGCCTACCCCACTAGCTAGAGGAGCTGATCCAGCAAACGCTGGATGCTCATACACCATTGGTGAAGACCAATTCGTTGTTATTCCAAAATCAACAATTAAACCGGATTTAGCAAAGTCCTTCTTAAAAGTCCTTGCTAGTGATGAAATGGTTAAAGTCTTCGCAAATAAAGCGCATGGTTTCTTAGGTTTTGATTTATCGACTGGTCCGTTCAATGTTGATGAATTCTCAGATCCGTTCGTGAAATCAATCATCGAATACAAGAATAATCACACTAAGAGATTCACTGATTTTTCTAATAGTCCTCTTTATTTAAATAATAAAGTTGACTTCTGGACCCACAAACGTCCATTTATTGAATTAATTAACGGAACCGAAGACGTTAATAAAGCGTTTGAAACAATTTGGAACAACGTTAACGGTAACTGGGATACTTGGTGTAATTCCGTCAATATTTAATCAATTAAAATGAATCAAGAAGACTCTTTATATCGTTTATATCAGAAAGCTAAAAGAGTAGTTTTACAAAGTAAAGAAGAAGACAAACTACCTTCGGGAGCATTCTTCCTTGGACACGACTCAATCGTAGTCACCCAAAACAAAAATGGTGATATGCGTTACCCATATTCTTTTGATGGAAGAACATTGTGGGCGTATGCTTCTGGATATTTAACTCTTAACGAGTCTTCTTTTTATATCTTCCCTCAAACACTTGAAGGAAAAGAAAGTTATCTGGCCTTCTTTGGAGGCATGAAAAACAAATATCATTATGATTATTTCTCTATTACAGGAGTGAATGATACGATCTTTGGTTTAGACGTTTCTAAACTCACTGTCTTTACTCCAACGTATGCGGTCTACTTCCGTGAATATAAAAGAATTCTTTTCTATGTGAAAGTTTCTTTATCATTAGATAAGGTCTTTATTTATGACATTGGAGTCATGAATTTATCGAGTAAAAATAAAGAAGTATATTTATCAAATTATCTAAACCCACTTCTTTTACATAGTAATTTTGAAAGCGAAGAAGCCAAATGGTTTAAAACCTCTAAACTTGTTAGTTGTGGAGCTTTAATTACCACAAAAGAAGATCTATCTCGTTCTGTCCACTTATTTAACTACTCCCTTATTCAAACAAATCTCAAAGATAAACATATTAAGACAACATCTAGAATGAATTATGTTGGAGATAAAAATGCTTCAATTAACTCTTCAATCAATTTAAGGAATGGCGAGATTCAAGAGAAAGATACGACCTCGTTTATTGATCAATCCATTTACGGTGATTTAATCAAACTCAATCTTAATCCTAAGGAAAGAAAAAAATATTCGTACTGCTTAAAGTATTCTAAGAATGAATTTAGTGAAATTCCAGTTTATGAAGGCAATGAAAAGTCGTTTGAAGAACTTGAATCAAATTATAAAAAAGCATCTAAAACAAAGAACATTCAAATCAAATTTAATGAATTTTCACCAGCAAAAGTGGATTCTTCTTTATTTAACAAGTTTGTTCATTCGGTAATTAACCAGGTTGATTATTGTGCAAAATCAAAGAATTCTAGCCAGTCCTTACTTGGTGTTAGAGATGCTGCTCAAATGATAGAAGCTTTCCTAATTTGGGATCCAAAAACAGCGCGGAAGAAAATCATTCACATATTAAACTACATCGATGTTTCTGGACGTCCTCCACGTCAATTTAGTGAACCTCAAAGTGATGGACTTTTCCTTACCGATAACAGAGAATTCATTGATCAAGGACAATGGTTGATTTCATTAGTTCATAAGTATTTGTGCTATACACAAGATAAATCTATTCTTAAAGAACAATGCGGATACATTGAACTTTTAGGAAGAAATCAAGCCAGACTCACAAAAGAGAAAGATAATGTTTTCAAACATCTTGAAAGAATCATGAATTATTTAATCTCTAACATTGATGAAGAGTCTGGATGTTTAAAAGCTTTATATGGCGATTGGAATGATGCAGTGGATGGACTAGGCACGACCGATAAAGAAGATGAACGATTCGGTAATGGTGTCTCAACCATGGCATCACTTCATTTATATCGTAATTTAAAGGAAATGGCCGAGATTTGCGGTGTATTTGGAGTTGAAGGAGATAAATATTTAAAGATTAGAGAATTGCTTGGAAAAGCTATTTTAAAGAATCTTGTTG
>DGSJ01000007.1 GCA_002393905.1 Caryophanales bacterium UBA4365
ACTTCAGGTTTAAGCTCTTTAATAATCTCGATATAGTCATCAACGATTTCATAGTTCTTTCCATCTTTGATTTCCCTTGATGGGTAACCAAGGAGATATAAGGAATGATAATGACCAATTTCGGAAGCTTCTTTTTGTTCCTCAATGCGAACCTTCTTCATCATCTCATCAGTGTAGTCTTTATAGGCTCCAGTACGAGCGGATCCACCTCCATCAGCGGTAACAACAAGGGCAAAGGAGTTATCATTGCTTTCATATCCTTTAAGGATACCATCCACCGCCATTATTTCATTATCGTCTTGGTGTGCACAAACACAAAGCCATTTAACTGGTTTTGGATTTCTATTCTTTGGTAAATAAACAATTCCGTGTTTCATTTTAGTTAATCTTCAATGATGAATGTGACATAGTTATTTGCACTAAAGAAATCTTCTGTTTCTAATGATGTAACACGTAATGTATACGTACCAGCAGCACATGTATCAATATCCCATCCAGGTTGAACAACTTCATCAACTTCAATTTGAGTGTCACATCCAACGGAAACTGGAGAATCATTATAAACAACTTGCCAATTGAGTTTGTTCTTGAAATCATCGCGACTAATTTTACTTTGAGACCATCCTTCATTACTTAACCAGTGAGCACCGGTTGTAAAAGACAAGACAGCACCGTCATAAATGATTTGAACAGTTGGAGCAACTTGGCTGGAAACTGTAACTTGGAAGAGTGCGTAGTTGGAAACTGGTTTAAAATCATCACTACCAGCATAGCTGACTCTGTAGCAGTATGTACCAGTAATTAATTGTGATGGAAGTGTATCACCACTATAAAGCTCTGCTTCTGTACTGGAATCGGTAACAACCCATGATTCTGTAGCTGTTAAAGAATCGCTGATTGTGTAAGTGAGCGTTGGCATTTCAGCCGAGGAATACATCGAAGCTGCTGGAGATCCTTTTGTCCAGTGCGAACTTGATAAATCTAAAGCTTCACTATTGCAATAAAGTGTTAGTGTTGGAGTAACTTTTTCTTGGTCAGTCATCTTAAAGAGGACATAGTTCGAAACTGGAAGATAATCATCAGTCTCAACAGTTGTAACGGTCATAACATAAACACCGGCAACAATTGGATCTGGAAGGGATGTTCCAGAATAAATTTCTTGTTCATTGTCATCCTTAACAACATAGCTTACATTCGCTCCAACTGTTGGAGTTACTGTGTATTCGACATTTGGTAATTCGCTTGGGCAATAAACCTTAGATGCGCTTTCCACCCAGTGGGATGTAGATAAATCAAGGTCATGTCCACCATAGCTAAATGTTAATGTTGGATATGTTTTTAATGTAACTTTGAATAAAGCATATTGTGAAACATGCTTATAATCTGCAGTTTCAGCAAAACTAACTTTATACGTATATGTTCCTTCTAATAAAGGAGATGGAAGTGTTGAATCATTATAAATTTCCTGTTCATCTGCATCGACAACAATATAAGAAACTGTCGCGGTTAAATCGTTAGAAATTGTATACGACATTGTTGGAACTTCATCGGATAAATAAAGTGAGGCCGCCGGCGATCCTTTTGTCCAGTGGTTTTCACTAAGATCAAGTACATCCCCATTACAGGAGATAGTTATTGTTGGAGTTACTTTATCAACAATGTTGATATAATATTTTGTTGTCAATCCTAAATAGGAAACATTAACAGCAATGTGTTCTCCAATTACAGCTGTTGATGGTGCACTTGGAACCATTCCGTCAGTAAGTTGAAATGTTTGTGTTGTTGCATCAGAATAAGTGACGGTAACTACGCCTCCTTCAACTGTGAAAATTTCGCCAACTTTATATTCTGTCTTTGGTAGAGTTGTAACACTCAATGATTGAGGTATAACGCTAGGTTTAGAAGAGGATGATTGGCTTGTTGGGGTTGAAGTATTAGTGGTTGTTTTACTTGGATCAGTTTTGCTACATCCGGCAACAACCATTAATGCTGCAACAGCGCTAAGAAATAATGCTTTTTTCATTGATCCTATTCTTCGACTTTAACATAGATTAGTTTTTCATTAATCTTGTTCAAATCAAATGTGACCTCCTTTACTTTTTCATTATTAATTAAACGTTCATGTTTATTCAAATTGGAGTAATCCAATTCAATAACCTTATTTTGAATATGCATGCGAATTGATGCATGTTTTACTGGAATATTGCTGATTGGTTTAATTGTAATTTGACCAGCAATTCCTGGATGAATACCAAAAATATCATCGACTAAGACTTTAATAAATGTATTCGAACTTCCGGTATACCAGTCGTTCATACTTTGACCATCAATTTCTAGTTCCTTATTGTATCCATACGAGTTAGGCATAACAAAACTGGACACTGAAATTTGCTTGTGAGTAATTGGAATTAATTTGAAGATTTGATCAAAGGCTTTTTCTGTTTCGTTAAGCATTGCCAAAGCCTTAACGCAGAACATTGCACCATGAATATAGGTCGCAGCATTTTCTGCAGTCCCTTTTGGAAGATTAACAATGCGTCCAACACAAGAAGCGTTTGATAAATCAAAATACTTGTCGAATGTTCTAATTCCATATGGTGAATCTAAATCCTCGAATGCTTTAAGAACATTCTTCACTAGAGATTCATCTTTTTTGTATAGTTCCGAGACAACATAAAATGCGTTTGATGTAGCACTATTTCTTGATTGATGATCCGCATCATCGAAGGAACCAACATAAAAAGATTTGTTCTCTCCAAAACCATGAACGATACGTTTTTCTCCTTGTTTATTCGAGACAACAAGATTCTTTAAAATAGCTTT